>JABXHV010000009.1 GCA_013373445.1 Paracoccaceae bacterium | reverse complement strand
CTCTTTGACGAGCGCCTTTCGCTCGTCGGCCTTCAGCGATCTCGGTGTCTTTGAGCGGCGTGCTGCGAACTGGTCAATCGCACCGTGCAGGGCTTCCACATTCGCCGGGCTCAGCGACTCCATCAGCGGCTCCTGCATATCAACTCTCGTGAATTCGTGGATGGCGCTTTGAAGGTTATTGAAAAGCGTGAGATCGACATTGAGGCAAAGGGCGGCAACATAGTCGCCGCGCGCACCCCGAATGCCAATTGATGTGCTTTTTGCCCGCCGTCCGTCGCGAAACGCATTGGCATAATTGGCGATGACCTGCGGGAAATCCCGGTCCTGAATTCGAGCCAGGCCAAGTTCGGTCGCGGGCTCTCCAACCTTGCGCTCGGACAGGTTGTTGTAAATCGCCATGATCGCATTCTCTGGATGCGTAAGATCGTGAACCACAACCTCGCAAAACGGGGATAGGGTCTCAGCTAAACCCTTGGCAATATGATCAAGTTGCTCAAGCAAGACGGTGTCGCCCTGTTTGGATGGCTTCGTTGTCATGTCCACTTCCTCCGGTCGCTGGCAGCTTCTACCGATCCAGCCTGAGCTTCGTAATCTTGTTCTGCAAACAAGCCCATTTTCCCTACAAAACACTCTTTGGTTCAAGCTCAGATATCTCGTCTGGCAATGTCATATAAACGCCAAATAGAAATTTTGTCCAATCCTACACTTTTTGTCTTGATTGGAGCATTGAACGGGGGTAGCGTTTTCACCAGCCAAAGCTTCGTCAAAGACGATAGCGGAACAAGCCGGATCGTACCGGAAGTCATGCAACCGATTTTAGGATGATGGCTTGCCGACAGTCCCCTGATCCTCCGCTTGACCCTAGGCGGTGCCTGCAGACGGCTAGGTAGATGATACCCAAATCAAATCACGGTGGTGCGTCGCCCTTCACGGGCAGTCCTACGGCGCGCAATCCGCAAATAAAAAACCTGAACCGGAGAACGTTATGAAACTCAAATCCGCTTTGCTATCACTGGCACTGTTGATCGGAACCGCTCCTGCTCACGCAGAAGACGTCTACACCGTCGGATCGACACCAACAGGTGTGCCGTTCACATTCCTTGACGCCGAAACAAACACGATCCAGGGAATGATGGTCGACCTGATCGCAGAGATCGGCAAGGATGTCGGCTTCAAGCCCGAGATTCAGGCTATGCCGTTCTCAACGCTGGTACCGGCTCTGACGTCTGGCAAGATCGACATTATCGCGGCAGCGATGTCGGCCACGCCGGAGCGCAGCAAGGTCGTCGACTTTACCAATGATGTCTACCGTTACGGCGAAGGCTTGATCGTTCCTGCCACGGATACGGCGGAATACAAGTCACTCGAAGACATTAAGGGCAAGCGGATCGGCGCACAGATCGGTACGAACTACCTTAACGTCCTCAAGGCTTCCGGCTTGTTCGAGGAAGTTAGAGCCTATGACGCTCTCCCAGACATTCTCAGTGACGTCTCAAATGGCCGTGTGGCTGCGGGCGTTGGCGACTACCCAATCCTCGGCTACCTGCTTTCCCAGGGTAAATACCCAGAGGTTCAGCTTGTAAGAACCTACGTCCCGAGCGTGGAAGGTTCGATCAATATTGCTGTCAAGAAAGGGAATACGGAACTTCAGGAGAAGATCAACAAGAGCCTCGCTGCCATCAAGGAAGACGGGCGTCTCGATAAGATCCTGAAAAAGTGGGGCCTGTAATAGAAAAAAACGGCAAGAACCATGCTAAATTTTATCTCTAAAGCTGAACTTTACCTGCCGGTCTTGATGCAGGGCGTGTATCTGACAATCCTTGTCACGCTCGGCGGGTTCATTCTTTCCACGATTCTTGGCATGGTTCTCGCCTTTATGAGAGTGAGCGGTATCCGCCCACTCTCAGCCATCAGTCGGGTTTATGTGATCGTTGTTCGTGGTATTCCGGCGCTCGTGACGCTGTTTTACATCTACTTTGTGTTTCCTGATCTGGGCTTGTCACTCACCGCTGTCCATGCCGCGATCCTGGGTTTGGGAATTGCTTATTCCCCATACATGGCGGAGGTGTTCCGCTCGGGTATCGAAGCGATCGATAATGGGCAGTCAGAAGCCGCTCTTTCGATTGGTATGGGATGGGGTATGGTCATGCGCCGGGTTATCCTGCCGCAGGCGATCAAGGTCGCTCTTCCTCCCTACGGCAGTACGATGATCATGGTCTTGAAGGATTCATCGCTGGCATCGACCATTACCGTTGCCGACCTTTCCTTGCAGGGCAAACTGCTTGCGTCCTCGACTTTCGAGAACACCACAATCTTCACACTCGTCGCACTCCTCTATCTCGCGATGAGCCTTCCCCTGACCGCCTTTAACGGCTGGCTTGAAAAGAGCTTGAGGCAACCACGATGACGCTCATCTCTCTATCCAATGTCCGCAAGTCCTACGGAAAACACGAGGTCATCCGCGACGTGTCCACGTCGGTGGACAAAGGTGAGGTTCTCTGCCTCATCGGCCCATCCGGATCGGGGAAGTCAACACTGCTTCGCTGCATCAATGGCCTTGAGGACTATCAAGGCGGTGAAATCCTTGTCCATGGTGCACGGGTCGACCGGAAAGACCGCAACGGCATTCGCGATATAAGAACGCGCGTCTCGATGGTGTTCCAGCGTTTCAACCTGTTTCCCCATCGCACGGCCCTCGAGAATGTTGCCGAAGGTCCGATCTATGTGAAGGGTGAACCGCGTGCTGAAGCGCTCGAACGCTCGACGGAACTGCTCGCGCGGGTCGGCTTGGCGGACAAGATCGACGCCCATCCCGGGCAACTCTCCGGCGGTCAGCAACAGCGTGTTGCGATTGCCCGAGCGCTTGGAATGAAGCCCGACGCCATCCTGTTCGACGAACCGACATCGGCGCTTGACCCTGAGCTGGTCGGCGAAGTTCTCGGCGTGATGCGGTCTCTTGCCGATGAAGGCATGACCATGGTGGTGGTCACACACGAAATGGGCTTTGCTCGTGACGTCGCCGACCGTGTGATCTTTCTCGACGGTGGTGTCCTTCTTGAAGATGGGCCTCCTGAAGAGGTACTGGTCCGTCCGCAAAATCCGAGAACGCAGGATTTTCTGCGCCGTATCCTTCCATCGTGAGCCATTAAAATGTCCAGCTTGAATGCACCCTTCTTTTCCCGAGATGCCGTCAACACGCCCTATTGGTGGGATGGTGCACGGCCGGACGCGGCAGAGGCCGGCGAAATACCCGCCAGCACGGAAGTCGCAATCATCGGTGCCGGTTTCACCGGCCTGAATGCGGCGTTGGTGCTGGCGCGTGCCGGCAAACAGGTCACCGTTTACGAGGCAGAGGCACCCGGCTGGGGCGCCTCTTCGCGAAACGGTGGTCTGCTCGGTCCGGGCTGGGCATTTTTCGACACTGGCATGAACTACAATGAAAGCGTTGCCCGCCAGGTGGTGGAAGAGAGCTTTCTCTCCCTGCAGCATGTCAAGGACGTCGTCGCCAAGGAAGAGATTGACTGCGACCTCAACTTTGTCGGCTACTTCAAGGGCGCGATGACGCCACGCATCTATGATGGGCTCGGCCGCTACCTGGATCGCCTCAAGAAGTCGATGGATTGCGATGCCTATCTCGTTCCGCGATCAGAACAGCATGCCGAAATCGGCAGCGACCTCTATCACGGTGGCATCGTCATGCCGGGCTATGCCGGCATTCACCCTGGAAAATATGTTAAGGGTCTCGCCGAAGCAGCCAAGCGGCTCGGCGTCCAGATCTACAGCAATGCTCGCGTCAGCGATCTGCAATCCAGATCGGGAGAATACACGTTCCAGGTCCGCGGTCGCGACGTGACCGCGCGACAGGTGCTGATCGCCGCCAACGGCTACAGCGGTGCGCTGATGCCACATCTTAAACGCCGCATCATTCCTGTCGGTAGCGGTATTATCGCCACCGAACAGTTGCCGCCCGAGGTGATGGATCGCCTGATGCCAAAGCGGCGGATGCTTGCCGGCAGTCAGCGTGTTGTGACCTATTACCGCCCATCTCCCGACGGAACCCGCGTCATTTTTGGCGGCAGGGTGCTCGACATGAGTGGCAAGCCGAAGGTGGACGTAGCCAATGCGGCCTATATCCGAAGCTTGATGCTCAAGGTGTTTCCAGAACTTGAGACCACCAAGATCAGCCATTACTGGCATGGTCAGCTCGGCTTCACCTTCGATCATTTCCCCCATGTCAAGAAGATCGACGGCATCCATTTCTCCGGCGGTTACAACGGCACCGGCGTTGCACGCGCGAGCTGGTTAGGGAGCAGGGTGGCGCACCAGATGCTGGGCAGCGACCTCGGCAAGACGGTCTATTCGGATCTCAAGTTCAGCTCTCGACCGTTCTACAACGGCAAGCCCTGGTTCCTCCCTCTGGCCGTTTGGTACTATGGGATGCTCGACAAGTGGGATCAGCGCTGAGCTCAATGAGCCATGATTTGCGCGCTTCGAGGCATTCGCGCCCGGGAACCCAATCGGGATAACTCCGACCACTTCTTAGTCGCGATGCACTCGACCATCTGGAAGAAGTGAAGGCCTCGAAGCGCTTTAGCTGCTCCCGAACTGATGCCTGCATGATGCGGAGAACACCCGCACGATTTGCTTAATCGGCGGCGCTGAGCGCAGGATCTGCCTGTTTTACGCTGTCATACAGCAGCGTCGAGGTCGGTCTTCCCACTATCATACTGCAAGGAAAAGAAAGGCCAATCATGACGCTGCTCTGTAACATGGACCAATCCCGTGCAGCAGCCTTTGCAGAGGTGTTTGAGCGCGCCTTGCCCGAGGGTGTCCCGTTCTCGTTCGACGCGGCTTCCGTGGATCCGGACGACGTGCGCTATCTTCTAAGCTGGCTGATGCCGGAAGACATCGAACGCTACACCAATCTCGAGATCATGTTCTCGACCGGCGCCGGCGTGGATCAATTCACCTCTGACAGACTTCCGGCCAATGTGAAGATCGTCCGCATGGTCGAGGATGGCATTGTCCGCATGATGCAGGAATATGTCGCGCTCTCGGTTCTGATGCTTCACCGCAATTTCATCGGCTACAAGGAACATCAGAACAAGGCTCTCTGGCAGGCAATCGATCAGCCGCAAACCGCGCAAAGACGTATCGGCGTTCTCGGTCTCGGGGTTCTCGGCCAGGCGGTCCTTGATCGTCTCGCGCCCTTCGGCTTTCCGCTGTCGGGTTGGAGCCGCAGCGCCAAGAGCATTCCGGGCGTTACCTGTCTGAGCGGCGACGATGGTTTTGAGCAGCTGATCGCGACAAGCGATATCCTGATCTGCCTTTTGCCGCTGACCGACGAAACAACCGGCATGCTCGACGCGCCGCTGTTTTCCCGGCTGCCGAAAGGCGCCTCATTGGTCCATGTCGGACGAGGCCGCCAGCTTGATCATCAGGCTCTGCTGGACGCGCTTGATCAGGGACACCTGGCGTCCGCTGTGCTCGATGTCACGGAGCCCGAGCCGTTGCCGACCGATCACCCATTCTGGTCGCATCCCCGGATCATGCTGACTCCTCATATAGCAAGCGTTACCCAGCCCTCCACGGCTGCAATCGCCGTGAGCGACAACATTCGTCGACATCTTCAGGGCGAGGACCTCATTGGTCTCGTCGACCGCAACCGCAACTACTGAGTTACAAAGGAAAAATCATGACCGGCATCGTTAAGATCGACCACAATCCGAGTTTCGCCCCAAAGGAATCGGTGCCTGCGCCCGACCGTCTTATTTCCGGAGATCCGCAGCTGAAAAGCTGGCCGATGGATGAATCCAAGGACGGGACGGTTCGGACCGGAGTTTGGGAATCAACGCCCGGCGTTAGCCATTCGATCAAGGGTGAAACCTATGAATTCTGCCATCTTCTCCAGGGCGTGATCGAACTGACACCGGAGGGTGGTGAACCGGTCGTCTATCGCGCGGGCGAAAGTTTCGTGATGAAGCCTGGCTTTGTCGGTGTCTGGAAGACGATCGAAACAGTGCGCAAGATCTACGTCATCGTTAGCTGATCGCCCGCCACTACCAGGACTGATGAAATGAAAAAATACGACATTGCACTCATTCCGGCAGACGGCATTGGTCCTCAAGTGATCGAGGCATCCTGGGAGGTGTTGAGCAAGGTTGCGGATCAGGAAGGGTTCGGACTTTCCGAAACCACTTTCCCCTGGTCCTGCGCCTACTACAACGAAACCGGCATGATGATGCCGGCCGACGGCATCGAGACCTTGCGCGGTTTCGACGCCATCCTCCTGGGTTCAGTGGGATGGCCGGCACAAGTGCCGGACTCGGTCTCCCTGCACGGCTTGCTGCTGACGATCCGCAAGGCGTTCGATCAATATGCCAACGTCAGGCCGCACCGCCTGCTGCCAAAGGTCAACGGGCCGTTGAAGGCGACGGACTTCGACCTTCTTTGCATTCGTGAGAATACGGAAGGCGAGTATTCGGGTGCTGGAGGGCGCGTTCATCAGGGCACGCCCTCTGAAGTTGTCGTCGAAACCTCTGTCTTTACCCGTCGGGGCGTTGAGCGCATTCTTCGCTACGGTTTCGAACAGGCACGCCAGCGCAGTGGTCGCCTGGCATCCGTGACCAAGTCGAATGCGCAGAAACATTCGATGGTGTTCTGGGATGAGGTCACTCGCGAACTTGCGGCTGAATTCCCGGATGTCGAGGTGACTTCCTATCATGTCGACGCATTGGCTGCGCGCATGATCATGGCTCCGGAAAGTCTTGACGTGATCGTCGCGTCTAATCTCTTCGGCGATATTCTCACCGACATGGGTGCCGCTATCCAGGGCGGGCTTGGGTTCGCCGCATCGGCAAACATCAATCCGGACCGGTCTGTGCCGTCGATGTTCGAACCCGTGCACGGGTCTGCTCCGGACATTGCCCATCTGGGGATTGCCAATCCGATCGCGACCATCTGGTCGGCCGCAATGATGCTTGAGCACCTCGGGGAAAAACAGGCGGCGGACCGGATAATGGCCGCGATTGCCACCGCGACCGAAAAGGGCGTTGGGGTCAATCCGGGCAAGGACAAGACCTCGGCAATCACCGCAGCAGTGCTTGAAGCGTTGGACTGATCTCAGGAGTATTGAAATGAATGCATTGATTGGAAACGCGCTTCTGCGCCAGAGCGCCCTGATCGGCGGAGACTGGGTTGAGGCCCGTTCTGGAAATAAGCTGGACGTAAGCGATCCGGCGACTGGACTGTCGATCGGCACCGTGCCGGACATGGACGAAAGCGACACACGGGCTGCGATCGAGGCTGCAAATGAGGCCTATGCCGGTTGGAAGAGCAAGACAGCCGCACAGCGGGCAACGCTGCTTGAGGCTTGGCACGACCTCATGCTCGACCATGTCGACGATCTTGCCCTGATCCTGACCACCGAGCAGGGCAAACCCATGGCTGAGGCGCGTGGCGAGATTGCCTATGGCGCTTCTTTCGTCAAGTGGTTCGCAGAAGAGGCCCGGCGTGTTTACGGGTCGACGATCCCTTCACCGACGCCGGACAGGCGCATTATCACTCTTAAGCAGCCTGTCGGTGTCTGCGGGATTGTAACACCCTGGAACTTCCCGAACGCAATGATTACGCGCAAGGTCGCTCCTGCGCTGGCCGCCGGATGCACCGTGGTGATTAAGCCATCCGAACTCACGCCCTTTTCCGCGCTTGCGCTTGGCGTTCTGGCTGAGCGTGCGGGCATTCCTGCCGGTGTGATCAACATCGTCACCGGCATGCCGACAGCCATCGGAGCGGAGATCATGGCCAACGAGACCGTGAGGAAAATCTCCTTCACCGGCTCGACCCGCGTTGGTTCGCTGCTCATGAAGGGAGCGGCCGACAGCATCAAACGGCTTTCCCTGGAGCTGGGTGGCAATGCGCCTTTCATCGTCTTCGAAGATGCCGATCTCGACCTGGCGGTCGAGGGCGCGCTGATTTCGAAATTCCGCAATGGCGGCCAAACCTGTGTTTGCGCCAACCGGATTTTGGTGCAAAGCGCTGTCTATGATGAATTTGCTGACAGGCTGGCGAAGCGCGTCGACGCAATGAAGGTCGGCCCTGGCACCTCCGCGGATGTGTCGATCGGACCGATGATCAACAGCGCAGCGATCGAGAAGATCGAGAGCCATGTTGCCGACGCCATCACCAAGGGCGCGAAAGTGCATACCGCTGAACGCAAGTTGGAGACCGGATCGAACTATGTTTCTCCGACTGTCCTCACTGGGGCCACGACAGAGATGCTGCTTGCACGCGAAGAGACCTTCGGGCCGGTGGCTCCGTTGTTCCGCTTCGATACCGAGGATGAGGCTCTCGAGATCGCCAATGGAACGCCGTTCGGCTTGGCTGCCTATTTCTACACCGAAAACCTGAGCCGCGCCTGGCGCGTCGGCGAAGCGCTGGAATTCGGCATGGTGGGATTGAACACAGGCGCAATCTCAATGGAAGTCGCGCCGTTTGGCGGCGTCAAGCAATCTGGTTTGGGTCGCGAAGGTAGCCAACTCGGGATTGAGGAATATCTCGAAGTGAAGGCTTTTCACATGGGCGGTCTTGGGTAAGGCCGCAAGCCAACTCGCTGAACTACTGCCAGTAGAACAAAAAATCCGCCCCGAGCTTGCCGGGGCGGATTTTGCGTTTATGGGGAGGCAGTTGATCGCGTCGCTCATGCCTCTAGGGCCTGACCCTAGGGCTTCTTGCGACCCATGACGGGGATTGCGCCACCAACCAGAACAAGCGGCAACGCCACGATGAAAGCCGATGAGATCGGTTGATCGAAGAGAAGCAGGTCCGCCAATAGCGGCCAGATGATCGCCAAATAGTCAAAAGGGGCGAGGAAAGATGCTTCCGCATTGCGAAACGCGAGCGTGCTGGCAATGTGCGCCAGCCCGCCGAATATTCCTGCCATGACCAGCATCACAATCCCGGTCAGGTCAGGCATTACCCAACCTAGGGGCATGGTTGCCAACCCGCAGATCATCGAGGTCAAGATGAAGTAGAAGGCGATAGAGCCTGCGCTCTCAGTGCGGTTCAGGCGGCGGACCGTGATCAGTGCCAACGCGGTCAATACACCTGTAAGAAGCCCCAATAGATAGCCTAATAGCCGATCGCTGGAAATCTGGCCGCCATTAAGCTCGGGCCAGAACAGAACCAAGATTCCGCTAAAGCCAATGATTACTGCGCTGGCCCGCCTAGTGGTCATCCGCTCGGACAGGATAAAGACGCCGGCGATTGCTGTGAAGATCGGCGCAAGATAGCCAAGCAGGGTCGCCTCGGCGAGCGGCAGGCGGGCGATTGCGGCGAAAGAGGTAAACATGGCTGCTGCGCCAAGCGCTGAGCGCAGCAGGTGGCCGAGGGGCCGGCGCGTCGCAAGCCCCGAAGGCAACTCTGACCGCACCCAGAGAAACACTGCCAGGGGGATGAGCGCAAAAAGCGATCTGAAGAAGACGATTTCGCCGAGCGGGATTGAGCCGGACAGGCCCTTCACACAGACCGATAAGGCTGCGAAGAGCAGGCCTGCCAGCACTCTGAGAAACGCACCCAGCCACGGCCGCTCGTCGGGGTGCGCAACTGAGCCCGTCGCGCTCATCCAGCTTTTCCATGACGGCTCATGGTCGCCGACCTGCCGCGAAGACGTGGGCGCAGATCACAACCAGATGTGTGAATGCGGATTGTGAGGAGGCCGCGCCTGGATCGGCGCAGCGTCCGAGGTATGAGCCCGACACTTATTCGAAATAGCCCAGTATCGACTTGACCTCGAGGTACTCGGCCATGCCTTCCGGTCCATATTCGCGCCCGTTGCCGGATTGTTTGTAGCCGCCGAAGGGAGCCTGCGGATCCCATGCCGGGTAATTGAGATGAACCTGACCGGACCTGATTTGTGCCGCAACGTCCTTCACGACGGTCATGTCCGTACCTTGAACTTGCGCGCCAAGCCCGTAGACGGTGTCATTGGCAATCTCGATGGCTTCTTCAACCGTGTCATAAGGGATGATGCAGAGAACTGGTCCGAAGATTTCTTCACTGGCGATCTTCATGTCCATTCGAACTTCGGAAAAGATTGTCGGCTTTGCATAGAAGCCGGCCGTCAGCCCGTCCGGTCTGCCTGCGCCGCCCGTTACCAGCTTCGCGCCTTCGGCCAAGCCAGCCTCGATCATCATCTGGACGCGTTTGAATTGCGCTACATTCGCTATCGCTCCGTGGGTCGTCTCCGGAGAAAGTGGATCTCCGACCACAATTTCGGACGCGGCCTTAAAGGCGATCTCTTCGACTTGGGGCAGCAGCTCGCGAGGAACAATCATGCGCGTTGGTGCGCTGCAGGATTGGCCAAGGTTGCGGAATGCCGATGCGACGCCAGGTGGGACAGCGCGCTCAAGATCCGCGTCAGGCAGGATGACGTTGGGAGACTTCCCGCCAAGTTCCTGTGCGACACGCTTGACGGTCGGCGCTGCGGCCTGCGCCACGAGGATGCCGGCGCGGGTTGAGCCTGTGATGGAAACCATGTCGACGTCTGGATGAGAGGACATTCTCTGGCCGACAGTCGGGCCATCCCCATTCACCAGATTGAAGACGCCATCGGGAAAGCCAGCTTCCTCAACCGCTTCTGCAAACAACAGAGCGTCGAGCGGAGCGAGCTCGCTTGGTTTCAGCACCACGGTGCAGCCCGCTGCAAGAGCGGGTGAAACCTTGGCAGTGATCTGGAAGAGCGGCCAGTTCCACGGTGTGATCAAACTGCAAACGCCGATTGGCTCACGGACGATCGCGGTGTGACCGCGTTGCTCGACAAACGGGAAGGACAACAGGACGTCCCGAGAGGTCTTGATATGTGCAAGTGCGAGCGGCACCTGGGCAGCCTGCGCATAGCTGATGGCAGCCCCCATTTCGGCTGTTATGCACTCCGCCAGCAGTTCGGTGCGGCCTTCCAGGATCGAAATAAGGCGGGTGAGCAGCTCGGCGCGATACTCGGGCGTGGTGCGCGACCATGACTTAAAGGCGCGTCGTGCCGCTGCCACCGCCATGTCGACGTCTTTCTGATCGCCCAATGCGATATGGGCAATCACTTCCTCTGTTGCCGGGTTGGTGACGGCGCCCTTTTCGGTGCCAGATGCATCCACCCAGCTGCCGTCAACGAAGAACCGACCCAGCCTGTTGTTAGCGGCAAGATGTTTGAGAGCTGCGTTCATGGGATAATATCCTTCATAACGAAAAGGTGCCGAAAATCGGCGGAAATCAGGGGCGAAAGTTTTGGTCTCGCCGGGCGATCATCGGATTGCCCGGCGTTGTGATCACGTGAAGGGCTTACCAACCGCGAATGCGTGGCCAGCGCGCTCGGATAGCTGGGCTATCGCCATTCACGACGCTGTAGAAATCGTGCTGAGCCGCCATGGCGCAGGCGTGATTTGGCAGTATCCGGACCTTTGAGCCAATCGGCAGGTGAGGCATGGTTTTTGTTGATCCCGGACGAAGGGCCAGGATTCCGTGTTCCTGGCTGGCCTGGGAGACAATCACGTCATCATAGACGTGACCTTTTTCGTCGCAGACAACACCGTAGCCCTGGTCGACTTCCTGGCTGGCCGTTCCGCGATCGCGTGACAGCGCCATCCAGCCCGCATCCACAAGGATCCAGCCCTTTTCCGGCTTTGCGCCTACAACGGTCGCAAGCACCGAGATCGCCAGATCGTCGAGCGTGCATACGCCGACACCGTGCTGGACGAGGTCAAAAAACATGTAGACACCGGCGCGCACTTCGGTGACGCCTTCGAGGTTCTCCGAAAAATGCGCCGTCGGCGTGGAGCCGAGGCTCACGATCGGGCAGGCATGGCCTTGCGCCCTGAGGATGTCCGCTGCCTTAACGGTTGCAACCCGCTCATTCTCTGCGGCGGCCACCAGCGCTTCCCTGGTGTTGAGCGCATAGGACTCACCGGCATGCGACAGCACACCCGCGAGTTCCACCCCGGCTGCTTTCATCCGGTTGGCGACATCGACAAGGGCCGGGTCGAGCGGCTTCAGGCCGCCACGATGATCGTCGACGTCGAGTTCAATAAAGGCCGATGGCGTGATACCGGCTTTCTTTCCCGCCTCGCCGAGCGCGTCGGCCTGCTCCACAGTGTCCAGGAGAAACTTCACATTTGCGCCGGTCCGACGGGAGAGATTTAGGCCCCGGACAGCCGCAGCCGGTGAGATGCCGACAGCGTACGTGATGTCGGTGAATCCGGATTCGGCGAAATACTCCGCCTCGGCAAGGGTCGAGACCGTGATCGGGCCCGGTTCACCGGGAAAGACGCGCCGGGCAACATCAATGCTCTTGGCGGTTTTCATGTGCGGACGCAGCACGGCACCCAAACCGCTCACATGTTTTGCAAGCCGCTCAATGTTGCGTTCAAGCTTTCCCTCATCGAGCAGTAGTGCCGGGGTGACCAAACCATCTATGGTCAAGCCGTTCCCCTGGGCCTCAGGATCAACTTGCGTGGCATCCATCATTTTTCTCCTAACTGAAAGATTGGTTCGCGACCGCATACATGTGGTATGGCGCGAGCGGGGCAGGTCTGGTTCCATGCACCATAGACACAGCTTCGCCGGCCAGTGGGAGTCCGAGTTCCTTGAGCCAGTCGCTCAACCCGTCATCGGCATATACGTCGATGCGAACGAACTGGCTGCCTAGTTCGACGAGGTGCGCACAGATCAGTTGCTTTGCGTCCTCAACGCTGGCTGCTGCGACAGGGCCAACCACATATCCACGTCCAAATCGTCTGCATATGGCAGAGCCGACGATCTCGCCATCGCGCACGAGCACGGTTCCTTCGCCGGCGCCGAAAAGCGCGGCAACGAGACCGTGACGCGGCATTCCGATCGCGCGTTCATCAAGGGCCTGTATGGCTTCCAAGTCGTCGGCCGTCGCCGGACGAATATCGTCACTTCGGTCCACCGTCGGCACAACGGCCAAAACGCCCTGATGCTGATGCACCATACCCCAGGGCTCAAAACCGCGGCGACGATACAGGGGCAGCCCATCTTCGGTAGAGTTGAGAAGGACATTTCGTCCTTCGGTGGCGTCCAGCAACGCGTTGAAGAGCCGCGACCCAAGACCGCCGCCCTGGACACTGGCAGTTACAATGATCATGCCGGCCGTGGCGAACCGCTCTCCGTAGCGCCACCACATAGCTGTCCCGAGAACTTCTCCGTCCCGTTCCAGGACTGCACCTTCGCCAACCTCGGCGGCGAACTGCCAGTCCTCCAAACGATAAGGCCAGGAGAATTCCTGGGATAGTTTCAAGGCGCCTTCGAGATGACGGCTCTCCAGTTTAACCAACGAAATTTCGGAGTTGTTATTGCTCATATGTTTTCGGGTGTCCGCCATATTCGGAAGCGGCGCTCATGCTCCGGTTTGAAGTCAAGAATCGTGGTTGAGTTTCTCCGTGCCGCGGCACATTTCTCTGCTTTTATGGACTGGCTATTTGGTGGATTAATCTGTTTTACGCGACTGGGCGGCATCACCTGCGCAGCTCTTTCTGGTCAAAAAGTAGCAGCGTATCAACATGCTTGATGGTGGGGCGCTTTGCGTACTCGGTATGGTCCACGGATTATTGCGCGGACCGGGTTTGGCCCTGGATTAACGGGTTTTTAGCTCCGTATGAAATCCGTGACGTCAGGCGATACTACCATCTTGAGCTTAATAGGGGAGGGTCCTGCAATGATCTATATTAGCGAGGAAGAATCAGCGACGTTGATTTCACACGAAATAGCGTATGAAGCTGTTCGCGACGCGCTTGTGGCCGCTGTAGGCGACGAGGGACGCGTCTTTCCCGCCGTGCTGGGCCGATCTGCGTCACCGACCAACACTTTCTCTATCAAATCGGGCACAACGGATCGTCTGACCGGTGTAAAGGTCGGTTCGTTCTGGTCCAAGAACCCCGAGCGTGGATTGCCGCGCCACAATTCGACGATTGTCCTGCTCGATCAGGAGATCGGTCGTTTGAGTGCAGTCGTTGAGGCTGGGACTGCAAATGCCTACAGAACATCCGCGGCAGATGCCGTGGCGGCCGATCTTCTGGCGCGCAAGGATGCCCGGTCATTGACAATATTCGGGGCCGGAAATCAGGCTCATTACGAGGTTATGGCGCTTGCGCGCATTCGCCCTATCGAAATCGTCCATGTGGTCGCTCGGGCTTCGGAAAGACGTGATGCTTTTGTGGATGTGCTTCGAGCAAATGGTTTGAATGCCCAGGTCTGTCCGGCGCAAGAGGCTGTCTCATCTTCAGATATCGTGGTCACGGCGACGCCCGCCCGTGAGCCGCTGTTTGATGCGAGCTGGGTTCGTCCAGGTACACATATTGCCAGCATGGGTTCCGATGCGCCCGGAAAACACGAACTGCCGGTCGATCTGATGCAAGTCGGCAATCTGTTTTGTGACTTGCCTTCGCAGTCGACAATGATCGGTGATTTCCAGCATGTTTGCGACCAAGTCGCCAGCGGCGAGATCGCCATCACCGCGATAGGCGACGTGATCAAGGGGACTGCTGTAGGACGGACATCCGACGAAGCGATAACGGTCTTCGACAGTTCCGGGATCGCGCTGCAGGACCTCTATCTTGCTGATGCTCTTATACAGGCGAGGGCGCAGGCCACCGCCTGACCCTTTCACGACGACAGGCTACCTGCTGACGCTTATGAACGTGGAAGCCGCGATTTCCACAAGGGGCTTACCGCAGGGGTCGTGATCGTTCCTGGCTTGAAACAAGATCGGCGCGCTGCGACCTATAGGTATCGCTTATGGGGTGGAGCGTAACTGATCTTTGACAGCTCGGCTCACCGCTGTTTGACTCCTAGGGATCAGAACACGCGGACGGGGAAAGCCACATGCATGTCATCATTCCAGATGGCGGACAGATGAAGACAGCCCCGGACCGTGACCGGCCCGCTGCCGCCCCGCAGCCAAATGGCCGCCACCAAGCCGTTTGGGCGGGTGGAATGAAATGGCGCGATGGCAGAATGCATCTTCGGGGGCACTGGCGAAATCTTCCTTCGCCCCTTTCGTGTCGGCAAGGCCACCGTCCGATCTCAGAACTTTGCGACTTTGCCCCATTGGCTTTCCCCGAAGCGAGCCAACCGGTATTGTTCAACCTCGGTGATAGTCGTGCGTCCCAAAGCCAGATCGGCAACCAGATGGCCGACCCCCGGGCCGACGCCGAACCCATGCCCCGACAAACCGGCAGCCAGAATCAGTCCTCCAATCCCGACGTCAGCATCAATCACCGGCACGCCATCGGGCGTGGAGTCAATGTAGCCTGCCCAGCTTGCCTGGACCGGAATGTCACGCAGGGCCGGCAGCAGGCGGCGCGCGCGGCGCAAGGTCTTGTCGACCAGGGCTTGCGAGGGTCGCGGATCGAGAACCCGCACCCGCTCCATAGGGGTTTCCTGGTCCATCGCCCAATGCGCCCGGGTTTCAAAACCGCTGCGCCAGGCCTGCAACCCTCCCGGGCGCAGCGCGCGCCAGCGCTTGGCAAACATTGGCAGGAAATGTTTGGCGCCCATCACCGCACCGGGAGTCGGGTCGAGATGCCCGCATCCCGAAATCGCAAGCGTATACCCTCCATCACCCCGCTGGGTGACGGAAACCGGACCCGTATGCAGGGCACTCGGCACGCCTTTGGCTCCAGGGGCGACCGACAAGATCGAACTGCGTACGGAAGCCTGGGGAAACTTGATTCCCAATTGATGCAGGAAACTGCTGGCCCAAGCGCCACCAGCCATCACCACCATTTTCGTTGCGATCACGCCGCGCTCGGTGATGACACCGCAAACAGCGCCAGCCGACAGTTCGAGCCCTCGGACAGCACAATTCTGCACCACATGGCCGCCATGTTTGATAACGCCTTTGGCAATCAGTGGCGCGGCCCGCGCCGGATCGGCAATGCCATCGGTCGGCGACCAAACCCCGCCGAGCCAGCTCTGGCCGGTGGCCGCGCCGCGTTCCGCAGCCTCGGCAGCGCTCAGCATCCGTGTATCGACGCCCGCCGTACGGGCGAACCGGCCCCAGTTAGCCCAGCCTTCCAGCTCAGAGGGTTTGTTCGACAAATAAAGAAGTCCGCAGCGGCGGAAACCGAGATCCTCGCCGATATCGGCGGCCATCTCCTCCCACAGCGCAAGGGTCTTGGTCGCCAGTGGCAGTTCGCGGGCATCGCGGTTCTGCTGGCGGCACCAGCCCCAGTTCCGGCTCGACTGCTCGGCCCCGACCGCGCCTTTTTCCACGAGTGCGACGCGCAGCCCGGCGCGCGCGAGCCAGTAGGCAGCGCTGACGCCAACAATACCGGCGCCGATGATAACGCAGTCGGCGCTCGACGGCGGAACCTCATCGGTAGAAATGTGCATTAGCGGTGCAGACATCAACCCCTCCTATTGTTTGGCTCACCATATGTCCGTAACGGAAGTCGCTTATGCCAGATGCCGATAACGCCACAGCATTTTCTGTCATATGTTGTTGACAGAAATGCCGCACTGACCTTCAAAATGTAGATTGCGCGTACCACATAAGAAAGTGAACAAAATGAACGCACACAACAAGCTGGACCGCATCGACCTGAAAATCCTCGCCGAATTGCAACGCGACGGTCGCGTTACCAATGTCGAACTGGCCGAACGGGTCAACCTGTCTCCATCGCCCTGTCTTATGCGGGTGAAGAAGCTCCAGCAAGCGGGCTACATCACCGGCTATACGGCCCAGATCAACGTCGCCAAACTGGGTGAAACGCTGACTGTGTTCACCGAATTCACGTTAAAGAACCACCGGCAGATCGATTTCGCCCGTTTCCAGGAGGCTGTTGAGAAGATCGACAGCTGTGTCGAATGCCATCTGGTTTCGGGCGGCTACGACTATTTGGTCAAGTTCATTACGGCTGGCATCGTCGACTATCAGAACATTATCGAAACACTGATCGACCGAGACGTCGGAATCGACAAGTATTTCAGCTTCGTGATCATCAAGACGGTGCTTGATAGACCGCAGATTCCGCTGACGCGGCTTTTCGAAGACCGGATGTAGTCGTCAGCGCTTGGAGAAGGCGGCGACGAGTTCGGGGTCTTGTTCAAGCCCGGATAGCCATCCGGTATCAAGTTTCGGTACCGAAGAGATCAGCAATCGCGAATAGGGATGCGTCGCCTTGCTCGACATGTCGGCTGCGGGCAGCGCCTCGACAACTTCACCGTTGTACATGACCAACACATCGTCGCAGATCGCTTCCACAGTGGAAAGGTCGTGGCTGATGAACATGTAGCTTAGGTTCAGTTCACGCTGAAGTTCCTTGAGCAGATCGAGGATTGATGCCGCTACCACCGTATCGAGCGCCGAGGTGATCTCGTCGCACAGGATAAGATCGGGCTCGGCGGCGAGCGCGCGGGCCAGATTGACGCGCTGTTTTTGCCCGCCTGACAGTTCGCTCGGCAGGCGGTGACGCAGCGCGGCCGGCAGTTTGACCATATCGAGAAGCTCGATGACGCGCGCCTCCCGCTGACCTCCCTTGAGTCCCCGATAGAAGGTCAGAGGCCGACCAATGATAGCCTCGATGGAATGGGACGGGTTAAGTGCCGTGTCGGCCAACTGAAAGACGATCTGCACGCGGCGCAGTTCTTCCTTGCTGCGGTTGGCAAGGCTCATGCCGAATTCCTTACCGTCGAATTCCATCGTGCCACGATATGCAGGGACGATGCCGGCAATGGCGCGGGCAAGGGTGGATTTTCCGGATCCCGATTCACCGATCACGCCGAGATTGCGGCCACGCTCGATCTTGAAGTTCACTTTCCGGACGACCTTGAGTGCCGGCTCGCGGCCGAACTCCTTTCCGTAGCCGATATGCAGATCTGCCACCCGCAGGATGGACGACCGGACTTTGGCCTCGCCGGCTGCGACGGCTTCATGTGGGACCGGCTCGAAGGCGGCTAGCAGCTCTTTGGTGTACGGGTGGGTCGGTGCGTCGAGAATCTGTTGCGCGGGCCCTTCCTCCTGGATTTCACCGGAACGCAGGACGATGATCCGGTCGGCAATCTGGGCCACCACGGCAAGATCGTGACTGACATAGACCCCGGAGGCACCGCTTTTCTGCATAACCGATTTGAAGGCGCGTAGAACCTCGATCTGGGTGGTGACGTCGAGCGCGGTCGTTGGTTCGTCGAAAATGACGAGCTGCGGATCCCCGATCAGCGCCATGGCGGCCGAAAGACGCTGAAGCTGGCCGCCCGAGACCTGGTGCGGATAACGCTGGCCGATGGTTTCAGGGTCGGGCAGGGCGAGCGCCCGGAACAGTTCTATCGCCTTCTTCTCTGCATTCGCGCGGGACATCAGCTTGTGGATCGTTGAAATCTCGATCACCTGGTCGATGATGCGCTGGCTCGGATTGAAAGCGGCTGCCGCTGATTGCGGAACGTAGGACACTTCGGTGCCGCGCAGCACTTGGCGGGCACGCTCGGACATTGCGGTTACGTCGTGCCGACCCACGCGGATCTGCCCGCCGGTGATTGAACAACCGGTACGCGCATGTCCCATCAGCGACAGGGCGATCGTGGTCTTACCGGAACCAGATTCGCCGATCAGCGCCAGGATCTCGCCGGGGGCAATGTCAAAACTGACGCCGTTGATGATGTGGACCTTGCGACCGGAATCGGTCTTGGCGCCGATTGTCAGGTCACGAACGGAAACAAGTGGGGTCTGGGGCATCATTCGCTCCTGTCACGGATGCGTGTGGGCAGGTTGTCGATGAACATGTTCACCGAAATGGTCAGCGAGGCGATGGCGATCGATGGAAAGATCACCGCTGGTGCGCCGAGGCTGAGGCCCTCGATGTTCTCGCGGACCAGCGCGCCCCAGTCGGCATTAGGAGGCTGAACGCCGAGACCGAGGAAGGACAGGCCGGAAAGGACGAGTACAATGAAAACGAAGCGCAGGCCGAGATCGGCCAGCACCGGGCCGAGAATATTGGGAAAGATCTCGCGCAGGATGAGATAAAGTGTTGTCTCTCCGCGCGCACGGGCGACGGTGACGAAGTCCATTGTATTCACATTGACCGCCAGCGCGCGGGCGAAGCGATAGGCGCCTGGCAGATAGATGGCGGCCAGCGTGAGTATCAGCACCGGGATCGACGAGCCGACGGCTGCGACGACGACGAGGCCGAAGAGCAAGGACGGGATTCCGTTGAAGGCATCGAGAAGGCGCGACAGGATGGTGTCGAACCAGCCGCCGACCACCGCAGCGATCATCCCGAGTATGACCCCGCCCGTGCAAGCAAGCGTCACACCAGCGAGCGCGAGACCCACTGTGTAGCGCGCGCCCATGAAAACGCGGGACAGCACGTCGCGGCCGAGATAATCCGTCCCCAACCAGAACTTCTGGCTCATAGGACCGAAGAAGTCCCAGTCGACAACCTTGCCGACCGGATAGGGTGTGATCCAGGGTCCGATTAGCGCAACGATCGCCCAAAAGAGGATCAGCGTAAGGCCGATCCGCCCCACCCAGTTGAAGGAATAACCCAAGTTGCGCGGCGTGGGCAGTCGGCGAGAGAGCGTCCTTTTGGTCATCGGTGACGGAGCCTCGGGTTTGAAAGGATGGCAATTACGTCCGCAAACGTGATCAGCGACAGGTAACTGACGCAGAAGATCACTGCGCAGGACTGGATCAATGGCAGATCACGGGTCGAAACGGCGTCGACCATCAGCTTCGCAATGCCGGGATAGTTGAAAATGGTTTCGACGATGATCACGCCGCCGACCAGGTAGCTCAGCGACAAGGCGACTGCGTTCGCAATCGGACCCAGGGCATTGGGCAGTGCGTGTTTGAGCACCATCCGGCTGCGCGAAGCGCCTTTGAGCAGCGCCATCTCGACATAGGGTGTATTGATTGTCTCGATCACTGCGGCGCGGGTCATCCGGATCATCTGCGCGGAGACAACGAAACTCAGGGTGATGACGGGCATCGCATAGCCGCGCAGCATGGCGCTCCATGAGTCCACCTCCACGCCGTAGCTCAATGCCGGCAACCAACCGAGCCAGACCGCGAAGATCACTACGGCAAGCGTCGCGACCATGAATTCGGGGACTGAAATCACAGATATCGTAAGAACCGACACCACTCGATCAAAGAGTGAGCCGCGCGCCATAGCGGCACCGATCCCAAGGCTGAGAGCGATTGGTACGGTAAAGAGCGTTGTCACGCCGGCCAATTTGAGTGAACTGATCAAGCGGCCACCGATTAACTGAGTAACCGGCATATTGTTGACGTAGGAGATTCCAAGATCACCCGAGGCAAGACCCGCCAGCCACGACAAGAATCGGTAGATCGCGGGCTCATTCAGCCCCATCGCTTCGCGCAATCCGGCGACGGCCTCCGGCGTTGCTGCCTGTCCAAGTAGGATCTGGGCAACATCTCCGGGCAGGAGTTCGGTTGCAAAGAACACTGCGAACGAGACGATGACCAATGTGATCAGTGCGATTCCCAGGCGCTGGGCGATCAGGAAATAGGGCGTAAACGAAGTGGGCAAGGTGCACATTCCTGGTTGCGGATGGAACCGCGGGAAGCCTATGGCTCCCGCGGTTCGCTATGGCAGGTATTAGGCTTCGAGCCAGACATGTTCGGCGAAAACATAGCCCATCATGCCACCGAGCGGGTTCGATTTCAGCCCTTGCAGCTTGGTCGTGACCGCATCGACATTCGAGATGTAAACGGGAATGACCGTACCGGCATCATTGGCGATCATTTCCTGCATTTCCCAATAGATCTCGGTGCGTTTCGCTTCGTCCAGCGCACCACGGGCCTCGACCATCATCTTGTCGAACTTCTCCGACTTGTACTGGCTCTCGTTCCACGGTGCATCCGAAGCATAGAGCAGCGAGAACAGGATGTCGGGGGTCGGACGTGGGTTGATGTTGCCGAAGTGGATCGGAGACTTCAGCCAGTAGTTCGACCAGTAGCCGTCCGACGGCATGCGCTGTACGTCAAGGTTCATGCCGATCTGTGCGCCTGCCTGTTGCACGATGGTTGCCATGTCCACCGAGGAGCCTGCAGCTTCAGAGGCAATGACAGGGATCGACTGGCCAAGAACGCCCGCTTTTTCGAAAAGACTTTTTGCGCGCTCTGGATCGTATTCCCTCGGCTTCAGGTTCGGGTTGTGATAGCGGCTCGCGGACGAGATGGGTTGGTCATTGGCGATCTCGGCAAAACCGCGCATTACTGATTTCTGAATTGTCTCGCGGTCGATCAGGTACTTCATACCTTCGACAAAGCCCGCTTTGCTGCCTGGATCCAGGTCGAGACGGATGTTCAGGTCAGTGTAGTTTCCTGAGGTCGAGACCGAGGTGCGGACCGAGTCATGACCTTCGAGCATCCGCAACGAACGTGGGTTGACCGCAGCGGCAAGATGAATATCGCCCGAGAGGAGCGCATTGATGCGGGCGTTGTTGTCGGTGATCGCGAAGAATTCGAAACTGTCGAGGTAGGGGCCTTCGGACTTGAAATAGTTCGGATTTTTCACCGCAATCGATTTTACACCCGGCTCGAAAGTTTCGCAGATGAATGCGCCGGTGCCGTTGGCCTTGGTGAAATCTGTTGTGCCGTCAGCAATGATCATGAAGTGATGCAGGGCAAGGATCGTCGGAAGGTCGGCGTTGGCCGTGGCCAGCACGATCTTGACGGTGGTATCGTCCACTTTCGCAATCTCGGTCATCTGCTTGGCGATAGAGTTGACCTTGGAGCCAACAGCCTCATCGAGATGGCGGTTGAGTGAGTAGACCACGTCATCGGCATTCAGCGTATGTCCGTCGTGGAACTGAACGCCCTTTTTAAGCTTGATCTCCCAAGTCTTGGCGTCGTCGGTCGAAATGCTGTCAGCCAGCTCCATTTCGACCGCACCTGTTTCATTTAGAAATGTCAGGCGGTTGTAAAAGGCGCAACAGCGCACATAGTCGGTCGACAGCGAGGCTTTTGCCGGGTCGAGCGTATCTGCTGTCGAGGATGACCAGCCAGCCGCTTTCAGATGACCGCCAGAAACCGGGGTTGCCGCCACTGCGCGACCTGCACTTGCCAGCAGCGAGCTTCCCGCTGCGATGCCGACCCCGGAAGCCATCATCATTTTGAGAAGTTCGCGACGCGATGCACCGCGGCGGATTGCATGTTCGACCATCGCATTATCAAGGTCGGTCCAATTGGTAGGTCTCTTGTTGGTCATTGCTGTTTTCCTTCTGTGGGTGCCCGTTATTTTTATATGGTGGTTCGGGCGGTAGTAATTTCAGGCGTCTAACGTCGCATCGGCGGCATTGGCCAGCTCGATTAGCGCATGAAAATGATAGTCGGGCTCAGTGAACTCTTCCGGTTCGATCGTGGCTCCGTAACCGGCTTGCGCATGGCGGCGCTGGATCCAGGCGTTGGTCATGCCAAGCGCCCGCGAAATCCCGATGTCGTGATACTGGCTTTGTGCCGTGTGCAGGATATCGTCCTTGCTGCCGCCATCCTCCGCGACATGCTCAAAGACCTGATGGAAGAAAGCCGGGTCGGGCTTTTCGGTGCCGGTATCGTCGGTGGTAAAGCTTGCCCAGAACGGAAAGCCCAGCTTTGCCTCATACTTCTCGAAGGCCCAACGGCGTGCGTTGGTCATGGCGATGAGCTTGTAGTGGGCTTTAAGCTTCGTTAGGGCTTCAACCGAGTCTGGAAAGGGATCTGCGTCGCCGACCCGGTCAATCATGAGCTGGCGATAAGCGCTCGTGTCGGGCAGGCCGAAATGTGATGCGATTTTTGAATAGCAGCGTCCCAGATCGTCGGGATAGCGTTGTGCGTCAGATTCGTAACGGGCTTTACGATAGACCGAAAGCGCGATCTCATCGTCGATTTCACGGCCCTCGAGCGCAGCGATTTCGGTCAACCCTTGTTTGATCGCACCCTCAAAATCTATCAGTGTGCCTACCACATCAAATGTGACGTAGGAAAATGCGGACAGTGGCTTTACTGCGGGTTCACTCACCATCGAGGCTTTCCTCTCTGCAATTGGCCACGCGTGGCGGCATTGCCTTCTACCTTGAATTCAGGCCGTCCATTGGTTGCGTTCCGCATCCCTCACAGGGGTAGAATCCCCTTTTTTGTTTTTATGTGCGGTGTTTTCACCGTTCTCATACTCTTCAGTTTCAACCCAGCCGCGCTGTTGATTTCTCTGAAACTGGGTAGATCCGCAGCAGATTCTTCCGAAATCGGGTGTTCGGCGGTATTTCGCTCCGACTGGGCTGTCGTTGGGGGACCTGCCGCCCGATCACCTTATGAATGAGACGCACCGATCCGCGCTGTGCGGATCACGACAAAGCATGTTCTCCACCTAGGCGATGATCGATCCGGGTAGCCAATCGCGAGGGTATTGACGATCTGCGGACCGCTCCAAGGACTCGCCCGTTGCTGCGGTTACGGATGAGGTCAATCAGGAATCGTAGGGGAGTTGGGAGAAGCAGGTCTCGCCGGGCGGTTTCCGGAGCAACAGCTCCACATATTGGAGGTGTCGGCAAGTCCGGTGACTGCAGGTGGCAAAGCCGATCGTGGATCCCGATAAACTAACGGTCCTGATCGGCTTCACCTGTCTGTTGGTCAGTAGCCTGGGATAAGATGCGCGAGCGCACCGCGGCGCGCTCGGCGAAGGTCTTAGGCAGCGCCGACGTTATGCAAGGACTGCCCGGATTTCTGGATCTTCCAGCGTAAGGTCCAGCACAGTCCGCGTGCGATCGACGATGGCGTCGATTTGATCCAGTGTGCAGCACAACGGCGGTGCATAGCCGAAAATACCCTGCGCAAATGATCGGACCACCAGCCCCTGTTCCCATGCGCGATCAAACAGTCGCGTCGCGGGCTGAACCGCCGTAGGGAGGGGCGTTTTCTTTTCCTTGTCAGTGACCAGTTCAACGGCGGCCAGCATACCGCGCCCACGCACGTCGCCCACAAGGGGATGATCCCGCAGGGTCTCGAGCCCTTCCATCAGTCGTGTGCCGGCCTTGCGGCCGTTGTCCAGTAGCCCACCTTCGTAGAGATCCAGAACCGCCAGTGCAACAGCGGCCGAAACCGGGTGCGCCGAATAGGTAAAGCCATGGCCCACCGCCTTTGCTCCGGCACCCTCGGCAATGGTCTCGTAGACATGATCAGCCATCAACACCGCGCCCATTGGCGCATAGCCCGAGGTCAAACCCTTGGCGATGGTCATCAGGTCCGGAACGATTTCCTCTTCGGAGGAGGCGAAGAACGGCCCGGTGCGGCCAAACCCAGTGATGACCTCGTCGGCAATAAACAGGACGCCCATCTCGGCGCAGACAGCCCGCATCGCCTTGATCCACCCCTTGGGCGGCACCAGCACGCCGCCCGAGCCCTGAATCGGCTCAACATAGAAGGCGGCAACGCGGTCTTCGCCGATTTCGGCAATTTTTGCCTTCAGTTCTGCGACAGACGCATCGATCACGGCCTGCGGATTGTCGCCCAGTGGGTTGCGGTAGAGGTAGTGTGACGAAATCTTGTGCTGCCAGCTATAGGGCACGCCGAAGCCTTCATGGAAGCCAGGCAGCGCGGTCAGTCCCGCGCCCATTGTGGTCGAACCGTGATAACCTTGTTCCACTGAAATGAACTGATCGCGGTTCGGCTGGCCTTTGGAATGCCAGTAATAGCGTACGAAACGGATGGTGCTGTCGACCGCGTCCGATCCACCAAGTGTGAAATAGACGTGATTGAGATCGCCCGGCGAGCGCTCAGCCAGCGCGGAAGCGAGTCTAATCGGCGCTTCGGCACCCAGATCGAAATAGCCCGTTGCATAGGGCAGCTGTCTCATCTGCGCGGCGGCGGCCTCGACCACGCTTTCATGGCCGTAGCCCGCATTCACACACCAAAGGCCCGCAAAGCCGTCGATCAGCTCGCGACCTTCCGCGTCAGTTATTGTCGCGCCCTTGGCGCCCGTCACAACACGCACACCGCGCGCTTCATGGCCGCGAAACGACGATACCGGGTGGATCAGGTGGCGCCGGTCTAGTTCGACAAGGGAATTGGATCGCATATCAGTCTCCGCACAGTCAGCCCATGGCCTGTGACACATAAGGTAAGGTTGGAAATTCGGGCTTCGATCTGACGATAAGTCACCGTCTTCGGCATCTTTGCCCTGATTATTACATCCCACAGCAGTTTGATTTGGCTGCGACCGACAGGACCGCAGGAAAATTTGCGCCGCAGGGATCGGGATTAGGCCGACAGTTGTCGGCCCAACGCCAGAACCATTGAGCGGGCGCTCTCCAGTTCGTCACGGGTGAGGTATTCCTCGGGGCGATGCGCCCTTGCGATATCGCCAGGGCCGCAGATAACCGCCGGTACGCCAGCTTGCTGGAAGAGACCCGCTTCGGTGCCAAAGCTGACTGCTCCAAGCGGTGCGTTGCCGGAGATGGCTTCGGCGAGCGCCGCCAGCGGCTCTGCAGCATCAAGTGCAAGCGCAGGATATGAGGAGAGGATTTCACTTTCCACACCCATTTCCTCGGCCATTGCAATCACGGGTGCCAGAATCGCTTTCGGGTCGACGCCGGCGATCGCTCTCGCCTCTATCCGAGCCTCAGCCTGGTCTGGAATGATGTTGACGGCCTGGCCGCCCGCGACCGTGCCGATCTGCAGGCTGGAGTAGGGCGGGGCAAAGCGTGCATCCTGCGGCCCGCCCTGGAGCGCGCCGGCCTGCGAAATTGCGGCGGCCATAACCGGCACAAGCGCGTGAATGGCATTGTGCCCGAGATCGGGACGTGAACTATGGCCCGATAGTCCCTTCGCGCTGAGCCGGACAGCGGCCTTGCCTTTGTGGGCAAGGACGGGAACGAGCCCTGTTGGCTCGCCGATGATCGCGCCGAGTGGTGGTGCGCAAAGTTCGGGAAGCGCCGCCAGCAGATGCGGTACGCCCTTGCAGCCTGCCTCCTCATCATAGGACAGGGCGATATGAACCGGTGCTTCCAGATCCATCGCTGCAAGGTCGGGCACAGCCGAAAGCACGGCCGCGACAAATCCTTTCATGTCGCAGGCTCCGCGCCCGATCAGCCGATCACCGTCAGCGCGCAGGGAGAAGGGGTCGGCCAGCCATTCGGCTTCGCCTGCTGGCACGACGTCCACGTGGCCGGACAGGACGTAACCGGGCTTGGACGCGTCGCCGATGGTTGCAAAGAGGTTGGCGCGATCTCCCTCGGGCCCCGGCAGAATGCGGCATGATATGCCGTGCGTGTCGAGATAATCGCGGACGAAATCCATCAACGTCAAATTCGGCGTGCCGACGACGGAGGCAAATCCAACCAGGCTGGACAGGAGCGTTTCAGCAGACATTAGCAGTATCCTCAGCTGGCGATGGCCCGTTTAGAAAAGGCGCGATTGCATATATTGGCCGTTCGTGAACGGATTTTTCCTGCTGCGATGCAATTGCAGGTGCACAATCGGGTGGCTTGTAAGGGGCATCGAAAGGTCCTCATCCAGCGCTTGTAGGCGCGCTGGAAAATGCGTGACAAATGTGCCTCAGGGGGTGCCGCAGGAGCCGCCGAAGCCGGCCTTCGGACGGCATCTGATGCCGGTTGGCCTTTCGGAAACGGAATTTTCTGCGACGAAAAAGATAAACGCGGCACGCGCTGTCGCTCCAGACAGGCGATGCTGTAGATGGATAAGACCTCACGGAGAGACCCCATGACCTTTCGCCCTAAATTTATAACATTCGACTGCCACGGAACCATGATTTTATTCGACATGGCCGGTGCTGCACGCGATCACTATGCAAGCCAGCTTTCGCCAGAAAAGATGGACGTGTTTATCAGGGATTTCACGGCTTATCGCCTCGATGAAGTGCTGGGTGCCTGGAAGCCCTACGGCGAGGTTGTCCACAACGCGCTCGAACGCACCTGCAAGCGCAATGGCGTCGCCTTCGATCCGGCGATCGCCGAGGACATCTACAACCGCGTACCGACCTGGGGTCCGCATCCTGACGTACCGGCCGGGCTCGCCAAAGTGGCCAAGGAATTCCCGCTGGTGGCGCTGACCAATTCCATGAACGCGCAGATCCCGCACAATATTGCCAAGCTGGGTGCGCCGATCGCACATGTCTTCACCGCGGAAAGCGCCGGTGCCTACAAGCCCCAGATGCAGGCTTTCGAGTACATGTTCGATGAACTCGGCTGCGGTCCGGAAGACGTCCTTCACGTCTCATCGAGCTTCCGCTACGACCTGATGACCGCGCATGATCTGGGGATCAAGAATAAGGTCTGGGTGAACCGCGGCCATGAGCCAGCAAATCCCTATTACGGCTATACCGAAATTGCAGACATTTCGGGTCTTGCCGGTGTCGTGGGGCTCTAGAGCAGATTCTTCGAGGGAAAAATGAAGTTCACATCCTATTGGCACGACAGCACCACACCCTTTTCTAAGGCCCAGGAAGGGCCGGTTGAGGGGAGTTTCGATGTCGCGGTCATCGGCGGCGGCTTCACCGGCCTCAACGCTGCCCGCAAGCTGGCGAAGGCCGGCGTGCGGGTCGCTCTGCTGGAAGCAAGCACGATCGCGGCAGGCGGTTCCGGCCGCAATGGTGGGCATCTCAACAACGGCATTTCCCACGGATATGCAGAGGCAAAGGTCCATCTTGGTGCGGACCGCGCGCATGCGCTCTATCGCGCCTTCGACAGCTCCATCGACATGATCGAAGATGTGATTGCCGAGGAAGGTATCGACTGCAATTTCCGCCGGGCGGGCAAGCTGAAGCTGGCCTCAAAGCCCAGTCATGTTAAGGGCCTTCGTGCCAATTTGGATCTGATCCACAAAGAGGTCGATGCGGACACGCGCTGGATCGACAAATCAGATCTTCCGGGCGAGATCGGCTCCCAGGTCTTTCACGGCGGGATGCTCTATGAAAAAGCGGCGATGATGCATATGGGCCGCTACGCCATGGGACTCGCCGATGCCGCTCATCGCCACGGTGCGACGATGTGGGAAGGCGCTCCGGTTCAGGCCCGCGCCCGCTCTGGAAACGCATGGGAATTGACAACGCCGAAAGGCAAGCTGCGCGCGGAGCGGATTATTTTGGCCACGGGCGCCTATAGCGGTCAGGTCAAGACAGCGCCTTTCCAATGGTTCCGGCGCCGCATCATTCCGGTGGGTTCGTTCATTGTCGCGACCCGTCCGCTGTCGCCAGAGGAGGTCGCCCGGACCATTCCAGGCAACCGGAACTATGTGACGACGATGAACATCGGGAATTATTTCCGACTGTCACCGGACAACCGGCTTATTTTCGGCGGACGCGCGCGGTTTTCAGCCGTATCGGATCAGAATTCCGACGCAAAATCAGGCCGGATTCTGTGCGATGGACTTGCCCGCATATTCCCACACCTGGCGGATGTCCAGATCGACTATTGCTGGGGCGGTTTGGTCGGGATGACGAAAGACCGCTACCCCCGTGCGGGCGAGCATGACGGACTGATCTACGGCATGGGGTATTCGGGCCACGGCGCCCAGATGTCCACCTTGATCGGTCAAAGCCTCGCCGACATGGCAATGGGCCGGACCGACACCAACCCGCTGGCAGGTCTCGACTGGCCGGCAATCCCGGCGCATTCAGGCAAGCCCTGGTTTCTTCCCCTGGTCGGATTGTGGTTTGGCCTCAAGGACCGTTTGTCCTGATTTTAAATCGGGTTCGGCCAAGACGTAATGGTGTGGTTACACAGGCAATGCGTTCTTGGCCGGCACCGCTTACCCAAGCGAGTGAGCTGACAGGCCAAATAGCTGGGCACCCGAAGTCGCGCGGCGCTGCGGACCTATGCGCATCTCTGTAACGGTGTCGTAAACGCCCATTCCGGACGCAGAGAGAAAGCTCTGGAACAACTCACTTCGCAGCGGGACATCAAGCCGCAGAAAGGTGCCTGTGTTTGCCTGAATGAATGGCGCGACCAACTGCATTGCCATCCGGTCGCTGTCGGCGACCATCGGCCCGATCACCTTGCCGCGACCGAACTGCCGCATCAGCGCATAACCGACGATTTCGCCGCCACGAACCGCTACGAGGCCTTCGGAAACCTCGAGCAGAATCCGTAGAATTCTCGAACGATCAGCGCCGAAGGCGGAAGTATCAAGAGCAAGCACTGCCGGTATGTCGGTGGTCAGCATCGCCCGGGTCTCGACACCCGAAACCGGTGGCGGCGGATGAATGTCGCGCGCAACGCCCTGATGCTGCCAGATCGTTGCGACCGGGACGAAGCCTTCGCTTTCATAAAGCCAATATGCGGCGCGCGTGGCGCTCAGGCGTAGATCGCGTCCAGCGCAATCGGTGATTATCTGGTTTAATAACCAGCGCCCGGCGCCTTGGGTTTGCAATCGCGGAGCAGTGACCATCATGCCGAGTACGGAAAAATCGTCGCCCATCGGGAAATACATGGCCGAGCCCATCGGGCGGCCGATCTCGTCGATCGCGAGATAGCCTTGGCCAAGCGAGATGAGCAGGTCAAGATCATGATCGCGGTGCGGCCAGAACACGCTCACCGTCAATTGGTGCAGAAGCTCGCGGTCATCAGGCACGATCTTGCGGACAGTCGCTTCAAAATTGTCAAGAACCAGATGGCTCTCGACCGCTTCTGATTGTTGGGGACCGTCTGCAGTTTTGTTGCTGATTTTACTCATCGACTTTCTGCACACCTGGTGCACCGCTCAGCGATCGAATCGCTAATCTCAAATGTTGCCTGATAATATTATTACACGCTATGGATGAATTAATATGCTGTATCTAAGCGTACGAAAACAG
This sequence comes from Paracoccaceae bacterium, assembly GCA_013373445.1. GTDB lineage: Bacteria > Pseudomonadota > Alphaproteobacteria > Rhizobiales > Stappiaceae > Roseibium. The sequence continues at coordinate 25,974 of JABXHV010000009.1, read as the reverse complement.
AATCTGCGGAGCAGTGTCCGCCGGATGCGGACTGTCTCCATATCTTGGAGTTCCAGATTCAAGCCTGTTTGGGACGCCTTTTGTGGAGGATTTTCTCACGGTGTGCTCTTGGCGTCGGGCGAGGGTGCCACTTGTGTTGGAGCCGTAAGATCCCGCCGTGCCTTGTCAGCGCTGATGAAGCGTCCGGCTCGAATTCCGCAGACAGACGAAAACCCGATCCGTTTGTGCGAAAACGAAAAATGTTGTGTCGAGAGACATTGATCGCTACATTTTGAGCAATCGAACAAAATCCGCTAACTAACGGTTCGACGGATAATGCCGGTCTGTCCAATCTCAATGCGGCATGAAAAATCTATGTAAATGTCTGAAGTATCAAGTAAATTTGCCGTCGCGCCCATGATGGAATGGACGGATAGGCACTGCCGTGCGTTCCATCGTCAATTGAGCCGCAATGCCTTGCTCTATACGGAAATGGTCACGACGGGCGCAATTATGCATGGTCCGCGCGAACGTTTGTTGGGTTTCTCCGATCTCGAGCATCCCATCGCGTGCCAGCTCGGCGGCTCCGACCCACGCAATATGGCGGAATGCGCCAAGGTTGTTGAGAGCTTCGGCTATGACGAGGTCAACATCAACGTGGGCTGTCCGTCAGACCGTGTTCAGTCGGGCAGCTTTGGCGCTTGTCTGATGCAGGAGCCTAAGCTCGTGGCCGAGTGTGTGGCTGCGATGAAGGCAGAGGTTTCCATTCCTGTGACGGTGAAGTGCCGCATCGGCGTTGACGAACAGGACCCGGAGCCAGCGCTCGATGAAATTGCGGATCGTGTTTTTGAAGCTGGCTGTGATGCCCTGTGGGTGCACGCTCGCAAAGCCTGGCTGAAAGGGCTTAGCCCCAAGGAAAACCGGGATGTCCCACCACTTGATTATGACCGGGTGCGTCGCCTGAAAGCGCGCTATCAGGATCGCTTCATCGGTATCAATGGCGGGATTACCGAAATGGATCTGGCAGAGAGCTTCCTGCCTGAGCTCGACGGAGTAATGCTGGGCCGCGCGGCCTATCACACGCCGCAGATCATTGCTGAGGTGGATCGCCGTTTCTATGGTCAAGAAGGGAGCGATATTTCGCCCTGGCAGGCCGTTGAAGCGCATATGGCCTATCTCGATGAGCAGCTGCGTGAAGGCGTCAAGCTGTCCCATATGACCCGACACATGCTGGGATTGTTCCACGGCCGTCCGGGGGCACGCTCCTGGCGCCGCATCCTCACTGTTGAGGCCATCAAGCCGGGTGCTGGTCTTGAAGTGGTTGAACAGGCTCTAGCTGCCGTACGTCCCGGGGACTTTCAGGTGCCCACGGACGCAGATCATACCTTCGCTTGAACAAGCTTTCCTTGTTTGCGTGATGTGTGCCCGCTTAAGGTTCGAGGATCAGGCGATCGCCTTCGATACGCCATCCCTTCAACTTGTCGAGCGCGCTCATTCCCAACAGATTGATTTCCAGAGCGCCTTCTGGTGCCACCAAAGCGCGAACGTCGTCGATCCTGAGGTCACCGATCTCAAATGTTTCAAGACGGGTCGGTGCCACGATTGATCGGCCATTGGCTGTCTTTACCGGTAATACGAAGGCAAGGGTTGCAGGGTCGATACCTAGTTTTTGCGCTGTCTCATAGGTTAGAACGACAGAGCTTGCTCCCGTGTCCAGCATGAAGTTCTCGCTCTTGCCGTTGACCCTGGCATCAATGGTGAAATGTCCGGATGTGTCGCGGATCACCATGATGGTGCCATCGCTCTGGGTAATGCCGGTCCCCGGTGACAGGGCCGCAAGCACACGGTAGCCAACTTCTGTCAATTCCTGACGATAGGCGTAGGCCGTGACCAGCCCGACGAGCAGCACACCCCAGAAGATTGTTGCACGCATGACTTCCCGGACCTTCAAGGGGCCGCTTAGAAAGCTGGCGAGAAGCAGGAACGCGAGGATCGACAAATAAACAATGCGTGGGTTCTCATTGTCGAAATCAGCGCTTTGCAGTGAAAAATCCGGATCGGATACAAACGAATAGATCACATATCCTGCGACCGCTGTCAGCGACAGCAAAAGCAGTCCTCTAAACTGGATCATGGGTGCCTTGGACTCCGCCGGTGATCATCCATCAGGTGATCATCTATCTGATGATCATCCGATGGGGAATGCTTATTCCTTCGACGCAAGCTGCAAGCGTCGTTTCTTCAGATCATTCATGACCTGTTCGCGCTCAGTATCTGACATGCGGCTCCAGGATGCAATCTCATCAAGCGACCGCAGGCAGCCGAGACACAGCTGACTGACATGATCAATTTGGCAGATTTTTGTACAAGGAGACTTCATTTTGCTTTGGGTTGGCCGCCGGACTGTAGGAGAGTCATTGCGCTTTCGCACCTTGTAGTATGGTGATGGGTGCGGTGACCAGAGCAACGGGCAGGGTGATTGCAATCTGGGCGGTATTTGCAACAAGCGTTGCGAGTGTCTCGACTGGCGCATCTCCCTGCCGTGCTTGATCAGAGTTGACTTGTTTCAGACCTTTTTGCTCAACAAGCAAGCCGAGTTCGGGACTGTATTTGGCCATTTCGGCAAATTTGCTGTGGTTGATGCGGTCCTTGGCTTCAAGCTTGGTCAGGTTGATAACGACGGCACCGAGGCCGGCAAGTTCCTCATCGTTTTCATACGCACCAACCCTTGCTTTACCGCCGGCAATTCTACTTGAAATGTTCAAAGCCCTGTCATCTTCGGAAACAAGAATGATGAAAGGTTTGGAGACCTTGGTTCGACGTTTCAGAGCTTGCAGTTGTTCCTTGAAGACATCTATGTCGATGTCTGGTGCTGCCATCACGATCTGGTCAATCTTGGGTCCCAGCCTGCGGAGTTGTGCTGGCGTCAGCTGGCGCGCTGTTTCCATCATCAGCCAGTTGCCCATCGAGTGGGCAAGCACAACAATGCGCTCGGCCTTGCTGTTCGCCAGGTCTTCAAGTGTCGCCTCCAGGGCAGAACGCGCGACCAGCGCGCTGTTCAGATCATAAACGTAGTCCTGCAATTGGCCTCTGGAGGCCCAGGAGAAGAGCAGGGGAACACCCTTGTAGTCCGCATCGTGCACAAACTGAGTGAATCTGAACAGGCTTTCGCTGAACAACGTGTTGTAGCCATGGATGAAGAGGAAAACCGAGCGTTGCCCCTTCGGCAGCTCCATCAACCGGCGATCCAGATCCGCGCGCATTGCCGCTCGATCAGGGGTGTAGGACGCAGCGCGTGCAACGAAGGATTTTTCCGGGTCGCCCGGAAAGGTGGATGGCCACTCGATTGCGCCTGCCTCGTGGCTCGGCGGCACCGAAATGCTGGCGGTTGCATAGTCGATGGTTCCGGCCCGCTCACCGTTGAAATAGGTGTCCGGCCTTTCGTCCCGTTCCCGGGTGGTGACGATCATGATGTTGTGGGTGCGAGCACCCGGAGCGGCTTGTGTTGACAGGGCTAGGGCGCCGCTCTCGGGGCGGCTTCCGCAGGCAGCCAGCATCAGGCAGAGACCTATACACAGCAGCCGGACAAGCGCTTTGGACGGTCGATCTGTCTGGACGAAGTCAAAATGGCCTGAAAAGGGATGCATGCCTCTGACTCCAAAACATGCAATATCCTATTGCACAACTAAAAGGTGTTATAACACACCCTAAGCTGTTATGAGCGCGCCGACAAGGAAACCAAGCGCGCTAAGCTGTTGAATGGCGCCCAGGACATCGCCGGTAAAGCCCTTGATTTTCCCAACAGCGAGCTGTCCGAGCCCATGGCTTAAAGCTGCAGCCAGAAGAAGCCCGAGCGAAAGCGAAAAAATCGACAGGCTGATCGCTGCTGGAATGAGAGTGATAGCCGCAAAAATGGAAGCCTGACCAAGCATCTTGCCTTCAGGTCGACCAAAGCGAATACCCAGCCCGCCGGGGCGTGCTGAGGGCAGGTCTTGCCACTTCCAGACAATCATCAATCGGCTGAGACTTTCGGCCCCAAGCAGGATCAGCATGGCCTCTCCAGCATTGAACCGGTCAAGCAGGCCGGCAATCAGGCATACCTTCAATCCCAGACAAACGATCAGCGTCACGGTGCCAAAGGCGCCAATCCGGCTGTCTTTCATGATGTCCAACCTGCTCTCTGGGCTGGAGCCACCAAAAAAGCCATCCGCGACATCCGCAAGACCATCCTCATGCAAGGCGCCCGTTGTCAGTGCCAGTGTTCCAACGACCAAAAAACCGACGACCAGCGGCGGCAACTCGGTGAGACCAAGCAAAAATCCCAGAATGGCTGCAGGAAGCGCCACAAAGAACCCTGCCAATGGAATGGCGCGGGAGATCGATGAGAAATCCGGTTCCCGGTTTGGGCTGTCAAAGCGGCACAGACGCGGAACAGGGATACGCGAAAAGAAGCGGATGCAGGCGGCCGTGTCAGCGACAAATTCCAAAAGCGGCTTTCGCTCGAGGCTTTGATGGTCCTGGTCTGAAGTGTTCATTGCATATCCCCATCTTGATCTTTGATCTTGGAACGTTATAGATCGGCCCACCCGCTAGACCAAGGCCTGTTCCATTTCGCATGCAGGCCAATTCCGGAGCTTCATCCATGTCCTTTGCTGAGACTGCCCTGCCGTTTGACGACATTCGCAACCTGGTCAAATCCATGCCCGGGCCAGACGAGAGTGCGGTTCAGGAAGTGCGTTTGAGAGATGCCCAACTGACCAAACCAGCAGGCTCCATGGGGAAACTGGAAGAAATTGCCGAATGGCTGGCAGCCTGGTCAGGCAAGAGCTCTCCGAAAATCACCCGCCCTCTGGTGGCGATTTTCGCCACATCTCACGGTATCGCCGATGAAGGCGTCTCGGCGTTCCCCTCTGAGGTGAACACCCAGATGGTCAATAACTTTGCGGCCGGTGGCGCTGCAATCAATCAGCTCTGCCGGGCCAACGACATCGGATTGAAGGTGTTTGATCTGGCCGTGGAAATGCCCACACCAAGCATCACCCGGGAAGATGCGCTTGACGAGAGCAACTGCGCAGCGACCATGGCCTATGGCATGGAAGCGCTTGCCGGTGGCATTGATCTCGTTTGTCTTGGTGAGATGGGCATCGGCAACACCACTGTTGCCGCAGCCGTTCTCAACGGTCTTTTTGGCGGCGATGCTGCCGAGTGGGTCGGACGTGGCACTGGCGTTGATGATGCCGGTCTGGAGCGTAAGCGTGTGGCCGTAGAGACTGCAGTTGCACGTCTCAATGGAGAGAAAGACCCGTTGGAAATCCTGCGCAAAGTGGGTGGGCGCGAGATTGCGGCAATGGTTGGATTGATCATCGCAGCACGCCTTCAGCGCGTGCCGCTGGTTGTCGACGGCTTTGTCACAACAGCGGCGGCAGCCGTTGTTTACGCAATGGACCCATCCGGTCTTGATCATTGCCTCTTCGCACATGTGTCTGCCGAGACAGCCCACAAACGTGCGCTGGATCAAATGGGTAAGTCAGCTTTGCTGGATTTCGGTATGCGATTGGGTGAGGGAACGGGCGCAGCTTTGGCCACGGGCATCATCAAGGCCGCTGCCGAAATGCACACAGGCATGGCAACCTTCCAGATGGCTGGTGTGTCTGGCCAGTCTTAAGGTCTTGCACTGCGGACCGTTAGGCTATCCGGCGTCTATGTGCTGGTTGCGGGCGCGCCTGCGGTGCGTCATAGACCGGCATGGATTCCAGTACACGTGCCTTGGGCAACGTCACGATCGCTTCGGTACCTTCGCGCAGTTTTGAGTTCAGCTTGAAGATACCGCCATGCATGGACACCAGAGCCTGGACGATGGAAAGGCCAAGGCCGGTTCCAGGTTCAGCGCTCTGGATGGCTACAGAGCCCTGGCCGAAGGCCTGAAGGACAATCGGTATTTCCTCTTCAGGGATACCGGGACCGTTGTCGCGAACAGAAACGAACTGTCCGCCATCTCGGGTCGCGCCAAGCGTGATATGGATTTCACCTTTGTAGGGCGTGAATTTCACTGCATTGGAGACCAGATTGAGAATGACTTGGCGCAGGGCACGTTCATCGGCCCAGACACGTGGCAAGCCGTCCTCGAAATTCTCGTGAATGGTGATCTCTTTTGACTTCGCTCTTATCTGCATCATCGTGCTGCAATCTTCAGCGATGTCTTGCATGAAGACAGCTTCCTCATGCAGCTCATGGCGACCGGCTTCGATTCGAGAAAGATCGAGGATCTCGTTGATGAGGTTCAACAAATGCGCACCCGATGAGTGAATGTCGGCTGCATATCCCTTGTAGGTGGCGTTTTTCATTGGGCCGAGGACTTCGTCCTTCATTACCTCTGAAAACCCTAGAATGGCATTGAGGGGGGTTCTGAGCTCATGGCTCATGGTCGCCAGAAAACGCGATTTTGCCAGGTTGGCTTCTTCTGCGCGGCGACGGCCTTCATCCGACAGTGCGTTGGCCGTTTCCAATTCCGCAATCAGGTGGTCTTTTTCCGCGCGATATTCCAGGACCGTATTGGCGTTTTTGATCAACTGGTGGCCCAGTATAAAGAAAAAGCCCTGTGCCCCGATTGTCATCGCAGCAAGTGTGTACTGCATGGATCGCGCGTCAACGAGCATTTGGCCGGCAACAATGAGCGAGACCGGCAATGTTGCGACGAGCAGGGAGCGTGGAAGCGTCGCAGACTGCATGGTGTTCATCGCAATGACGATCAGCATCGTCGCGAATTGAAACACCTGGAAATTGGCCCCAGTGTCCTGATCGCATGGTAGGGCGAAGAAGCACGCCCAGCTTGCTCCGTAAAGCAGGTCAGCCAAAACGAAGCGTGCCTGCCAATTGTTTTTCTTGCTCTTGCGAGATTGAGCACGCACATAGTTCTGGCTGACAAAAACCGCCACACCATGCGACGTCAAGAGAAGCAAGAACCAGGCGCAGACGTAAAGGGGATGGATCCACACGGAGGCGATCGCGGCGACGATCATTCCGAGGATCGGCACGGCAAAGGCCGAGTTCAGGCGTGTATCGGCGAAAATTCGCTGGCGTTCTTCCTGGAAGTCGCTCAAGGGCGACTTCTTGTCACCCATCCGATTGCGCACATGTGTAATCGTGCGCGCAAGCTCGCGCCGCCTGATCGCCCGTTTCCGGTTGATTTCGGCTTTCAGATCACCTGTGTTTTCAGAACCATGTGCCATCGGGTTAAACAAGTTTTGCCAAAACGTTGAAAGTGAACGTTGCTATGATGCCATTTGACTCACCAATTCTTAAGACCGTACTCAAGTACATGGTAAATAAAGAGTGTTCATGAGAGCAGGTGCCCATTGGTGAGCCTGCGAGAAACCTTTGAACGGCTCTGAAGGAAGAATATGAAATCGCTGGAAGAGCAAATAAAAGCCTGTCGGATCTGCGTGGAGGAGCCGGATGGAACGCCCTTGCCACATGAGCCCCGTCCGGTCGTTCAGCTTTCCCGAACAGCGCGTATTTTGATTTCCGGTCAGGCACCCGGCACACGCGTCCATCAGTCCGGCAGGCCTTTCACGGATCCATCCGGTGATCGTTTGCGAGAGTGGTTGGGGGTCGGGGAGGACGTATTCTATGATCCTGCCCATATTGCGATCGTTCCGATGGGGCTATGCTTTCCCGGGCTCGATGCGAAGGGCGGCGATCTGCCACCACGCAAGGAATGCGCTCGCATTTGGCATCAGCGGATCTTTAGCGAAATGCCTCAAGTCGAGCTGGTGCTTGCGATTGGCCAATACGCACAAAAGTATCATTTGGGAGCACGGCGCGGCAAAAGCCTGACAGCGACGGTTGCCAATTGGCAGACTTACATCGAACCCGGACAGGGAGTGCCCGTTCTCCCGCTTCCGCACCCATCATGGCGCAACAACAGTTGGCTAAAAAAGCATGCATGGTTCGAAGATGATGTGTTGCCAGCGCTTCGCCAACGCGTGTCCAAGCTGATAGATGGCTAACTCTAAGCTGTAGGATTTGTGAATTGATAGCATAATATTCTATTATTATAAAAATAAGGTTGAGATTTAAAACTGAAATGCTAATAGTTTTAAATATGTGAAATTTTAATGCGTTGGTTTTTGCCTGCCAAGGTCTTAGGGGCAGGGTGTCTCTGAAAGCGCATTGGACGATGTGGAACGGATGCAATGATTGACAAGGTAGACAGACGAATTCTCTCGATCCTTCAGGAGGATTGCACCGTTCCGGTTGCCGAGATCGGCCGACGTGTCGGGTTGTCGACAACGCCTTGCTGGCGCCGTATCCAGAAGATGGAAGAAGAGGGTGTTATTACGGGCCGTGTCGCCTTGCTCGATCCGGCAAAGGTCAATGCCAAGGTGACGGCTTTCGTTGCGATCACGACAAATCAGCACACCGAGGATTGGCTGAAGAAATTCGCCGATGTCATTACCGAGTTTCCTGAGGTCGTGGAATTCTATCGTATGGCCGGCAATGTTGACTATCTGTTGCGGGTCGCTGTGCCCGACATTGGGGCGTATGACGCTTTCTATAAGCGCCTTATTGCTAAAATCGAAATCTCGGACGTTTCGACCACATTTGCCATGGAGCAGATCAAATACACGACCGAGCTGCCGTTAGGCTACGTCGCGACGGAGAAGTCGCGCTCGGAGTGATCTGTTTTTGACTGCGCTGCTCTTCATAAAGAGTCTGAAAACAAAACACCGACGCAAGTTTCTGCGTCGGTGTTTTTCATTTACCAGTTCGGGTGAAATTATTTCTCAAACCGTGTAATAAGGCTTGAGGTGTCCCAGCGACCGCCGCCCATCTCCTGAACGTCGGCATAAAATTGATCGACCAGAGCTGTCATAGGAAGGCGCGCGCCAGTGTCATTGGCGGTCTTGAGGCAAATGCCCAAATCCTTGCGCATCCAGTCCACGGCGAAACCGTAGTCGAATTTGCCATCCTTCATGGTTTCCCAGCGGTTCTCCATTTGCCAGGACTGGGCAGCACCGCCCTTGATGGCAGAGATCACCTTGGTCACATCGAGATCCGCCTGCTTGGCAAAGTGGATGGCTTCTGAGAGGCCCTGTACGACGCCGGCAATGCAGATCTGGTTGCACATCTTGGTGAGCTGGCCAGCACCACTCCCACCCATCAGTCCGACAAATTTCGCAAAACATTCTATAATCGGCTTGGCAGTGTCGAAGGTGTCTTGATCACCGCCACACATCACGGTCAGAACGCCGTTTTCAGCACCTGCCTGGCCACCAGAAATCGGGGCGTCAATAAAGCCGCAGCCTTTTTCTTTGGCCTTTTCATAAAGCGTACGTGCGACCTCTGCCGATGCAGTGGTGTTGTCGACGAAGATTGCGCCACTTTTCATGCCATGAAACGCGCCGTTCTCGCCTGTTGTAACTGAAAGCAAGTCTTTGTCATTGCCGACGCAGGAGAAAATGAAGTCACAATCCTTCGCGGCCTCGGCAGGAGTGCCGGCATAGGTGCCGCCGTATTCGGCAACCCATTTTTCTGCCTTGGATTGTGTGCGGTTGTAGACGGTTACCTCATGACCACCTTTGGTCTTGAGATAACCGGCCATTGGGTAGCCCATGACGCCGAGCCCGATGAATGCGATTTTCGCCATAAACGCGCGTTCCCTTTGCAAATGATGGTGGCAACTTGTTCATCTCATTGCCTGTTTCACAAAAGTTGTAGCGGATTGACCGGGGTCTGTCAGGGGCTTTTCCTAAAAACAAAACATCGCCAGGATTGCAGACAGGGTGGCGACACCGCCAAGGACTCTCTTTGGGCTGGTCCGGGTCGGTGCAGCTTCGATGAGCTGATTGGACGTTGTTGAAGAAAAACGGCTGGCGGTCATAAAGCTTTGTGCGTAGATGTTCATCATAACTAACAGTTCCTTCTGTTTCGATGTTTTGATTTTGCGCCTAAACCGTGATTTAATGCCAGTCAGGAAAATTTCTAAAATGTAAGTTGAAGTTACATATGAAGTGGCGAGACCTACCATCTCTGGGCGCATTGCGCGCTTTTTCCGCAGTGGCGGAGACAAAGAGCTTCTCAGCAGCAGGACGCGCATTGAACGTCACCCATGCTGCTGTCAGCCAGCAGGTAAGGGGGCTGGAGAGCGAACTCGGGGCGGAGCTGGTTCAGCGTCAGGGAAGGGGGGTGGCTCTCACGGCGGAAGGCGAACTGTTGGCGCAAAGCCTCGCCAAAGGGTTCTCCGAAATCCAGGATGGCGTCGAACGACTGGCCAGTAGCGGCGCCATGCGAGCCCTTAATATTTCACCGACTCCTACATTCGCAGCCCATTGGCTGATGGCCCGCATCCCTGATTTCAAACGCGAATATCCCGAGACGGAACTGATCCTCAATCCGACAGGTCAAGTGGTTGATCTGCAGCCAGGCGGGGTTGATATGTCGATCCGCTTCGGCGAAGGAGATTGGCCAGGTGTTGAAGTCGAACTGCTGATGCCGACCGACTATGTTGTCGTGGGAGCGACCAGCTTGGTGGGGGAGGATAAAATCTATGAACCATCGGAGCTGCAGGACTTTCCCTGGCTGATTGAGCTTGGCACCAATGAGCTGGCAACGTGGCTTGAAAAGCAGGGTGTGGTTCCAAGAACCAACCTGAACCTCACGCAGATGCCCGGTTACATGGTCAGCGACAGCTTGCGTCGCGGTATGGGCATAACCGTGACGGGGCGAATGTTTGTGGAAGCAGAAATTCAGGCAGGAAGTCTGCGCGTATTGTTTGAAGAAGTTCGTTCCGGTCGGTCCGGATACTATCTGGTGAGGCGCCCGGGCGTCATGCGTCCGCCTTTGAAGAACTTCTGCACATGGATCAAGCGGATGGCCAGGGAGTCCCTTTCGGCCCCCGCCTGATGGGACCCAATCGGAGTTTGGGTCCTAGCGGGTCAGGTGCCGTGTGAGGCGATGTTCGAAGCGGTCCCAAAGACGGCGCAGCCCTTCCACCACGATCAGATAGAACACGGCTGCCCACAGATAGGCCTGGAAGTCGAAAGAGCGTGAATAGGCCCGGCGCGTTTCCCCCATAAGATCATAGATTGTCACGATGGAGGCAATCGCGGAGCTCTTCAGCATCAAGATGATTTCATTGCCGTAGGGCCGCAGTGCCACCATCAGGGCCTGGGGCAGAATGATTTTCAGGAAAATCACAGGCTTTGACAGCCCAAGCGCCTGACCGCCTTCCCATTGTCCTTTCGGAACATTCTGGATCGCGCCGCGCAAGATCTCTGCCTGATAGGCGGAAGTGTTGAGTGAAAAGGCGAAGACAATGCAGTACCAGGCATCGCGGAAGAACCACCACACGCCAATGTCGCTGAGCGCATCACGGAACGTTCCTGAACCGTAGTAGATCAGGAATGTCTGGGCCAGGAGGGGCGTGCCGCGGAAAAAATACACATAGGCATAAGCGGGTGCGCTGAAGATCTTGTATTTCGACGCCCGCGCCATAGCGATCGGCAATGACACTGCGGCGCCGATCAGGATGGAGATGACGACGACAGTGATCGTCGTTTGAAATCCGGATACATATTTCGGCCAATACTTGGCGGTGAACGGGCTGAAGACGTTCTGACCGAGATAGTACAGCAGCGATGCCCCGGCGATGATCCACAGGGCCATCAGGACATTGCCCGTGATCCGGGCGCCGGTCCATTGGTGCCGAGCAGCAGTGATGACTGCCGGGCGCGGTTCGATAAAGTGGTCGGCGACCTTCATCGGGCTTGCTCCCCGCGTTTGGACCAGTTCTCAATGCGAGAGATGCCAATCGACGAGATCATCGCGAGCAGGAGATAGATCAGGCATGCAACGCCAAAGAACAGGAACGGATCCTTGGTGACACGCGCCGCAATTCCGCTCTGGCGAACAAGATCGGCAAGCCCGATTACAGAGACCAGAGATGTATCCTTGAGCAGGATGAGCCACAAGTTGCCAAGGGCCGGCAGCGCCAACCGCACGAGTTGTGGCAGGATGATCAATCTGAGGGTTTGAAAGCGCGAGAGCCCCAGTGCATAGCCACCTTCATATTGACCTTTGGGAATCCCTTGGAAAGCCGACAGGAATGCCTCGGAGGCATAGGATGAGAACACCATGCACAAGGCAATGATGCCTGAGATGAAGGCGTTGATCTCGATGTAGGCGTCATAGCCGAGCAACTTGAAGAGCTGCGACACGCCGGTCTGAATGCCGTAGTACACCAGAAACAAAACCAGTAGTTCAGGCAGCCCACGGAACAATGTTGTGAACAGATTGGCCGCCATCTGCAAGGATGGTTCCGACGATCTTTTTGCAAGGGCAATCAGCAGGCCGAGCAGGAGACCAAACGGCAGTGTGGCGAGTGCGAGCGTCACCGTGATGAACACGCCGTGCGCGATTTCATCACCCCAACCGGCATCGCCGAAGGACAGCAGGGTCAATGCGTCGTTCATTGTTCAGGGCCTGCTTTCGTTGTCAGCATCCGGACGCAATCCTGAAATTGGAACAAACTGCGCGCAAACTTAAAAAATAGACAGCACGGCAAACATTGCCGCCGTGCTGCTCGTTTAATATTTCGAGATTACTCGCCGTAAACGTCGAAGTCGAAGTACTTCGCATTGATTTCGGCGTACTTTCCGTTCTCGCGAATGGCCAGGATAGCGTCACTCAGCATTTCTTTGAGATCTGTATCTTCCTTGCGAACCGCAATGCCGGCGCCTTCGCCGTGGATCTCAATAACGTTTGGAACCATGCCGAGGATCTTGCAGCAAGCACCGTCTTCGGATTTCAACCAGTCGCTGAGCACGATCGAATCGTCGATTACGGCATCGATGCGGCCGCCGATGATGTCGAGCTTGTACTCATCTGGCGTTGGGTAAAGCTTCAGGTCGGCAGAAGGTAGGCGTTCTTCAGCATAGTTTGAGTGTGTTGTTGAAGACTGTGCGCCAAGCAACACGCCATCCAGGTCCGCATCGGTAACTCCGGTCAGCTTGCTGTCCTTTGGAACCGCAATCGCAGGAGGTGTGTTGTAGTATTTGCCGGTGAAGTCGACTTTTTGCTTACGCTCTTCAGTGATCGACATGGAAGCGATCACAGCGTCAAACTTGCCCGCGATCAGAGCAGGAATCATTCCGTCCCAGTCCTGAACAACGAATTCGCACTCAACCTTCAATTCTTCACAAATCGCGTCTGCGATTTCAATGTCAAATCCGACCAGCTTGCCGTCGGAAGTCAGGTTGTTGAAGGGAGGGTAGGCGCCTTCTGTTCCAATCAGAATCTTGGACCAATCTTTTGCTTCTGCACTGCTGATCGCAGTCAGAGCAACTGCAGCAATCGCTGCCAAACGCATAATACGCATTGAATATCCCCGTCTCGTTTTTTGTCTTGGCTTTTACATTATCGTTCGACCGGAGGAACCTCACGGTCCAGCCAACCAACCTCCATATTTCCAGAACTTTTGCTTAAATATCAAGCGCGCCTAACAAAAAAACATCCAGTCCCCAAAAAGATCTTGCTTTTACTTCAAAACGTTGAAAAGGCGCCGAAGCGGCTGCGAAAACATCACTTCGACCAAACTCAGTTTATGGCAGGTTTCCTGCGCCAAAAGTGTCGCTCGCCGAAATGGCTCCAGAGCCAAACATCAAGTTGTGCGATGAATGCCATCAAGCTTCTCCATTGGACGGATGTTATTTGCCGGCGTTTAGTGATCCAATGTGTGCAACGGCAATTGCACTCTGTTGTGCAGAGTGTTGAAAGGTCAATCGATGCCAAAACTTGAACTGATCATCGGAAACAAGAACTATTCATCATGGTCTTTCCGGCCTTGGTTGGCGATGCAGCACGCCGGACTGAGTTTTACGACGACCGTAATTCCTCTTGATTTCGACGCTGGAAACACCGCGATCAAAGCTGTCTCCCCGCATGGCAAGGTTCCGTTCCTCAAGCATGGTGACATACAGGTTTGGGAGTCTTTGGCAATTCTGGACTATGTGGCGGAGCTTTACCCGGACGTCGGCCTGTGGCCTGCCGAACTGAGCCTGAAGGCACATGCGCGGTCCGCCTCCTGCGAAATGCTCTCAGGGTTTCAAGCATTGCGCGGAGCTTGTCCGATGAATATGTCGCGTGACCCTTTCGAACTTGCCATCGATGAGGCGACCAAAAAAGATGTCGACAGGATCGTTCGTCTTTGGACGCAGGCGCTTGATTTGTCGGGCGGGGATTTTCTTTATGGCGACTTTTCAATCGCGGACGCCATGTTTGCGCCGGTCGTCAGCCGCTTCCATACTTACGGTTTAACAAAGGATCCCGTGGCATTGGCCTATATGGAAAAGATCCGCGGACTTGAAGCATGGCAGGCATGGGAGCGCGACGCGCGCGCCGAAAGCTGGGTGATTGCTGCCTCTGATATTTGATCAATCAAAGATCAAGTCGAGACGCTACGCCGACCATCCGTCTTGCGGTGTCCAGGTCTTCCGGCGTGTTGACGTTGAAGAATGGGTCAAGCCCGGTATCTGGATCGTCTGGAAAACTGATCTCGATGCTGTCGTGGCGATCTGCCCACGCGAGCACCTTGCCGGTCTTGCCTTGCTGCAGCCAGCTCCTGAGATCACTTTCAAGCGATATGGGCCATAGCCCGAACACCGGATGGAGACGCTCGCGCGAGCTGGCCAGAGCTAGGACAGGCGTTGCGACCGGTGTGCTGGTGCAGAAACGATCAATCAGATCGATCGGCAAAAACGGGCTGTCGCTGGAAACCGTAATGATATGAGTTATTTCAGGAGAATGCTGCTTGGCGTAGGTCATGGCAGATAGGAGACCCGCCAAGGGCCCAAGAAAGCCTTCGATCGCGTCGCTGACAACGGGCAGCCCGTAGTCCTCGAAGCGCTCTGCAGCGTTATTCGCGTTTAATATTATCTTGTGAGACTGGTCACGAACCCGTTCAAGAATCTGAGCCAACATCGTGTGGCCCCCAAGCGACAGCAGAGTCTTGTCACCACCGCCCATTCTGCGCGACTGGCCGCCAGCCAGGATGCAAGTCAAAGTGTTTTGAAGCGGAACACCCTTGATCACCATCATCAACGTGCGCCTGCTTCAAGTCTCATGACAACGGACACTATTGTAGAAAACACGTTAGATCTCTGGGATGACCTTTCGGTCTGCATGACTTGTGACACCTTTCAAGTGCTGCCCGAGCGATGGAAAAGCTTATGCCGGATAGCTGCGTTGGTTTCGAAAAGTATCAGGTTGAGTGAACCGGCTGACAAGAGTGCGCCTGCGAATGTTTTGTGCGCATGCAGATGAAATTGAGCGCGTTTGCCATTGGCAGAGTGCATTGCGAACGTCTACCTGTTCAATAAGGCCGCTCTTCACCGCTCCATTTGAAGAACTTTCCACTGTCTTTCATGGCGAACCTGTCTGCCAGCGCCAGAATACCTTTGGCTACATCCTCTGCATCATTTTCGGCGCTCGCTCCGCCCATATCCGTGCGAACCCAGCCAGGATCGATCACCCCAACCGCGATTCCTTCCGCTTCCAGATCTGTTGCGAGTCCCTGCATGACCTTGTTTACGGCAGCTTTGGAGGCCCGGTAAGCAATTCGGTCCGACTTGGCGTACCCCATCCAGGCCATCTGACTGGATATGGTCAAAATGCGGCCATGAGCTGATTGCTTCAGTGCGGGCAGGAAAGCTTGCGCGACAGCAAGAGGCGCGAGCGTGTTGACCGCAAGCGTCCGCTCAAATCCGTCAAAGTCCATCTCCAGAGGGGACTGCTTGTCCGGACCGATGATGCCGGCATTGTTGATGAGGACATCAAGAGGTTCGGCGAACGAGGAGGCCGCCTTTTCAATCGCTTTTCGGTCACAGACATCAAGCACCATGATGTGAATACCCGGCAGCGTAGCCTCCAGCTCAGCTGCCTGCTGCTGTGTCCGAACAGACCCGTAAACCGTCCAGCCCAATTCAATGCCGCTGCTTGCTATTTGAAAGCCAATCCCGCGGTTGGCGCCAGTCACAAGAAGAGTCGTCATGGTGGTCTCCTGAGCTATTTGATCCTGCTTGATCAGTTTGGGTCATCAAACCTGGGGAAGCAGCCAGATATGATCCAGATATGATAATGGGTCAGTAGGGCGAGCCGTCCTTATGGACAAAAACGTATCCGCCTTCCGGGGCCGCGTCCGCGCGCAGGTCATCGTTCGGATATTCAACGGAGTCGCCGGGTGTCCGGTCCCCAATTTCCAGGTAGGTCATCGGTTTGTCAGAGCGGTTGATCAGCTGATGAGCGTGCCCGCCAGCCGGAAAACCCGCGCACATGCCTGTCCTCAACTCGTATTCGCCATCTTCCGTAACAAGGACGGCATCACCTTCAAGGATATAGACAAACTCATCCTGCTTGTCGTGTTTGTGCATGATGGTGGACTGGCTGCCAGGGTTGATGGTTGTCAAGTTGACGCCGAAATTGGTCAGCCCAAACATGTCGCCAAGTGCGCGCTTGGTGCGGTCGGCAACTCTTGAGGCGAAGGGTTCAGGGTAGTTTGATGGCTTGTTGCGTTTGGGAGCATCAGCCGCCACTACGGCAAAGACTTTCGTCTGGTCAGACATCAGACTCTCTTTCTTGTCGTCGGGAGAAGGGTGGGGGGGTGCAAAACAGCAATTGACCCTGTAATGGATGCAGCTAGTTTAGCCCCAATTTATGACACGCGCCAAGAGCCATGGCCTTGAAAGTCGGGAAAGAAAAATGAGTGAGACAATCAAGAACGCGGTGCAGGACCGTTTGAGCCAAATCGCGGGACCTGACGGTGTCGGGGATCTTGTATCTCTGAAACTCGTCTCAGAAATCTTCGTGTCCGATGGCCGCGTCGCTTTTTCGATAAGCGTGCCAGCAGAACGTGCCAAGGAGCTGGAACCGCTACGTGAAGCTGCCGAAACAGCTGTGTTGGGAGTTGCTGGCGTTGAAAAAGCAATGGTGGCACTGACCGCAGAGCGTGTCTCTGGCGGTGAAGCGGCAGCCCCGGCAAAGCCGCAAACTGCCTCTGCGCCACGCAGAAACTCCGCACCCACTGAACGATCAGATGGCAAACCTGGTGTTCCTGGTATCAAGCACATTATCGCCGTTGCCTCTGGCAAAGGCGGCGTCGGCAAGTCGACCACAACAGCCAACCTCGCGCTGGGCCTGAAAGCCAACGGTCTGAAGGTCGGCGTTATGGATGCCGATATCTATGGGCCTTCAATTCCACGGCTTTTCAATGTCAGTGGCCGTCCAGAGCATGTCTCCGGCCGTGTCATCAAGCCGATGGAAGGTCATGGCTTGAAGATCATGTCCATGGGGTTCCTGGTCGAGGAAGATACGCCGATGATCTGGCGCGGCCCAATGGTCATTTCTGCGCTTACCCAGATGTTGCGCGAAGTGGACTGGGGCGAACTCGATGTATTGGTTGTCGACATGCCTCCGGGGACCGGCGACGCTCAGCTTACGATGGCGCAGCAGGTTCCGCTCGCCGGTGCAGTTATCGTCTCGACGCCTCAGGATCTTGCTCTCATCGATGCGCGCAAGGGGCTGAACATGTTCCGACGCGTCGAGGTGCCGGTTTTGGGAATCGTTGAGAACATGAGCTATTTCCTATGTCCCGATTGCGGCAGTCGTCACGACATCTTCGGTCATGGCGGAGCGCGCAGCGAAGCCGAGCGGCTGGACGTTCCCTTCCTTGGGGAAGTGCCTTTGGACATGGCCATTCGCGAGACATCAGACAGCGGCAACCCGGTCGTTGTCTCTGATCCAGACGGCGCTCATGCGGCGATTTACCGGGACATCGCAGCCAAGGTGTATGAGACAATCGACGCGCCTGCGGGCGCAGATGTCAAAGCGGCACCCAAAATTGTCTTCGATTAAAACCACGCGACAAGTTGAGAAATATCTTTAATATGAAGCTGTTGGGCAAGACATCTGAATCATTTTGCGAATTTGTTGATTCAATGTCTTAGCCTGTTCTCCCATGGCGCCAGCAGCCCGATCTTTGCTGCTCACACGGCTCCGAATTGCTTGAAACTGAAGACGGAGCCCGGCGTGGTCGTTCTAGGGAATGGATTTGCAATTGCGGCAATGATGCTGGCAACCGCCGGGTTTGTGGTCAACGACACCCTCGTCAAGCTCACAACCACGCATCTGCCGCTTGGACAGATCATTCTCATTCGCGGCCTTTTTTGCATTGTGTTGATTGGTGCCATTTGCCTCTATCGCGGGGTCTTTGCGAACTGGCGGGATCTTGCAAACCGCTTTGTTTTGTTGCGAGGCATCTCTGAAGTGGCATCGACGGTTTTATATCTCATGGCGTTGAAGAACTTGCCGATTGCCAATGCGACGGCGATCCTTCAGGCGTTGCCCTTGGCCGTGACTGCTGGTGCGGCTATCTTCTTTGGCAGCCAGGTCGGTTGGCGTCGATGGACTGCTGTTCTGGTTGGTTTCTGTGGTGTGCTGATTATTGTACGACCCGGCCTCGAAGGCTTTGATATCTGGTCCCTGGTTGTTTTAGGGGCGGTCATCACGATGACGGCGCGCGATTTGTCCACCCGATTTGTTCCCAAGCATATTCCCACGTTTGGTATCAGCTTCATGACCTCTATTTGGGTCAGCCTTCTGGGTGGTGTCTTTGCTGCCATCGAGGGCTGGGAACCGGTAACTCCGCAAAGCCTGGGGCTTTTGATGTTGGCCGCCAGTTTTCTGACAGTTGGCTATGTCTTCATCACGGCGTCGGTGCGATCCGGCGATCTCTCCGTCGTCGCGCCTTTTCGCTACAGCGCGATCTTATGGGCGGTAACGCTGGGATTTCTCATCTGGGACGAAATTCCAGATCTCTATACGGCGATTGGGACAACGATTGTTGTAGTGACAGGCATTTACACCGTTTGGCGCGAGCAGAAGCTCGTAAAACGGGAACGGTATAAAAAAATCTAGTTGTGATTGTGTAGAGCGATCGATATTCATAGCGTGAATTTTGAGATAACGGACTGATTGATTTGACTGATACGACGCGAGATCCCTCGCATAGCCCGGCTTCAACAGGGGCACCCGCTCCACACGTGCTGGTTTTGATAGCGATTGCCACCGTCGCTCCTGTGTCGATGAATGTTTACCTTCCTTCTCTTCCGAGCATGGTTGAGACGTTTGAGTCCACCGCATCGCAGGTACAGCTAACTATTTCCTTTTTCGTTGCAGGTCTTGCGCTTTTCCAGCTTGTGGTTGGTCCGCTGTCCGATAAATACGGCCGCCGTCCAATCGTCGTTCTCGGCATGGGCATCTACACTGTAGGCAGTCTCCTGTGCCTTATGGCGGTCGATATCGAGACGCTGATCATGGCGCGTGTTGTTCAGGCGCTTGGCTGTTGTACGGGCCTTAGCCTCGGTCGTGCGATCATTCGCGACGTTTATGACCGAGAGCACGCAGCCAGTATGATCGGATATGTCACCATGGGCATGACCCTCGGACCGCTGGCCGGGCCGCTGATCGGAGGGTTTCTTCAGGAAAGTGTTGGTTGGATTGGCGGGTTTTACGTCATGGCTGTGCTGGGAGCTGCGGTGTTGATGACCACCGCTTTGTACTTGCCGGAAACCAATTTACATCAGCATCAGGGTGAAGGTTTCAGGGGCATCTTGCGCGGATATCGGGATGTCATGTCCAAGCCGGTTTTTTGGGGCTATGCATCAACCGCGATGCTCACGTCTGCCGTTTATTTCTGCTTCCTTGGTGCCTTTCCATACATTGCGTCGCAGTACTACGACCTTGAGCCTCTGCATGTCGGCTTTTATGTCGTGTTCATCGCATCCGGCTACATCATCGGCAATGGCCTTACCGGCCGGCTGGCTGCACGGCTCGGCGTGATGCGGATGATCATTCTCGGCGCGCTTTTGAACACCTTGTCGATCGTTCTTGCTGCCCTGTTGATTTATCTTGTCGGGAAAAGCCCGCTGGATCTGTTTCTGCCAATGTTCATCTTGGGAATTGGCAGCGGAATGCTGTTGCCAAGCGCCTTGTCCGGGGCTGTGAGCGCCTTGCCCGAGCGGGTCGGAGCAGCATCGGGTCTGGCTGCGAGTATGCAGTTTGGCGCAGGTGCGATCTTCAACGCTATCTCCGCCTGGCTGGTCTCAAAAGAAATGTGGGACGGTTCACCCTGGCCACTGATCTGGGAAATGCTGATTTTGTCCATTCTGGCAGGTGGGGCGATCGTGTTTGCCGGCCATGCGGAGAGCCGAAACCAGCAAGAATTCGATGTGCGCTAGCTATCAGTCCAAGGATGAGATCTATCCCCCCGTCACGCTCATGTGCCGGGCGACAGCTGCCGGGCCCTTGTTCCTACCAATCACAAAATCATGGCCTTTCGGCTTGCGGGAAATAGCTTCGTCGATCGCCTGAGATAAAAGCTCATTGCCTTCAGAAGCCCGCAGCGGCGCACGCAAATCCCGCATGTCGTCTTGGCCAAGGCACATGTAGAGCTGACCGGTACATGTCACCCGTACGCGGTTGCAGCTCTCACAAAAATTGTGGGTCATCGGGGTAATGAACCCCAGACGTCCGCCGGTTTCTTTTACGTTCACGTAGCGGGCAGGACCACCAGTCTTGTAAGGGATGTCGTTCAAGGTAAAGCGCTCGGAGAGTTGGCTGCGCACCTGCGACAACGGCAAATACTGATCTGTACGATCTTCATCGATCTCGCCAAGCGGCATGGTCTCGATCAGTGTCAAATCATGGCCATTGGCATGGCACCATTCCATCATCGGGACGATTTCATGATCATTGGCATTTTTCAGTGCCACCATGTTGATCTTGACCTGCAAGCCAGCCGCTTTTGCAGCCTCAATGCCGTTCAAAACCTTGTCGAGTTCTCCCCAGCGGGTGATTTGCTTGAACCGATCCGGGTTGAGTGTGTCCAGAGAAACGTTGATCCGCCGAACGCCATTGTCGACAAGTTCTCCAGCCAGCTTTGCAAGCTGACTCCCATTGGTGGTCACCGTCAGTTCCTCAAGCGCGCCACTTTTGATGTGACGAGAGAGGTTGCGGATCAAACTCATGATGTTCTTGCGCACCAGCGGTTCTCCACCGGTCAACCTGAGTTTTCGAACGCCTTTTTCAATGAATGTCGTGCAGAGCCTGTCGAGTTCTTCCAGCGAAAGAACTTCCCGCTTTGGCAGGAATGTCATGTTTTCGGCCATGCAATAGACGCATCTAAAATCGCAACGATCAGTCACGGAAACGCGCAGGTAGGTCACCGCACGCCCAAAGGGATCGATCATGCTCGGAGCGGAAGCTGAATGGCCGGACAGAGGGGCCGCATCATCTGCGTCCTGGGCGCCTGTAGGCGCAATGTCCGTCTTGATTGTCATTCCACTTCTCCGAGAAGGTGAGGTGCCACTTGACCGGTTCCATGACCGGACTTGCCAATCTGCCCAATTGTACTGGGCAGCGCAAGACACGAGGTAGTGAAACAATCAGACCTTGACGATCGCTGGTGGAATGCGGAGCGATAGCGCCAACAAACATTGATCCTGCGTCAGTCCTCATCTACTCCTTGCAGCTCAAGTTTTCTATCGAATGCCAACGCAAAGGCTGTCATGACAACACTCGTGTGGTTTCGCCAAGATCTCAGGGTTGCCGATAATCCGGCACTTTTCGAAGCTGCAAAGCTTGGGCCCGTGGTGCCTGTGTTTGTTTATGAGGACGCCAGTGAAACCGGAAACGTCCATCCTCTTGGCGGTGCCAGTCAGTGGTGGCTGCATCACAGCCTGGAAGCGTTGGAGAAAACCCTGGGTTCGTTGGTCCTGCTGAGAGGTGACGCGCGTCATGTGATTCCGGATCTGGCCCGGACGGTCGGGGCAGGAGCGGTGTTTTGGAACCGCTGTTACGATGGTCACGCGATTGAGCGCGATACCCAGATAAAGAGCGACCTACGGGATATGGAGCTTGAGGTTAAGAGCTTCAACTCCGCATTGCTGTTCGAGCCTTGGGAAGTGCGAACAAAAAACGGCGGTCCCTTCAAGGTCTATTCGCCGTTCTGGAATGCGGTGAAGGACCGTGACATTGATCCGCCGCTGCCTGCGCCGGAAAAGCTTCGGATCAAGGACTGTTCTGAAGGTCAAACCTTGGCGGACCTGAAGCTCTTGCCGGAAAATCCGGACTGGGCGCAAGGCTGGAATGAGCTTTGGAGTGTCGGGGAGAAGGGCGCACAGCAACGGCTGCATGAGTTCCTGAAGAACGATCTCGAGGACTACAAGACCCTGCGCGACCGTCCCGACTGTCCCAATGTGTCGCGCCTATCACCGCACCTGCACTTTGGCGAGATTTCGTCACGGCAGATTTGGCGTCAGGTCCAAGATGAAATGGCGGCCACACCAGAAGTCTCCAAGGATGGATGGAAATTCCTTTCGGAGATCGTTTGGCGCGAGTTTTCTCATCATATTTTGTACGAGTTTCCGGAGTTGCCGTGGCGCAATTGGCGCAGCTCTTTCGATGCCTATCCCTGGAGCGCCAATGAGACCTATTTGACGGCGTGGCAAAAGGGTCAGACTGGCTACCCGATCGTGGATGCTGGAATGCGCGAACTCTGGCAGACTGGATACATGCACAACCGTGTGCGGATGATTGTGGCCAGCTTCCTGATCAAGCATTTGGGCATTTCATGGAAAGAGGGCGAGGCCTGGTTCCGGGACACGCTCGTCGATGCGGATCTGGCGAATAATTCCGCCAGCTGGCAGTGGGTGGCGGGAAGCGGCGCCGATGCCGCACCCTTCTTTCGTATCTTTAATCCGATGATTCAGGGGGCAAAGTTTGATCCCAACGGCGACTATGTTCGCAAGTGGGTGCCCGAACTGAAAGACTTGGAGACAAAATACCTGCATGCGCCGTTTGACGCCCCTGCCGAAAAGCTTGAGGCCGCGGCTATTGATCTGGGAAGGACCTATCCGTCGCCAATCGTTGATCATGCGACGGCCCGAAAGGACGCCCTGGATGGATATGAAGCTGTAAAGGCGGCGTCAAACACCAGACAATCGGATGGATAACAAGTTGCGCAAGAAGCACAATATTTCCCGCAGGGGCAGGAGCTGAGATGTCACAAGAACCCAAGGTCTGGCCGACGGAGTTGAGAGTCGAGAGCGACAAGAAAACGCTTCACGTGAGTTTCGACAATGGAGAGGTTCATGAGTACAGCGCCGAATTTCTGCGTGTCTGCTCTCCATCTGCAGAAGTCCAGGGGCACGGGCCAGGTCAGCGCAAGACTGTACCGGGAAAACGCAACGTCGAGATCATGAAAATCGAGCCAGTCGGCAACTATGCGGTCAAAATCCATTTCGACGACATGCATAATTCCGGCATTTACACGTGGGCCTATTTTCTAGAGCTTGCGCATCAGCGCGACGATCTGTGGAAGCGCTATTTGGCTGAGCTGGATGAAAAGTCTCTTGGCCGCGGCTGACAGGTCTGAAAAGCACAAAAAAAGCCGGCCCTAGGGCCGGCTTTTTCGACTTTAGGAGTTAGAAGTTAGCGCTTCACGACAATTCGGTCGCCGACATTCACGCTCTTGTAGAGGTGAATGACATCTTCGTTCGCCAGGCGAATACAGCCTGAAGACACGGCGCTGCCGATGGTCCATGGCTGGTTTGTACCGTGCACGCGATAGAGTGTGCTGCCGATGTACAAAGCGCGTGCGCCAAGTGGATTGTTTGGTCCTCCTGGCATATGTGCTGGAAGGATGCGGCCTTTAGCACGTTCACGTGCGCGCATTTGCGGAGGAGGGGTCCAGCCCGGCCATTCAGCCTTGCGCGTAATGCGGTGCGTTCCGCCCCACTGAAAACCTGTCTTGCCGACGCCAATGCCATAGCGCATGGCCTTGCCACCTTCCATGATGCGATAAAGGCGACGTTCCCCAGTATCGACCACGATGGTTCCAGGCTTATACTTGCTTTCGTATCTGACTTTTTTACGCTTTACGGGAGACTTGCCGCCATAGGACGGTCCATATGTCACCCATTGCTTCGTCTCTGGATCATAGAACTTGCCGCCCGGTCCCGCGTGGGCAGCAAAACTGGAAAATGTAAAGGCAACCACCAGCGCTGCCAGAATGCTTTTCAGCATGTATATCCCCTCTTCGCGTCAATCATCGTTGAAAATGCAGATTCCCAACTGCAGTCTTAGACAAATAGCCTTGCTCATGCGTTAACGTATTCATTGTTGAATGCAAGTATAGCACGATCACAGTCCTGTGATCATCTAGAACTTGTCGCGAGTTGTTGATCGCATTTGCAGCTCAATTCGATAATCTTGAAGCGGGCGGGTCACGCGGGAAAAAGCGGTGAGTCGCTTACTCTGCGGTCTTGGCGGAAAACAGTTTGAGGACTTCAAGCTTCAAGCCTTTTCCCCAAGCCGTTTAGATCTCTACCCAGGTCATTTTTCTAAATATCTGAAATCAATAATAAAAAAATATCCATCGAACGGCGTCGGATCGCCGCTTCCCTGTATTTTGAGAAGCTCTTGGGTGCTGAGCTAGCGAAGAAGAAAAGCCCAAACTGGCTCTCTGTCATCTTGCTGTAACAAGCTCATGGCTCTTGTCGCAGCAACGAAGAAATGCAGTGGCAGGGCTACGGTGCTAGATTTTGAGAATGTAACGAAGGTCTTTGGAACGCGTCCAGCGGTCAAGAGGGTTAGCTTCGCGATTGAGAAACCTCAGATGGTTGGAATCATCGGTCGCTCAGGTGCAGGCAAATCAACGCTTCTGCGCATGATCAACCGCCTGACGCCAGCCACATCGGGTCAGATCAACTTTCAAAGTCAGGATGTCTTGTGTCTGAAGGGCGCCTCCATGCGCCGCTGGCAGCGCGATTGTGCCATGGTGTTTCAGCAATTCAATTTGGTGCCACGCCTTGATGTCGTGACGAATGTGATGCTGGGGCGTTTGAACGCTCATTCCACGCTCAAGAGCATGTTCAATGTCTTCAGCGCTGAAGATGTGAACCGTGCTTTGAATGCACTGGACCGTCTCGGGATCGCCCATGAATCGGCCAAGCGCGCTGAGGCCTTGTCCGGCGGTCAGCAACAGCGCGTGGCGATTGCCCGTGCTTTGGTCCAGGAACCCCAGATAATTCTCGCAGACGAACCGATTGCGTCGCTCGATCCCATGAATGCCAAGATCGTGATGGACAGCCTTAGGGAGATCCATGAGCAGGACAATAAGATCGTCATCTGCAATCTCCACACACTCGATACAGCACGCACCTATTGCGACCGTGTCATCGGTATGCGCGATGGCGCCGTCGTCTTTGATGGTTTGCCTGAAGAGCTGACGACTGCCGCAGCACGCGAGATCTATGGCGCTGACGAAAGCTTCAACGAAGCGGCAACGTCGACGTCCATTGAAACACCCCATCCAGTCGGTTCGGTGACGCCGGCGGCTGCGGTTGCAGGATGACCTGCGGCCGGAAGTGAAGGTCACTCTTTTCAATTCTTGGGAGTATCCCTGATGAAACTCTTTTCCAAAGTTGCTGTACTTGCTGCAACAAGCGCTCTCGCTCTGAATGTTTCCTCTGCAGTTGCTCAGGACCAGATTTCAGAATTCCGCATTGGTATCCTTGGCGGCGAAAACGCTTCTGACCGCCTGCGCGCTTACGAATGCCTCGAAACAAAGGCAGCTGACCTTCTTGGTGTTCCAGTCAAGTTGTTCGCTCCAGCTGACTATAACGGTGTTATCGAGGGTCTTCTTGGCGGAAACCTCGACATGGCATGGCTCGGCGCTTCCGGTTACGCCAAGGTTTACCTGACAGACCCGGACGCTGTTGATCCTGTTCTGGTCAAGGTCAACAACGATGGCGGATACGGCTACTATTCTATTGGTTTTGCTCGCGTCGACAGTGAAATCGGCTCCCTTGAAGAGATGAAGGGCAAGACCTTCGGATTTGGTGATCCAAACTCAACGTCCGGCTACCTGATCCCGTCGAT
>JABXHV010000197.1 GCA_013373445.1 Paracoccaceae bacterium | reverse complement strand
GGCGGCGGCGGCGGCGTTGGCGGCGGTGGCGGCGGCTGCGGCGTAGGCGGCGGCGTCGGCGGCGTCGGCGGCGGTGGCGGCGAGCTCTTTGCCACGGGCTGGATAGATGGCGGCAGCCCGTGGCAAAGCCATGCCATAAATCAGTGGCAAGACTATGTCCTTGCCTTTGGTATCATCCTGAAGAATTGGGAACAAGAATGGCATTACGCGCAGCACAGCGCGCGACGCAATCGCCATGGGGGCTTCGTGCGGCTGCGTTTCAAGCCACGCCAGTAGTTCTTTTCGGTTCAGGTTGTCGTCAGCCATTGTCACTCTGCGGTCCTGCCCAGAGCTTGCGCGACTTGAATGCAAAGCACAACCTGAAGATGCTGATTGGACTGTATTTTCCCCGTTGTTTCTGGTCCCGCGTTTTCCGGGGCTGGTCAGCAGGAGTTTTTTGACGTCGCTTCACAGATCGATTCAGGCTTTTACGCCAAGATGTTGAGCCGGAATCGATTTTGGTGAATTCAGGCATGACACAAAAGCGTGTTGCGGGTACCGCGATAAATTAATTGACCCAACGGCAATTCGTGTCATCATCTCTATGGGCAGCCACTTAACCTCTTTGGAGCCCCCCTGTAGGCCGGACCTTCAGGACATGCTCCAGAGTTCCTGGCGGAGGTGCATGCATGGCAAATCAATACACTCGGCAGCGGGCATCAACGCCTATCGGCGCACCTGCCCATCCTCAGATACAGATCATCGGCAGGCCCCGTGACCCGGAGCAACGTGAGTTGCCATTCGGACTTGGCTCCTGGCGACGTGTAACGCTGTTGCTGCTGGCGTTGTTGTTTTTGTTCCTCGCCGGGCTGAACGTTGTTCAGGCACCCTCGCAAAGCCAGAAAGTCGCACAGACCGATATCCTGCCGGTCCAGTGACCTCGGATCTTCAAAAAACCCCAGACCTTCGAGAACGCACTAAACTCTAAAAACTGAACTCCTCAACTTCCTGTCTCTTCCCCCTTACGAAAACAGTCTTGAGCGCGTTTCTCTCGCTCAAGACTGTTTCTCTTTTTCAAGTTGGATATGAGCTTTTGGGTTCAAGATATTGAGACAGAGTCCGTTTTCAGTTTTGTGATCAAGCCTTTTTGACCCAGACCGCCGTGTCGTGAAATGCGGCCCCGCCATAGGGCGCAACAGGATCAGCGCCGGTCAGCGTGTTGATGCCCTTGCCGCCGACAAAGCTGTCGTTGGGCCACAGGCCTTCGGAGATCAAGGTGCCCGGCGTCAGGCTTTCATAGCAGCGCAGGTGCAGGTGCACCGAGCCACGATGGTTGCCCATTTCCACCAGATCGCCAGACTCCAGCCCCAAGGGCTCGGCATCGCTCGGGTGCATGCGCACTTCCGGGCGGTTTTCCTTTTTGCGTCCGGCCTGGGTCTCGTTGAAGGTGGAATTGAGGAACGAACGTGCCGGGGCTGTCACCAACCGGAAGGGATGATCCGGGGTGGCACGCTCGATGCTGTCCCACTGGTCCGGCAGCTGGGGCATGGTTGACCAGGGACCGAACGTCTCGCCGTCGGCCGGCTTGTTTGGCGATGCGGAGCGGCCCCAGTCGGGCTTGAAGTGAAACTTGCCGTCCGCATGGCCGAAGCCATCGAGGAAATGCGAGGCACGGAAGTCCGGCTGCCGGTCGAGCCAGCGTTTTTCTTCCAGTTCCTGCAATGTGCCGAGACCACCCTCGCCGCCCGAGTTGCGAAGCATCCAGTCGATGTGCTCGCGCGCGCTCATATGGAAGCCGGGATGGGCCCCGGCGTTCAGGCGCTTGGCCAGTGCATTGATGACAAAGATGTTCTCACGCGGGCCTTCGCCATTCTCCGGCACTGGCGGGTCCAGCACCTTCGGCCCCAGCAGAATGTGCTGGTGTCCACCGCCCTTGTAGATGTCGTCATGCTCCAGAAACTGGGTGGCAGGCAGCACCAGATCAGCCATTTGCGCCGTCTCGGTCATGAACTGCTCATGCACGACGGTGAAGAGATCCTCGCGTGAAAAGCCCTTGCGTACCAGTTCCTGTTCGGGGGCGACCGACATCGGGTTGGTGTTCTGGATGAAAATGGCGTTGACCTGCGGCCCGCCGCAAAGCGCCCTGGCATCGCCGGTCAAAATACGTCCGATGAGGGATTGATCCAGCGTCCGCACGCCCGGCTGCTTGAGTTCGGGGGCCTCGATCATCGCCATGTTCAAATTGTAGATGGCGCCGTTGTTGTGAAAGACGCCGCCGCCCTCATATTGCCAGCAGCCTGTGACAGCGCCGATGCTGGCGGCTGCATGCATGCCGACAACGCCATTGCGCGAGCGGGTAAAGCCATAGCCCAGACGGAAATAGGTTTTCTGCGTTTCGCCAATCATCCGGGCGACGGTTTCGATCTGGTCGACGCTGAGGCCGGTGATCTCGGCAGCCCAGCGCGGGGTCCGGGTCTCAAGATGGGCTTCCAGTTCTTCCGGGCAATCGGTGTAGGCAGCCAGATAGGCGCGGTCTGCCAGACCATCACGAAACAGGACATGCATGATGGCGCAGGCAAGGGCTGCATCGGTGCCCGGCTTGAGGATCAGGCCAACGTCAGCCTGCCGCATGGTCTCGGTCTCATAGACATCGACAACGATGATCTTGGCACCGCGTGTCTTGCGGGCCTTGATCGCGTGGGTCATGACGTTGACCTGGGTCGCGACCGGATTGGTGCCCCAGATCACGATCTGATCGGACACGCCCATTTCGCGCGGGTCGGGACCTGCCAGTTTGCCGGTGCCTGCCACATAGCCGGTCCAGGCCATGTTGGTGCAGAAGCTGGAAAAGAAGTTCGAATAGCCCTTGGCGTGGCGCAGACGGTTGATGCTGTCGCGCTGCACGAGGCCCATGGTCCCGGCGTAGTAGTTCAGCCAGACGCTTTGCGCGCCGTGTTCAGCCTCGACCGCGTTGAATTTTTCGGCAATCAGATCCAGCGCGTCTTCCCAGCCGATGGGCTCAAATTGCCCAGAGCCCTTTGGGCCGGTGCGGCGCATGGGCTGCATCAGCCGGTCGCGGTGATACAGGCGGTCAGCATAACGTGCGACCTTGGCGCAGATCACACCGGCGGTGTAGCTGTTGTCCTTCGCCCCATGAAGGCGCTTCAACCGGCCCTCATCATCGAACTGCACCTCGACCGCACAGGTTGACGGGCAGTCGTGCGGACAGGCGGAAAAGACGGAAGGCTGCGCTGGCTTGTTCATGGGGTATCTTTTGATGATTTGTCTTGGGCAAAGGGTGCCGACACAAAATGCGAAGGTCAAGGACTGGATTGTTGCGGAGACAAGCTCACCTAGGACCGCTCAGGCGCCAAGCGTTTTTGTGACAGTGTTGTATCACACGAAAAAGGGCCGGCAGGTTTCCCCGCCAGCCCTTCTTCAAAATCGGGATCGTGTCAGCGATTAGCCGACAACTTCGCAGCCTGCGAACCAGAACGCGATTTCTTCTGCAGCTGTTTCAGGTGCATCGGAACCGTGTACGGAGTTTTCACCGATGGACAGGGCGAATTCCTTGCGGATTGTGCCTGCTTCAGCGTCAGCCGGGTTGGTTGCGCCCATGACTTCACGGTT
>JABXHV010000133.1 GCA_013373445.1 Paracoccaceae bacterium | reverse complement strand
TTTGTCTGAACTGGGGCTGTATCCCGACAAAGGCACTTCTGCGTTCCGCTGAGATCTATCATTACATGCACCACGCCAAGGATTACGGCCTGTCTGCAGACAATATCGGCTTCGACGCAGCTGCGATCGTGAAACGCTCCCGTGGCGTATCTGCGCAGCTCAACGGTGGCATTGGCTACCTGATGAAGAAGAACAAGGTTGATGTGATCTGGGGCGAGGGCAAGATCACCAAACCGGGCGAGATTGTCGTATCCAAGACTGCCAAAAAAGCTATGGAACCTCAGGTTCCAGTACCTAAAGGCGTCAAGGGCGAGGGCACCTACAAGGCCAAGCACATCATCGTTGCGACAGGTGCGCGTCCGCGCGTAATTCCTGGAATGGAACCGGATGGCAAGGACATCTGGACCTATTTTGAGGCAATGGTTCCGCCTTCCATGCCCAAGTCTCTGATCGTTATGGGCTCCGGTGCCATCGGGATCGAGTTTGCATCCTTCTACCGCACAATGGGCGCTGAAGTGACAGTCATCGAAATGATGGCCAACATCATGCCGGTTGAGGACGTGGAAATTTCCTCGTTTGCCAAGAAGCAGATGGAAAAGCAGGGCATCAAGTTCTTGAACGAGGCCAAGGTATCTGGTGTCAAGAAGGGCTCCGGCTCTGTGACGGCGACTGTTGAGACCAAGGACGGCAAGAAGCAGGACATCACTGCGGAAAAGCTGATTTCTGCCGTTGGCGTTGTCGGTAACATCGAGAGCATCGGCCTTGAAGACGTTGGTGTAAAGATCGATCGTGGATGTGTTGTTATCGACGGTTATGGCCGCACAAACGTGTCTGGAATCTATGCCATCGGCGACGTTGCCGGCCCACCAATGCTGGCTCATAAGGCTGAGCACGAGGGCGTTGTTTGTGTCGAGAAGATCGCTGGTCTGAACCCGCACGCGACTGACAAGTCCATGATCCCTGGCTGTACCTATTGTAATCCACAGGTGGCTTCTGTCGGTCTGACGGAGCAGAAAGCCAAGGATGCAGGTTACAAGATCAAGGTTGGGCGCTTCCCATTCATGGGCAACGGCAAGGCTATTGCGCTTGGGGAACCTGAAGGTCTCGTCAAAACCATCTTCGATGAGAAGACCGGGCAGCTCCTGGGTGCACACATGGTTGGCGCCGAAGTGACTGAACTTATTCAGGGCTTTGTCGTTGCCATGAATCTGGAAACGACTGAAGAAGACCTCATGCATACGGTCTTCCCGCATCCGACTCTTTCCGAAATGATGAAGGAAAGTGTATTGGACGCCTACGGCAAGGTCCTCAATATCTAAGCTGATTATCCCGTGCGGCACAGTGTCCTGTCGCCGCACGGGATGAAGGCATTCATTTGTGCGCCAACTGCTCCTTTGCCATATTCACTTCCTAGGGTGAAACAACGAGTCAATGTGAGGATATGAACATGAGCGCGAAAAGCATAATTATCTGGTGTCTGATTGGCCTGGTTGCAGGCTGGTTGGCGAGTGTTCTCGTTGGCGGCGGCGGCGGTCTCATTCGCAATATGATCACTGGCCTTCTTGGTGCTTTTGTTGGTGGCTTCCTGATCCAGGCGACCGGTTTGCGCGTAAACATAGGGCATCCGATGGTCAACGAGATTGTTGTGGCTGCAATCGGAGCCGTTGTTGTCGTGTTGTTGGCGCGGTTGATCGCTTAGCGACACCCCTTTGAAAGGAACTGTTCAATGGGCATTCTTCTATGGATCATCATAGGTGTTGTGGCTGGCGCGATTGCGCACCGTGTTCTGAATTCGCGTGGCGGTTTTATCGGCAGTCTTGTGGTCGGGCTTGTTGGTGCGTTGGTGGGCGGTAAGCTCGCCGAAATGTTGGATTTGCATGTCACGGGTGGTCTTGTTGATCAATTCATCATTGCAACAATTGGTGCCATTCTTTTCCTGTTTGTCTGGAAAAAAGTGTTTGGCTAGAGACCATGAAAACAAGTGGGTGGCAGCAATGCCAGCCACGCATGGCTGAGACCTTGACGGGCTCGAAAAAGAAAGACAGTAAGGGTTCATGGTTACGATCGTAGACACATTGTCGAAAGAGTCCGACGCTCGCAAGGCGACTGTCCGCCATCCTGAGAAGGCGCACAGGCCCGATAATCCCGTGATGCGCAAGCCGAAATGGATCCGCGTCAAGGCACCAACTTCTCCCGTTTATCGCGAAACCCACGACATCGTTAAAAAGAACGGTCTTGTAACGGTTTGCGAGGAAGCTGGCTGTCCAAACATTGGCGAGTGCTGGTCGAAAAAGCACGCCAGCTTTATGGTGCTCGGCGACACCTGCACCCGAGCCTGTGCATTCTGCAATGTGCGCACAGGAATGCCTGGTGCCGTTGACCAGAACGAACCTGCCAATATCGGCGAAGCGGTTGCCCGCATGGGTCTGGAACATGTGGTAATCACATCGGTTGACCGTGACGATTTGGATGATGGCGGTGCGACCCACTTTGCCAACGTCATCAACGCCATTCGAGACGCATCGCCAAACACCACGGTTGAGGTGCTGACGCCTGACTTCCTGCGCAAGGATGGCGCGATCGAGATCGTTGTCGAAGCGCGCCCTGATGTGTTCAATCATAATCTTGAAACTGTGCCGTCGAAATATCTCAAGGTTCGTCCTGGCGCTCGTTATTTTCACTCCATTCGCCTTTTGCAGAAGGTGAAGGAGCTGGACCCGACAATGTTTACAAAGTCCGGGATCATGGTTGGTTTGGGTGAAGAGCGGAATGAAGTTCTTCAGCTCATGGATGACCTGCGCATTGCCGATGTCGATTTCCTGACCATTGGTCAGTACTTGCAGCCATCCAAGAAGCATCATCCTGTGATGTCCTTTGTGACACCCGATGAGTTCAAGGCCTATGAGCGTATTGCCTACGCAAAGGGCTTCCTGAAGGTCTCTGCCAGCCCACTAACGCGGTCATCACATCATGCAGGCGAGGATTTTGCGGATTTGAAAGCCGCCCGCACCGCCAAGCTTGGTCACTAACAGTTAAAGCAAGACAGCATGCCGAGTTTCACATCCACGCATCGCGTCCAACATGACGATAAAGACATGTTTGATCTGGTCGCAGATGTTGAGAAATATCCGGAATTTGTGCCTTTGTGTCGTGCACTTCAGGTGCGCGGTCGCAAGGAAATTGGTGAAGGGCGGGAAGTTCTCGTCGCCGATATGACTGTGGCCTATAAGCTGATCAAGGAAACCTTTACCAGCCGGGTCGAGCTGGTCCCATCCGAGCGAACGATTTTGGTTCAGTATCTGGATGGACCTTTCAAACACCTCGAGAACCGCTGGACTTTTAATCCGGTGACGGATCAGTCCTGCGACGTCGTGTTCTTTATCGACTATGAATTCAAGAGCCGGGCCTTGAGTGCCCTCATGGGTGGCATGTTCGACATGGCGTTTCGCAGATTTGCGGCCGCCTTCGAAGAACGCGCCAACCAGATCTATGGCGTCAAGACGTCCTAGTTTTTGAAGCTTTTAAAGGCCTCTGCAATCACGCTCAAACGGCTTGGCTTCACCTTGTTGTGCTGGAAACCACCACTTTCACGCGCGATGAATTCCTCGCGGTTGATACCGAGGTCTTTCAACGTCACCTGTTTTTCCGGTTCCGCGCAAATGATCCGTTGTTCACCAGGGGTGTTGCGGATCAGAAAGAGCTTGTTGCCGGCTTCGGCTTCATCTTCCGTCCACCGTACGGTGCTGGCGCGAACCCAAAACGGTGTGTCGCAATAGCGGACCTGAAAAAAGTCTTCTCCTGGTTCCGCCAGAATTTGGTGAGATGCGATGAAAGCACCATCCGAGTGCTCCGCACGAATGTAGTAGTCGCTATCTTTAGGCGCACTTTGGGCGTTTGCTGCGAAACTCGCTGCTGAAAGAGCAAGTCCTAATGCCAGTGATTTTGAAGCGGTCATTTTGCCGCACTCCCAGTTCTGATTTTTGCCCTGTTTAGATCGCTAGACTGCCCAGTCGCGTATATGGGTTGAATTTTCGAAACAAAAAGAACCAATTCTAAAAATATCAGGCAAACTTTTACGCAGGGTTATCAAAGTATAAAATTCTCGATAACGATTTTTATCGCCATTTTAGAACGAAGTACCACCACGGCGGCCGAGATGCCGGTGGGATAAAGTACGGTTTCTGTGTGTTTCGAAAACTGATCGAAACTACCGTAGCGGAATTTCAAAAAGAAACACTTAGGCTATTAGATTGCATTTGAAATAAGTATCAGAGCCGCTTCAACTGTCTTCAGGCGCACGGTGTCGCGGCTGACGTCTCCAAAATGCGCCAATTGGTGTTGTGTAGGGTGATTGCGCTTTGCGATGGCGAGATGCACGGTGCCGACAGGCTTCTCTGCAGAGCCACCACCAGGTCCGGCAATCCCTGTGACGGCGACTGCGATGTCGGCGTTTGAGCGCTCAAGAGCGCCATCGGCCATTTCCATCGCTGTTTGCGCCGAAACAGCACCGTAGAGTGTGAGAGTTTCGGACGACACACCGATCATCTCCATTTTGGCTTCATTCGAGTATGTGACGAACCCTCGGTCTACCACGGCTGATGAGCCAGAAATTTCAGTCAAAACGCCAGCAATCAAGCCACCCGTGCAGCTTTCTGCAGTCGCTACCATCACATTGGCTGCGCTGCAGGCCTTGATGATCTTCTCAGCCTGTGATGAGAGGCGTTCCCAATGTGTCATGCGGGTCCCTGTGCAAAGCGGTTTTTGAAGAACTCAGAACGGCAGACGGACTGTTGCCGATGCCATGGTCGCGATGCCTTCGCCTCGTCCCGTAAAGCCAAGCTTTTCCGAAGTCGTGGCCTTCACTGAGACCCGCGAGACGGGTAAATCGCAAATCTGCGCAATTTTGGTACGAATGTTCTCGCGGTGTGGCCCTATCTTGGGTGCCTCGCAAATGATTGTCGCATCAAGATGTGCGATGCGTCCACCCAGTTCAGTGACCCGTCTGATTGCGTCAATCAGGAACAGGTCAGAGGCGGCACCCTTCCACTTTGGGTCGGAGGGCGGGAAATGCGCTCCGATATCTCCATCGCCAATGGCGCCAAGAATCGCATCGGTGAGGGCGTGAAGCACGACATCGGCGTCAGAATGCCCTTTCAGTTTCTTGTCATGCGGGACGGCAACCCCGCCCAGGATCACCGCATCACCTTGGTCAAACGCATGAACGTCGTAGCCTGTGCCCATGCGCACGTCCTGCAAGGCTTCAAGTGGGGGCAGGGTAGAATTGGCGGTATCCGGTGTCTGTGTCATGAGGTGGCCTTCGTGAGCTATCTTGCGCGCTCTGACAAGATCAGCGGGCGTGGTGATTTTGAAATTGTCTGGGTGCCCTTCGACAAGGGTTACCGGTACGCCGATCCATTCTGCAATGGCGGTATCATCGGTGAAGTCAGTCTTGCCTGACAGCTTGGCTCTCTCATGCGCTGATAAAATCATTTCGAAATCAAAGGCTTGAGGCGTTTGCGCAGCCCACAGTCCTGCTCGATCGACGGTTTCGAGAGCGTTGTCAGGCGAATATCGTTTCAACGTGTCGACGACGGGCAGGGCCGTTAGAATGGCCGTTTCACCGCAATTCAGCTTTTCAATAACATCATCAAGAATGCGAGACGGGACGAAAGGCCGGGCAGCATCATGGATCAGGACGAAGTCACATGACATGGATTCCAGGGCCTTCAGCCCGCTCAGAACGGATCCCTGCCGCGTATCTCTGCCAATTGCAGCCGGTAGCAGCTTCGCAGTTTGATCGCTCTTCAGGCACGCAATGGCATTCTCGTAAAACTCCAAGTCATCTTGGTGTCGAACAACGATAACCTGACTGATGCCGGAGTGGTTTAAAAACGTCTCGAGAGTATGGGTGAGTATGGTTTTATGATCTAGGTGCTGGTATTGCTTCGGCAGGTCTTCGTCATTCGTGCGGAGCCTGCTTCCACGCCCTCCGGCCACGATGATTGCTGCTGATTGAATAGTCATTTGTGCTTCCGAAATCTCAGTCCGATTGTTGTAATACAGCTTTTTCCCTGATGGTACATATTTGGCTGGATGTTAACGAAACTCTCGCTGTATGAAGGCCTTGTTCAAATTTTGCCTCTTGTAGTATGTATAAAAGTGGCTAGAATATAGGCATAATTAGAAAGTGCGCAGGAACTAAGCACGTTGATTAGTAGGCGTTTCCCAAAGTCATTGCGGATCGGAAAACATGAGATTACCGGGAGAGGGATTTTGGCCCCCATGTCCGGTGTTTCTGATTTGCCGTTTCGGCAAGTTGCCGCACGTTTTGGGGCTGGTCTTGTCGTGAGCGAAATGGTCGCTTGCGAAACCTTCGTCAAGGGCGACGCAGAAACCCAAATGCGTGCAGAAGCACAAACCGGCGGACTTCACGTCGTGCAGTTGGCGGGCCGCGATGGGCACTGGATGGCCGAGGCTGCGAAGGTGATTGCCGGAGCTGGGGCCGATATTATCGATATCAATATGGGCTGTCCGGCCAAAAAAGTCACATCCGGTTATTCCGGTTCCGCGCTCATGCGCGATCTGGATCATGCCTTGACCCTCATCGAAGCAACAGTTGAGGCTGTTGATGTTCCTGTGACGCTGAAAATGCGTCTTGGTTGGGATGAGGAGACGATCAACGCTCCAGAGTTGGCAAGGCGTGCAGAGGCTGCTGGCATTCAACTTTTGACGGTTCATGGGCGCACACGAAGCCAGTTCTACAAAGGCAAGGCTGATTGGCAAGCAATCGCGGCTGTGAAAGAGACCGTCGATATTCCTGTCATCGCAAATGGGGATTGCCTCAGCTTTGATGATGCAGACTCGATTCTAGACCAGTCAGGTGCCGATGCCGTCATGATCGGTCGTGGGGCCTATGGAAGACCCTGGATGCCGGGTCACATCTCCCACTATTTGAACACCGGTGAGCGGTTGGACGCACCCAGCGGGACCGACCTGCATGATCTGGTGGTTGAACACTATGAAGCGATTATTGCGCACTATGGCCCCATGCCAGGTGTGCGGATCGCAAGAAAGCATCTTGGTTGGTACATCGACACCTCCGAATTTGGCGATGACCTTCCATCAGCATACCGAAAGACAATAATGACATCGAATGATCCGGATGAGGTACTGCGTTTGACAGATACCTGGCTTTCCCAGGTGAATGGGCGGAAAGCTGCATGAAGTTTACTGATCACCCGTCCTCTGGTCGCCAAGAGACCCTGGCAACGGATGGCCCCTCCATCCTCGATTCCCTCCCGCATCCCTTGCTCCTGGTCGCGCCTGACGGCGTGATCGAATCGGCCAACATGGCTGCAGAAATCTTCATGAGGTCCAGCCTGTCGATGTTGCGTCGACACCCGATCGACTACTTCGTTCCGTTCGGCAGCCCGTTGCTGACCTTGATCGAGCAGGTGCGCGAACGCGGCGCTGCCGTCAACGAGTACAAGGTTGATATCGGTTCGCCGCGTATCGGCGCGCCAAAAGTCGTCGATATCAATGCTTCACCCGTGATTGATAGGCCCGGTGCCGTCGTTCTGATGTTTCAAGAACGCACGATGGCCGAAAAGATCGACCGTCAGCTCACATCTCGTGGCGCGGCGCGTACCGTTACGGGCCTGGCGGCGATGTTGGCGCACGAAATCAAAAATCCACTTTCGGGCATTCGGGGGGCGGCGCAGCTCCTGGAACAGTCTGTGCCTGACGAAGATCGTGCTCTCACACGCCTGATCACGGATGAGACGGACAGAATTGTAAAGCTCGTCGACCGCATGGAAGTCTTCTCCGACGAACGCCCGATTGAACGCGATCCGGTCAACATTCACGTTGTTCTCGATCATGTTATCCGCCTTGCTCAGAGCGGCTTTGCGCGTGAAAAGAAGATTATTGAAGCTTACGACCCATCCTTGCCACCGGTTTTTGCCAACAAGGACCAGCTGATCCAGGTCTTCTTGAACCTGATCAAGAACGCCAGTGAGGCGATTGGTGATGATCCGGATGGGGAAATCAAAATCTCAACGGCGTTTCGCCCCGGAATTCGTCTTTCAGTTCCAGGATCGGAAGAGCGCGTTTCTCTTCCCCTGGAGTTTTGTGTCCAGGACAACGGACCGGGCGTTTCCGAAGATCTGATTCCACATCTTTTCGAACCTTTCATCACCACCAAAACCAACGGGTCAGGTTTGGGTCTCGCCTTGGTGGCGAAAATTATTGGCGACCATGGCGGCGTCATCGAGTGTGACAGCCAACCTCGTAAAACCGTTTTCCGGATCTTGATGCCGGCTTTTGTTCAACCTGAGGCTTCCTCCAGCGACAGGGACTAAAATTATGCCGACAGGCACCATTCTCGTAGCAGACGATGACGCGGCAATCCGCACCGTCTTGAATCAGGCGCTATCGCGCGCAGGCTACACCGTACGTCTGACCTCCAATGCAGCTACCTTGTGGCGTTGGGTGAGCTCAGGCGATGGTGATCTGGTGATCACAGACGTGGTCATGCCTGACGAAAACATTTTTGATGTTCTGCCACGCATCAAGAAGCTGCGCCCGGATCTTCCCGTAATCGTCATGAGTGCTCAAAACACCTTCATGACGGCCATCAAGGCCTCTGAAAAAGGCGCTTATGAGTACCTGCCGAAGCCTTTTGATCTGAAGGAACTGACAAGCATCGTTGGCAGGGCGTTGGAAGAGCCTAAGACCCGCCGCCCGGCAGAAATAGATGACATGGGCGAGGGCATGCCACTGGTCGGTCGTTCGCCTGCCATGCAGGACATCTATCGTGTTCTGGCGCGATTGATGCAAACCAACCTGACCGTGATGATCAATGGTGAATCTGGGACCGGTAAGGAACTTGTAGCACGCGCACTCCATGATTATGGCAAGCGGCGCAACGGGCCGTTTGTTGCCATCAACATGGCGGCGATCCCGAAAGACTTGATCGAGGCCGAACTCTTTGGCCATGAAAAGGGAGCCTTTACCGGTGCTCAGAACAGAAGTTCCGGCCGCTTTGAACAGGCCGATGGCGGTACGCTGTTCCTCGATGAAATCGGTGATATGCCGATGGAAGCCCAAACCCGGCTTTTGCGGGTTCTTCAGCAGGGCGAATATACCACTGTTGGTGGCCGTACGCCGATCAAAACCGATGTCAGAATCGTTGCGGCAACCAACAAGGACCTGCGGCAGTTGATCAATCAGGGTCTCTTCCGCGAAGATCTCTTCTTCCGTTTGAATGTTGTTCCCATTCGGCTTCCCCCTTTGCGCGAGCGTGTGGAAGACATTCCGGATTTGGTCAGACATTTCTTTTCAATGGCGGAAAAGGAAGGCTTGCCACCAAAGCAGGTCGACCAGTCTGCGCTCAACTTGCTTCGCCGCTATCGCTGGCCTGGCAACGTGCGCGAACTCGAAAATCTGATTCGACGCCTTGCCGCGCTCTATCCGCAGGACGTGATTGGCGAAAGCCTGCTTGAGCAGGAGCTCAGCCAGCCGACTGTTTCTTCTTTTGAAGAAGAAAGTGGAGAAGCCATCAATCTTGGCGGCTCGGTTGAAAAGTATCTCAACAATTATTTTGAAGGCTATGGTGACACACTGCCACCTCCAGGCCTCTACCATCGTATCTTGCGTGAAGTGGAGTATCCGCTCATCAGCGCGGCGCTCGCTGCCACCCGAGGCAACCAGATCAAGGCAGCTGAACTGCTTGGGGTAAACCGCAATACGTTGCGCAAGAAGATCCGCGACCTGGAAATTCATGTCATGCGGGCATCACGTTAAAGGCCAATACGGCGTTTCACGTCGCCGATATCTTGAGTGTTCATAGGCCACTAGCAATCTGCAATGGCCTATGGACATGCATATTCTCCTCTGGCAATGTCACATTTTGGCAACAATGTGTGGTAATTGTGCCGCAGACTTTTCGCGGTTGCGATCAACCAACGGCTGAATGCCTTGAGGGGACATGATTTCGATAAATAGCATCCGGTCGAACGGAGCACAGGCCTCTTACGGCAAATTGGGGCGCAGGTTTGGGCTTGCGATCATGTTGATCGCATTGATCTCAATCGGTGTTTCATTTGTCATTCTGACAGGCATGACTGCCATTGCGCCCACGCAGGAGGTCGTTTGGTGGGCTCTCGCCGTTAACGGCGTCCTTGTTGGTTTGCTATGCGCGACGATCATCTGGGAAGTGGCAAAACTTGTTCAGGCGCGTCGCAGAGGCCGTGCGGCAGCCAGGTTGCACGTTCGTATTGTCGCTCTCTTCAGCTTTGTTGCGGCGATCCCGGCGCTTTTGATGGCGATCCTGGCAACCGTCACTCTCGACCGGGGGTTGGATCGTTGGTTTGAAGATCGAACCCGTTCAATCATCGACAACACGCTCACAGTGGCACAAGCCTATGTCCAGGAGCATGCCCGCGTCCTGCGGACGGACCTTTTGGCAATGGTCAATGCTGTCGACCGCGCCAAGGCGCTCTATGACTTCGAACCGACGCGTTTTGATGCATTTTTCAATGCCCAGTCTTCACTACGTGGCGTGCTGGCGAGCTTCATCCTGTCATCGGACGGTGAAGTGGTTACGCGTGTCGTCCTTGATCCGCGTGTCAACATCCTGCAGCCACCGAAGAACACATTGCAGAAGGCCAAGGGTGGCGATCCGATCCTGATCGCACCAGGCGCCTCCAATCTCGTTGGCGGCATTATGAAACTGTCCGCATACGACGGTTTCTATTTGTATGTTGTTCGGGCAATGGATCCGCGCGTGGTTGAATACCAGCGGTTGGCTGAAGATGGCGCATTGGAGTACCGGGAGCTTGAAAAGAGCCGTTTTGGGGTCCAGATCGCCTTTGCGCTTGTCTACTTGGGCGTCGCACTGGTTTTGTTGCTGTCCGCTATCTGGATAGGTTTCGGGTTTGCCAACGGGTTGGTCGCGCCAATTCGGCAATTGATTTCAGCTGCTGATGACGTCTCGAAGGGAAATCTCAACGTCAAGGTGGAGACTGAAAAAGCTGCTGGAGACCTGGGCAATCTTGGAGAGACCTTTAACAAGATGACCAGCCAGCTGCTTGGTCAGCGCGATGCGCTGCTTGCTGCCAACGAGCAGGTAGATCGCCGCCGACGCTTCAACGAAGCGGTCTTGTCAGGTGTTTCTACAGGGGTGATCGGGATTGATGATCTGGGCCTGATCTCGCTCGTCAATGCAACAGCCGAACGCTATCTCGACAAGGACGAGGTCACCTTGCTGGGGCGCGCGATCATCGATGTGTTGCCTGAGCTAGAGAGCTTTATTAGTGAGGCATTGGCCCATAGTGATGAGCGTTTTCAAGAAACCCAGCTGGAATTGAACCTGAAAGGCCGGCAGCGCATGTTCAACATTCGCCTGACCAGCGAACAATCGACCCGCCGGGAACATGGCTATGTCTTGAGCCTTGAAGATATTACAGATCTCGTGTCGGCGCAGCGAAGCTCGGCCTGGGCCGACGTTGCGCGCAGGATCGCTCACGAGATCAAAAATCCGCTGACGCCGATCCAGCTCTCAGCCGAGCGTATTCGCAGGCGCTATGGAAAACGCATTGAAGAGGATAGAGAAGTCTTCGATCAATGCGTCGATACGATTATTCGACAAGTCGGTGACATCGGGCAGATGGTTGATGAATTCTCTTCCTTTGCTCGCATGCGAAAGCCAAGCAAAAGCCGCAACGATCTTAGAAACGCCGTACGTGAAGCCGCTTTCATGCAGACGGTTGCCAATCCGGATATTGAAATCAAGACACAACTGCCTGAAGAAGAACTGATGGCGGTGTTCGACGTCCGCTTGGTCGGCCAGGCTTTTACAAATGTCATCAAGAACGCCGCAGAAGCAGTGAGTGCGCGTACGGGCGATGGGCTAGCGCCTGGAAAGATCACCGTGCGGCTGAGCCAGGACGAAGAGTATTTCGCCGTCGACGTGATAGACAACGGCATTGGACTGCCAGTGGAAAACCGCCAACGCCTGCTCGAACCCTATATGACCACACGGGAAAAGGGCACGGGACTTGGGCTGGCGATTGTAAAAAAGATCATGGAAGACCATGGCGGCGGCATTGAATTAATGGACGCCCCTCCTGACGAAGCGGGTCACTGCGGGACGCAGGTTCGCTTGACCTTAAGCATTCACTCCGAAGTTACAGAAGAAACAGAAGACGAGACCTTGGTGACGAACAATGGCGCATGAAATTCTAGTCGTTGACGATGAAGCCGATATTCGCGAATTGATTGCCGGTATTCTGGATGATGAGGGCTTTGCAACGCGTACTGCCCGGGACTCTGATTCAGCTATCAACTCAATCAACGAACGTCGTCCATCCCTTGTCATCCTGGACATTTGGCTGCAGGGCAGCCGACTGGACGGCCTTGGCGTACTGGATGCGATCCAGGAGACTGATCCGGACTTGCCGGTTGTCATTATTTCCGGTCACGGCAATGTTGAAACAGCGGTTTCTGCTATCAAGCGCGGCGCTTACGATTACATTGAAAAGCCTTTCAAGACAGACCGTCTCATCCACATCGTGGAACGGGCACTTGAAGCGTCGACCTTGAAGCGTGAAATCAAGGTTTTGAAAAAGCAAAGTGGT
Source organism: Paracoccaceae bacterium (assembly GCA_013373445.1). Classification (GTDB taxonomy): domain Bacteria; phylum Pseudomonadota; class Alphaproteobacteria; order Rhizobiales; family Stappiaceae; genus Roseibium. Next base: position 9,843 of record JABXHV010000133.1, on the reverse strand, counting down.
AATTCCTCCACGATTGTCGGGGAATCTACGGCTGCCAATCACTTGCGCCAGAACATTTTGAAAGTCGCCACCGCCAACAGTCGTATTTTGATCTCGGGTCCATCCGGATCGGGCAAGGAATTGGCCGCGCGCATGATCCACGATCTGTCACCGCGCTCCAAAAACACATTCGTTGTTCTGAACGCAGCGACGATGACGCCGGACCGCATGGAAGAAGAGCTCTTCGGTATCGAGGACGAGAACGGCAACCTGAGGAAGGTTGGGGCTCTGGAAGAAGCCCATGGTGGCACGCTCTATCTGGACGAAGTTGGAGATATGCCAAGAGAAACTCAGGGCAAGATCCTGCGGGTTCTCGTTGAGCAAAGCTTCACCCGCGTAGGCGGCACAGGCAAGGTTCAGGTTGATGTTCGGGTTATTTCTTCAACCGGTCGTGACTTGGAAGAACAAATTCGCAATGAGAAGTTCCGTGAAGACCTCTATCACCGCCTGAGCGTGGTACCGCTTCGAGTGCCGGGCCTTGCCGAACGCCGCGAAGATGTTCCCGTGCTGGTACGACATTTCATGGAACAGATTTCGGCTGCATCAGGCATTCCGTCCCGCATTATTGGGGATGACGCCATGGCGGTTTTGCAAACCCATGACTGGCCGGGAAATATTCGCCAGCTGCGGAACAATGTGGAACGCCTGCTGATTTTGGCTCGCGGCGAACCGGACAGTGAAATAACCGCAGATATGCTGCCGGCCGAAGTTGGCTCGATGGTTCCCAATCTACCGTCAAACGGCGGTGGGGAACATCTCATGGCCATGCCGCTACGCGAAGCACGCGAAAACTTTGAGCGAGAATATCTCAAGGCTCAAATCCAGCGTTTCGACGGCAATATTTCGCGGACATCTGAATTTGTTGGCATGGAACGATCCGCTTTGCATCGGAAACTGAAGTCACTGGGACTGTCTTAGACTGAACTCTTCTGATATTGGAGACTTGAGAAGGTAATGAGGAACAGGCCATGAAAGTCGTTATTTGCGGAGCAGGTCAGGTTGGCTACGGCATCGCGGAAAGACTTGCAGCGGAACAAAATGACGTTTCAGTCATCGATTCCTCGCCGCATTTGATCAATGTCATCGGTGACCAGCTGGATGTGCGCGGCTTTGTTGGCCACGGTGCCCATCCGGAAGTCCTTGCCCAGGCAGGCGCGGAAGAAGCCGACATGATCATTGCGGTGACGCTCTACGACGAGGTCAATATTGTGGCCTGTCAGGTGGCACACTCCCTGTTCAATGTACCGACAAAGGTGGCTCGCATTCGTTCCGCCAGCTATTTGCAAAAACGCTGGCAGAACCTGTTTTCGCGCGACAACATGCCAATTGATGTCATCATCTCGCCTGAGGTGGAAGTTGGTGAAATGGTGCTGCGCCGTCTCGCACTCCCAGGTGCGGTCGAGACAGTGCGTTTTGCCGATGATCAGGTCGTCATGGTGGGCATCACCTGTGAAGGCAATTGTCCGGTCATCGACACGCCATTGCGCCAGCTGACTGATTTGTTTCCCGATCTTGGGGCCGTCGTTGTAGGCGCAAGCCGCAACAACAAGCTGTTTGTGCCCAAGAGCACAGACATGCTGCACGAAGGCGATCTGGCCTATGTGGTCGCCCGCCGTGATCAGGTTCGCCGTGTTCTGGGTATCTTCGGTCATGAAGAGCCCGAAGCCAGCCGCGTTGTGATCGCCGGGGGCGGAAACATCGGACTCTATGTCGCGCGCGCCCTTGAACAACGCCAGGCCAACACCCGGATCAAATTGATTGAGTCCTCGCGCGAGCGTGCGGTCGCAATTGCCGATGAATTGAAACGCAGCGTGATTTTGCACGGTAGCGCGCTTGATCAGACGGTTCTCGACGAAGCAGATGTCGGGGCCGCAGACACGATGGTCGCACTGACCAACGAAGATGAAGTCAACATTCTTTCATCCGTGATGTCGAAGAAGCTTGGGTGTCGGCGCAATTTGTCATTGCTGAACAACCCGAGTTATCCCGCATTCGCACAGGCTATGGGCATCGACGCCTTCATCAACCCACGCGCGGTGACGATTTCCAAGATCCTGCAGCATGTCCGTCGTGGCCGTATTCGCGGCGTGCATTCGTTGCAAAATGGGGCTGCGGAAGTCGTCGAAGCCGAAGCACTTGAAACGTCGCCGCTCGTCGGGCGCCCACTGCGGGAGATTGACCTCCCGTCCGGCATTCGTATCGGAGCCGTGTTCCGCAATGGGGAAGTGTTGACGCCCGATGGTGATCTGCAGATCCAGTCTCAGGACCGAATTGTGATCTTTGCAATTGCAGACAGGGTGCGTCAGGTAGAACAAATGTTCCGTGTAAGCCTTGATTTCTTCTAGGTCGAAACAAATATATTGTCCTGATTGTACAGAACGCTCAGTCTGTTAGTTCAATCCGAAGCCAAGCTTTGTTTTCGCGTGGCCACTGCCAATCATCGCGTGAATTCAGGACGGTATCAAAAGTAAAACGTGCACAGTTTCCACAACTGCCAGCAGCGATCTGTAATTTTGGCGCAATTATTACGTGTTTGTACTTTTTTGACACGAGCACAATTGCACTTGCCAAATCATGCTGGTAGTGAATTAGGAACGGCAAACGCCTAAAAAATTAAAACGATACCCTTTCGAACCTTCTGGGAGAGGGCCTTCCAAGCGATTTATCGCACTTTGGATTTTAGTGTCGCTGTATTGGGCAGAGTGTTGATGCGGAAGCGTTTGTGTTTAGGGCATCAACAACAGCGACTGTGGGGAAAAATACGGAATGCCAGCCGCATTCTGTAGTAAAAGGAAAAACGAATGGCTGAGCGCACGCATAATCTGCAAGATCACTTTCTGAACCATGTCCGTAAGGCAAAAATCCCTCTGACAATCTTCTTGATCAATGGCGTCAAGTTGCAAGGGGTCGTGACTTGGTTCGACAACTTCTGTGTACTTCTGCGTCGTGACGGGCACTCGCAGCTCGTCTATAAGCATGCGATCTCTACCATTATGCCGAACGGACCGGTTCAATTGTTTGATCCGTCCGATGAAGGCGAAAAGACCGAGGACTGATTGGAATCACATCCCAACGACGGGGCTTCCCGTGACCATGGCGCCGGAGAACAAGGTATCGACCGGCGCCCGCAACCCTTCAGAGCGATGATCCTTGAACCCGTCCTGCAACTGCGCAAGGATGGAGCGGAAGCAGAACTGAGGGGCAACAGAAGCCCAGAAGCGCGACTGGAAGAGGCTGTTGGCCTCAGCGCTGCTATCAATCTCAAAATCATTTCTTCCTCAATCATCAAGATCAACAATCCGCGTCCGGCCACACTGTTTGGTGAGGGCAAGGTGGAAGAGATCGCTGGTGCCGTTGAAGCTGAAGAACTTGACCTTGTTGTTATCGACCATCCTTTGACGCCGGTGCAGCAGCGAAACCTTGAACGCCGTTTGAAGACCAAGGTGATTGACCGAACCGGTTTGATCCTTGAGATTTTCGGCGATCGGGCGCGCACGAAAGAAGGACGTCTCCAGGTCGATCTTGCGCACCTTACATGGCAAAAAAGTCGTCTTGTGCGCTCCTGGACACACCTGGAACGTCAGCGTGGTGGTGCCGGCTTCATGGGTGGTCCTGGTGAAACGCAGATTGAGGCCGACCGAAGACAAATTCAGGAACGTATCCTTTCGCTGAAGAAGCATCTGGAAAGCGTGCGTCGGACGCGTGATCTGCACCGCAAGAAGCGCAAGAAGATTCCGCAGCCAACCGTTGCCTTGGTCGGATATACCAACGCCGGAAAGTCAACGCTGTTCAACCGGATGACAGAGGCGGAAGTGTTCGCCCAGGATCTGCTGTTTGCGACACTCGATCCAACGTTGCGCAAGATAAAGCTGCCACATGGCCGCGAAGTGATCCTTTCGGATACTGTGGGCTTTATTTCAGATCTGCCAACGCACTTGGTCGCCGCTTTCCGGGCAACCCTTGAAGAGGTGCTCGAGGCTGATCTTATTTTGCATGTGCGCGATATTTCACATCCTGACACTGAAGCACAGGCCGAAGACGTCAAGAAGACACTCGACGATCTGGGCGTGAACCCTCGGGACGGTGCTCCCATTGTCGAGGTTTGGAACAAGATCGACAATCTGGATCCGGTTTATCGTGACAAGCTGCTGGAAGAAAAATCCGACGATGGGCCGATTGCCCTGTCGGCCTTGACCGGCGATGGCATTGATCAGCTCTATCAGCGGATTGATGCCTTCATCGCAAAGCATGATGACATCTTCACTCTCAAACTGCCTGTCTCAGACGGCGCCCTGTTGGCGCAAGTCTATCAGGTGGCGGAAGTGTTGGAGCGGAATGATGGCGAGGAATTCGTCGAAGCTGAAGTTCGGGTGACGGACAAACAGCGTGGACCTTTCCGCAAGGCATTCTCAAGCTATATCGAGTCCTAGAACCTCAGAGCGTCTTGGCAGCTTGCCAGGACGCTTCCATTTCATCGAGGCTCATGTTTTCCAAGCTTTTGCCGGTTTCAGCCGCGTGGTCTTCTATGTGAGCGAAACGCTTGCGGAACTTTCGATTGGTGCGCCGCAAGGCTTCTTCCGGGTCGATGTGCATGTGACGAGCAAGATTTGCCAACGCAAAAAATGTGTCGCCGAGTTCATCGGCAATCAGCTCGCGGTCGGGCTCATCTGCGCGGATTTCCACTTCAAGCTCATCAGCTTCCTCTCGGACTTTGGCGAGAACCGCAAATGGATCGTTCCAGTCAAATCCGACCTGACCAGCGCGTTTTTGGAGCTTTTCTGCTTCCTGCAGGGCAGGGAAGGCGGTAGGCACGTCGTCAAGAAAGCGTACTGAAGCTTCTTCATGGCCAGCGGCTGCATGGGCGGCCTTTTTCTCTGCACGCTCTTCCGCCTTGATCTTTTCCCACATACCTTTGGCCATTCCTGCCGAACGGGCTTTTTCGTTGCCAAAGACATGCGGATGACGGCGGATCATCTTCTTGGTAATGGCTTCAACCACATCTCCGAAGTCGAAGGTCCCGGCCTCTTCCGCCATGCGCGCATGGTAGATGACCTGAAGCAACAGATCGCCAAGTTCCTCGCGCAGATTGACCATGTCCTTCTTGTTGATCGCATCGGCGACTTCGTAAGCTTCTTCAATGGTGTAGGGAACAATTGTCTCGAAGGTTTGTTCAATATCCCAAGGACAACCGGTTTCCGGCGTTCGCAATGCTTCCATGATTTCAATCAGACGAACTATGTCACGGCTTGGCAGCATTTTTGGCACCTTGAGGATGATAGGATTCGAATTGTCCAGAGAGTACAAAGCAAACTGGGGGCGACAAAGCAAAAAGGCCGGAACAGGGTCCGGCCTTTCAATTGTATGAACCAGCTTAGCCTTTTCGCTGCGAGGGATGCCAGAAGGTTACGACTTTTTCCAGCTGTGCAATCAAGGCGTAGAACAACGAACCGGCAAGCGCGGCAACGGCGATCTCCGCCCAAACCATGTCAACGTTCATCCGGCCAACTTCGGTTGAAATACGGAAGCCCATGCCAACGATCGGTGTTCCGAAAAACTCCGCAACGATCGCACCGATCAGCGCCAGCGTTGAATTGATCTTCAGTGCGTTGAAGATAAAGGGCATCGCCATGGGCAGGCGCAGTTTGATCAGCGTTTGCCAGTAATCCGCTGCATAGGTGCGCATCAGGTCCTTTTGCATGCTGTCCGAAGCGGCAAGGCCCGAAACTGTGTTCACCAGCATAGGAAAGAAGGTCATGATGATGACAACCGCAGCTTTTGACTGCCATTCAAAGCCAAACCACATCACCATGATCGGCGCGACACCAATGATGGGCAGCGCCGAGATGAAATTGCCAATCGGCAACAACCCGCGGCGCAGGAATGGGACGCGGTCAACGATAATCGCGGTGATGAAAGCAGAACTGCATCCAAGCGCATAACCGACGATAACGGCCTTCAAGAACGTTTGCTGGAAATCGGCCCAAAGCACGGGTACGGAATTCACCAGTCGCAGGCCGATATCCGATGGTGCAGGCAAGAGAACCTTGGGAACATTTGCGCCCAGAACAATCAGCTGCCAAAGGATGAGCAATGTGACACCGAAGCACACCGGAATAATCAGATTGATGAACCGGCCCAGCATCGGGCGGTTTGTAATATCAAAGCCGGACAGCCGGCTGACAAACAGCCATGTGGTCGTCCAGCACGCGATGGTTAGCACCCAGAAACCCGTTGCGACCGGTGTTTCAAAGTGTTGATCGTTGAATGCAAACAAGGCAGCGGCGATGTAACCGACCAGTCCCATGGCCATCAGACCATAGCACCGGCGTACAAGCGATAACTCGGTGGCCAGAATGATAGGGACGAGCAGCATAAAGGCGGTGCCAGTCACTGGATGCGCCATGAGGCGTGTGCCATCGGCGTTGATTGGCAGAATCAGCCCAAGGACAACTGCAGCGCAGGAAACGAGCGCCAATGGACCTATTTTGAGCGCGCTTGTTGGGCGTGTCACAGCATCTGTCATTGCGCCATCCCCAGCTGCTTGAGAGTAATTTTCTCCAGAACGCCAATCAAGGCGACCAAGGCACCGGCCAGCAAGGCTGCCATGATCAGGGCAGACCAGATCTGAATGGTTTGACCGTAGTAAGATCCGGCAAGCAATCGCGCGCCCAGACCTGCCACCGCACCTGTCGGCAACTCGCCCACAATTGCGCCGACCAGAGATGCTGCCATGCCGATCTTCATCGATGTGAAGAGATAGGGAATGGCGTAGGGAAAACGCAGTTTGAGGAATGTTTGCAGCCTTGTCGCGCTATACGTATGCATCAAGTCCAGGTGAATGACTTCGGGTGACCGCAGGCCTTTCACCATGCCCACCGTCACGGGAAAAAACGACAGGTAGGTCGAGATCATCGCTTTTGGAAGAAGACCGGAAATACCGATTGCATTCAAGACAACAATGATCATCGGCGCGATGGCCAGAATGGGAATGGTTTGCGATGAAATCACCCAAGGCATCAAGGATTTGTCCAGGACCCGAGAATGCACAATGCCAACGGCAAGCAGAATGCCGAGGCTGGTACCGATGAGAAAGCCAAGCATTGTCGAGGAGAGCGTGATGCCGGTGTGATAAACCAACGAGCGTTTTGACGTGATCTTTTTCAAGACAGTGGTTTCGTAAATTTCGACCACGACCTGATGTGGTGCTGGCAACACGGGTTTCTTTTGCGACCAGGTATCAAGCACCAGCTCGGAAACCGGAACATCAATGCGATCGGCACGCTTGTAGATGTCTTTCTGGAACGGGATGTTCAAGAAGATTGCCGCAAGATACCAGATCGCCATGAACGCAATCAGGACAGTCACGACCGGTCCAACCGTGCCTGACATTATCCAATTCCACGTATTGGGTTTAGTCGTCATAGGCGTGCCCCGCAGCCAGACCTTCGCGCACCCGTTGGGCGATTTTCAGGAACTCAGGCGATTCTCGTAAATCCAGAGTGCGCTCACGCGGCAGGGTGCTGTCGATGACATCGTAAATCCGCCCCGGACGTGGGCACAGAACCACAATCTTGGTCGACAGATAAACTGCTTCGGGAATCGAGTGTGTGACGAAGACAACTGTTTTGTTGGTCTTCGCCCAAAGTTGATGAAGTTGATCATTTAGATGATCGCGCACGATTTCATCGAGGGCGCCAAAAGGTTCATCCATCAGCAAAAGGTCAGGCTCGACGGCCAGCGCACGGGCAATGGATGCGCGCTGTTGCATGCCGCCTGACAGTTGCCATGGCAGTTTCTTGCCAAAGTCTGAGAGCTCTACAAGCTCCAGCACCTTGTCGATGCGCTTGCGTTGTTCTGCCTTGGTGATCCCCATGATTTCCAGCGGGAGCGCAATGTTCTTCTCGATCGTGCGCCAAGGATAAAGCGCTGCTGCCTGGAAGACATAGCCATAGGAGCGATCAAGGCGCGCCTTTTCAGGAGTTGTCCCATTGACCGTGATTTCGCCGCCGGTCTTCTTTTCAAGATCCGCAATGACGCGCAACAAGGTTGTTTTGCCGCATCCGGAAGGCCCGATGAAGGAAACAAAGTCTCCCTTTTTGATCTCCAGATTGATGCCCTCCAGCGCGTGCACAGGGCCATCATTGGTCTCAAATGTCAGGCAAAGATCTTTTGCTGAAACAACTGAATAATCTTTTGAATTCGAAGTGGTGCTTTCCACCATCATGTTTTCCTCTGTCGGGAAGAAAGTCTGCCAACGCAGCTCTCTGGCCAAGCGTTTGAAAGCCAACGCACCCGTCTAATCATGTTTCCGCGCTCAACCGGCAACTGCCGAACTTCGCAGCAGCCTTCTGGCAAGCGGGAACAAATGGTTTTTGCTCAACGCCGCTCTTTGGATTGCCGCTGGCTCCTCTTCCAACGGCACCCATCGAACTTCTTCAATTTCAGCGGCAGGTGACACCTTGAAGGATCCGAAACACGAGAAGGCCATTGCCTCAACCAGCTTTCCCGGTTCATTTGCCGCCCAGTCCCGATAGACACCTTGTGATGAAAACCGGGAGGGATCAATCGTCAGATTGACCTCCTCGCGCAATTCACGACACAGCGCATCAAGATCACTTTCACCGGCGTCCAGCTTCCCGCCCGGCTGCATGAAGAACGCACTTCCGCGTTTTCTGACCAGCAACATCTCGTCAGCATCGTTGATGATCAATGCCACGACAATCTTGATATCTGCCGGTCTCATGTGAGCTGAGCCCGTTTCAGACGGACAGGTTGCAGACCCCATGAACGTTAGACACCCGTTGCCGGAATGCCAGTGCGTTCAACCTTGCGCGGCGATGTAAGCTCTTTCCAGGTCGACAGGGCCTTGTTGACCGCAGTGTTTGGTGGCCGCTTGACGAACTCGCCATGGCCTTCCTTCGGCTTCACGGTTCCGTCTTCAACGGCAACACGGCCACGGGTCAATGTGTAACGCGGCAGACCTGTGACTTCCTTGCCCTCAAACACGTTGTAATCAATGGCTGACTGCTGGGTCGATGCGGAAATCGTCTTGGACTTTTCCGGATCCCACACGACCAGATCTGCGTCTGCACCAACTAGCACGGCACCCTTTTTCGGGTAGATGTTCATGATCTTGGCGATATTTGTAGACGTGACCGCAACGAATTCGTTCATGGTCAGGCGGCCGGTCTTCACACCATAGGTCCAGAGCATTGGAAGCCGGTCTTCAAGCCCTCCGGTACCGTTCGGAATCTTGGTGAAGTCGCCAACGCCGAAGCGCTTTTGATTGGTTGTGAACGCACAATGGTCGGTCGCAACACAGGACAGGGATCCGGATGCCAGACCGGCCCACAGGCTGTCCTGATGCTTCTTGTCGCGGAACGGTGGTGACATCACACGGCGCGCGGCATGGTCCCAATCTGGATGTTTGTACTCGCTGTCATCAAGAGTCAGATGCTGAATGAGCGGTTCGCCATAGACGCGCTTGCCGGCCTGACGGGCGCGGCGGATTGCTTCGTGGCTTTCCTCGCAAGACGTGTGAACGACGTAGAGAGGCACCCCGGCCATGTCGGCAATCATGATGGCGCGGTTCGTTGCCTCACCTTCAACCTGCGGCGGACGGGAGTAGGCATGGCCTTCTGGGCCATTATTGCCTTCAGCAAGCAAGCGGGCGGAAAGGTCGGCGACGACATCACCGTTTTCCGCATGGACCAAAGGCATCGCACCAAGTTCCGCGCAACGCTGGAAGGACGCGTACATTTCATCATCCTGCACCATCAAGGCACCCTTGTAGGCCATGAAATG
>JABXHV010000143.1 GCA_013373445.1 Paracoccaceae bacterium | reverse complement strand
CTTCGCGGCATCGGACTTGGCAAGGAGCTTCTCCTGCGCGCTCTTGATCACTGTGATCGGCTAGGCTTCAAGGAAATCCATCTGTGGACCGTGCAAGGAATGGATGCCGCAAGGACACTTTACGAGCAGAACGGGTTTGAGCTGGTCGAACAATACGATGGTGATCAATGGGGCAAACTGGTCAGAGAACAGAAGTTCATCCGCAAGGCTCCAGATTGATCACCTGCCCCGCTCAGGGGCAAGTGGCCTGGCCCTATTGCTTATCCAGCGTCGGATTTGTCTTTTTCGCTCAAGTCATCAAGGTCGGCGTCTTCGCCATCGTCATCAAGATCTTCGGATGACAAGGTCTTTTCCTGCCGAGCGTAAGCGCGATGCGAACGCCAGGCGAACGGAATAGACAGCAGGTAGACAGCCGTTGCAAAGGCCAGCATCGGAAAGGGATAACTGACTGTCAGCGCCACAATCAGCACCGCAATGACAAACAGCGGCAGAACCAGATCGCGGCGAATGCGGGTTCCAACCTTCTTGCCCGAAAACGTCGGCAAGGTTGAAATCAGCAGAAAGGCGACACCAATAACGAAGAAGGAAATTGGAACGGCGAGCTCACTCCAATGCGGAAGGAAACCAAGGAATTCCCAATAAAGCGGCATCAGGACGAGCAGAGCGCCGGCGGGCGCAGGAACACCGGTAAAGAAATTCGCAGCCCAGGCGGGCTTGTTGGGGTCATCCAGAGCCACATTGAAGCGCGCCAGACGCAATGCTGCAGAGATCGCAAAGACCAGTGCGGCGACCCAGCCCAGAGACCCGGTCTCCTTGAGGATCCAGATGTAAAGGATCAAGGCTGGCGTCACGCCGAAGTTGACGAAGTCTGCAAGAGAATCCAGCTCAGCGCCGAACTTGGAAGTACCTTTCAAGAGCCGTGCGACACGCCCGTCGAGCGCATCGAGAACAGCTGCCAGAAGCACTGCCCCAACGGCGAACTCCCAACGTCCCTCAAAGGCCATGCGAATGGCGGTCAGGCCTGAACACAGCGCCATCAAGGTCACAAGGTTCGGCAAGATCACCCGCATAGGCACACGCGGTCGTTGCCTGGAAAGCTCTGCGGAATCAGTCTCTGGAATATCCTGAAAGTCTTTCACGGCGCAGCCCTTAGCTGACCCGGGTCAGAGGCTGACCCTTGCCAGATTTAACACTCAAGTCTGCCATAACAGTTTCACCGGCGATCATTGTTTGTCCCAGCGCAACGCGTGGAACCGTGCCAAGTGGGAAATAGACGTCCAGGCGGGAACCAAAACGGATCAATCCGAAACGTTCGCCAGCGCCGACACTTTCGCCTTCACGCACAAAGCAGACAATTCGGCGCGCAACGAGACCTGCGATCTGTACAACGCCGATTTTCAGATCTCCGCGCTCAATGACCAGGCCGTTGCGCTCATTGTGTTCGCTGGCCTTGTCCAGTTCCGCATTCAGGAATTTTCCTGCGCGGTAGGCAACGCGAATGATCCGACCGCCAATCGGCGCACGGTTCACATGGCAGTTAAACACATTCATGAAAATCGAAACACGCAGCATCGGATCGCTGCCAAGTTCCAGCTCTTCTGGCGGCACGACAGAAACAACGTGGCTCACAACGCCATCGGCAGGCGAAACCACGAGATTGTCATCCACCGGAGTGACACGAGCAGGATCACGGAAAAAGTAGGCGACCCAAGCCGTGAGGATCAGGCCGATCCAGAACAGCGGCGACGCAAACCAGCCAATGACAATCGTGGCAACGAATGCAATGGCAATGAAAGGCCAGCCTTCGCGGTGGATTGGACAAAAGGCTTTTGCAACTGAATCAACAATCGACATGTAATTTCCCTTGGTACGGTTTGCCCGAGGCACTTTTCCAACATCGGAACTGGCCAGATCAAGCATCTGAGCGCTGCGGTTCCGGCCTTGCTGCCTTCAGAACAACCTAGGTCTCCTCGACCTGGTAATTTAACCGCTGTTTCTAGAGGTATTTGTCTCAATAGAGAACCGGCAAAACACCCGTTTCGCAAAATTATATATGCAATTTGGTTCAGGCGCACACCCGCAAGCCGTCTTCAGCTCTCCCAATACGCCGGCGAGCCATATTTTTTCAATAGGAAATCAATGAAGGCTCTGACCTTGGGCGGCGTTACTTTGGCAGGCGGATAGACCGCCCAAACTGCCCCCGTGCGTGTCACGGGATAGTCGGTCATAAGTTCAATCAACCTGCCGTCCCGCAATTCCTCCCACACATGTGCAACCGACTTGATCGCAATGCCAAGTCCGCTCATCACCGCGTCGTAGGAATAGTCGCCGTTGTCGCCATTGATGGTCGCCTTGAATTCGTAGGCGACTTCTCCTTCAGGGCCTTGCAGATACCAATAGGGAAAGGACGATACGCCGATACAATCGTGTTCGCTGAGGTCCGCTGGGGTTTTTGGCACCCCACGTCGTTCCAGGTAATCAGGCGTCGCACATAACACGCGGCGGTTTGCTCCAAGCCTGCGCGCTTTCAATGTTGAATCGGGCAGTGGGGCGACACGAATAGCCACGTCGTAGCCATCGGCGACGATATCGACAATCTCGTCACTGAAATCCATCGTCAGGGTTATATCGGGATGCTGTTCGCGAAACTCGACCATATAGGGAAGAATATGGCGGCGCCCAAAGAACACATTCGAAGACACCTTCAAACGGCCAGTTGGCGTCTGCGTCAACTCATCCAGTTTTTCAAGGGCTTCGTCTATTTCCGCGAGTGCATTTGTCGAATGCGCCAACAACACTTCACCTGCCTCGGTGAGCGAAATGCGCCGTGTTGTACGCGAAAAAAGCTGCGAACCGACACTGGCCTCCAGGCCTTGCAAGCGACTGCTGGCAGCAGATGCGGACAGGCCAAACGCACGTCCTGCGGCGGAGACATTTCCAAGAGCGGCCACTTTTTCAAAGAAGCGAAGGTCTTCGAGTTTCATTATGCCAATTTATCGGACAATAAATCAAAAACAAGCCTGATTATTTATTTCTTTCAAATGATGCATCCTGGTTCTCAAGGTAATTGAACCAGGAGACAGCTTATGTGTATTCATCCCTGCGAGCCGCCACTTGCGGCTGATTTCTCAGAAAACGCGCGGCACCGTGCGAAGACCATCTCGCCGAACATCTATGCGTATTATGACAGGCGCGCCAGATGTCTGCGCAGCAAGTCGGCGTTGAACGCCTTTCAGAAGGTGAACGGGCTCTGGCAGAGGGTCGTCACTTCAGATCTCTAAAACTGGCCCTGCCCTGAGCCTATCGCCGCTTTACCGGGCCAGCTTTGTCAACTTTCCGCCTTGGGGCCGCGTGTCACAATGCCCAGACTGTCGGCAGCCTTGGCGGCAAGCAGGCGCTCTTCTGCTTCATCCGCCTCGCGCTGACGCGACCACATGGATGCATAAAGACCATCAGCATCCAGAAGTTCCTGATGCGTGCCGCGTTCGCGAATTTCACCAGCTTCCAGAACGATGATCTGATCCGCGTTGACGACTGTAGACAGGCGGTGAGCAATCACCAAAGTGGTCCGGTTCTTTGAAACAGCATCGAGAGCCGTCTGGATCTCACGCTCGGTGTGAGTGTCCAAAGCGGAGGTTGCCTCGTCGAGGATCAGGATCGGAGGCGATTTCAAAATTGTACGTGCAATGGCAACCCGCTGTTTTTCGCCGCCAGAGAGTTTCAGGCCGCGCTCGCCAACCTCAGCGGCATAGCCTTCGGGCAAACGTTCGATAAAGTCGTGGATCTGCGCCATACGCGCGGCTTCCCGAACTTCTTCGTCACTCGCATCGGGGCGTCCGTAGCGAATGTTGTAGGCGATGGTGTCGTTGAAAAGGACGGTATCCTGGGGAACCATGCCGATTGCCTTGCGCACGCTTTCCTGTGTGACATCACGCACATCCTGGCCGTCAATCTGCACGGCCCCTCCAGTCACATCATAGAACCGGAACAGAAGACGGGATATCGTTGACTTACCGGCCCCGGACGGGCCGACGATCGCAATCGTCTTTCCAGCAGGCACTTCAAAATCGATGCCCTTCAGGATCGGCCGGCTTTCATCATAGTGGAAACGCACGTCCTTGAAGGCAATCGTTCCTTCCACAGCAGCCAAGTCGTTGGCGCCTTCCCTGTCCTGAATTTCTGCAGGCACATGCAAAAGATCGAACATGCTTTCAATGTCGGCCAGGCCCTGGCGAATTTCGCGATAAACAAAGCCGATGAAGTTCAGAGGGATGGAGATCTGCATCAAAAGGGCATTGATTAAAACAAAATCGCCCACTGTCTGGTCGCCTGCCATTACAGAGCGCGCCGACAAAATCATACAGGCCGCCATGCCAATCCCGAGAATGACCGTCTGGCCAAAGTTCAGCCAGGCAAGTGAGGTCCAGGTCTTGGTCGCAGCCTTCTCATACTTGATCATTGAAACGTCGAAACGGTCGGCTTCCATCTTTTCATTGCCGAAATACTTCACCGTCTCGAAGTTCAGCAGGCTGTCGATTGCCTTTGAATTGGCGTCCGTGTCGCTGTCATTCATCTCACGACGAATTGCGATGCGCCAATTGGAAGCCTTGATGGTGAACCAGACGTAGGCAACGATCATGAAGGCGACGATCGCCAGGTAGGACAGGCCAAACTGGTACCATATGACGCCTGCCATCATGGCAAATTCGAGCAGCGTTGGAATGCCGTTGAGGATCGTAAAGCGAACAATCGCCTCGATGCCTTTGACACCGCGCTCGATGACCCTGCTCAGCCCCCCTGTCCTGCGGGCCAGATGGTATCTCAGAGACAGCTGATGCAAATGACGGAAAGTGATGTTGGCAAGTTGTCGGACCGCATGCTGGCCGACGCGTGCAAACAACGCATCGCGGATCTGGTTGAAAGCGACCGCCAATACACGGGCTGCATTATAGGCCAGAACAAGCATCACTGGCGCAGCAAGGAAGGCAGGCAACCAGCTCTCTTCTCCAGACAGCGCGTCAGTCGACCAGGCAAAGAAATAGGGCGACAGAACTGTGACGACCTTCGCTATGACAAGCGCCAGTATTGACAGCAACACCCGTCCCTTGAGGTCGGGCCGGCCCGACGGCCAGATGTAGGGCCAAAGGTTCACCAGGGTCGCAAAGGTCGAGCCCTCATCTGCACTCACAGACTTGCTTGACGTCTGGTTTGACGTTGCCTGTGCCGATGCATCATTTGCCTTTGCGCCTTTTGGCGCAGCCTGCGCGGACTTATCGTTCAATGAGATCTCCCAGGATCTTCTCCGCTGAGCGGATGTATTGTTTATTGTTCGCCATTGACACCCAAACGGGCTGTCTTCAGCTGTTTTTATTCTGATTTAAAACGCTGCCAAAGCTCATCTACCTGCAGCTTGGCTTCGCCCACGACGGCCCGGTCAAGCGTGTAGTAACAAGATCGTCCATGCACAGTGCACGTCAGAATACCTGTGTCCTTGAGGACCTGCAGATGCTGCGACACGGTCGATTGTGCCAAGGGCAACGCGCTCACGATATCGCCGCAAGACGCTTCGGGACGGTCTGACAGAAACTCCAGGATCGTCAGGCGCGTTGGATGCGACAACGCACGAAAAACCTGATGGATGCCATCCTGGTCAGCACAACAGGTCGCCGGCCTCCCACTTGATGAGGCTTTTTCAGAGATCCGACCAACGGCTTTTTCGTTGCCAATATCGTCGTGTGTCCTGGCACAGCAAAAGCTGTCGACTTTTGCCTTACTGTTCTCAAAAGGTTTCAAAGCAACTCTTTCACAAGGAAGATGAGAATCCTGAAACTCCAAATTCTTTCATCGTATTTAGACGATGAGTTGCCCTTCTTCAAGAGTTGGAGCTGCAAAGAATGCAGAAAACAAAAGCCGCCGCTCTTTTTTAAAGAACGGCGGCTTCATCAACTCTCAGGCACCTGGATCAGTTTGCAGGCTTGTTTTGCGGTTCGCTCAACCTGATTGCACCATCCGGTGTCAGGAAGATCTGGCCGGGATAAATCAGGTCAGGATTGCGAATTTGTCCTTTGTTGGCCTGATAAATCGTCGTGTAACGGAAGCCATCACCATACAGGCGGCGCGCAATAGTCCATAGATTGTCGCCTTTGCGAATGATCACATTCGGCAGCGGCTTGTTGACTTCAACTTCAGCGTCCATTCCCGCCGCGGCATCGTCTGTTTTCGCAGAAGCAACCGCCTTGGTCAGAATGATTGCCTCTGGCACCTTGTCGAAGGCAACTGCCGCACGAGAACGCACCTCACCGGAGGCGTCCACCATATCTGCTCGCACCTCGACTGAACCAGGGGCGATGTCTTTGTCTCCTTCGAACAGCCAGCTGCCATTCTCGGTCACATCGACGGTCCCAAGCAATTCACCACCGAGATATACCTGGACCTTGTCGCCGGGGTTCCCGGTACCGGCCACATAGACCGTGCCTTTTTCAGATTCGACCGCTTCCACCTTCACCGGTTCAAAGCTGGCTTCTTCAACCTTTGCTTCTTCGACGGGTGTTTCCACGACAGCGACAACTTCGTCGGTGTCATCAGCATCCGACTTCATGTCTACATCAGCCGTTTCGCTCGCCATGTCCTTTGCAGCATCGACAACAGCATCGGCTGTTTCTTCCACCTTCTCGGCAGCAGCGCTGCCAGCGTCTGCAACTGTTTCGGTCGTTGCCTCAACTGCTGCGGCCACTTCCGTTTCTACCGCAGCCGCTTCCGTTTCTGCCGCGGCTACTTCCGTTTCGGTATCACTTACAGCCTGATCCATAGCGGCAGTTGCGTCTTCACCAGTCTCTTCGACGGCGTCCTCAACATTGGAAGCCACTTCTGCCATCGTGTCTGCTGCGTCATCAAGCGTCTCATCGGCAGCTGCGACCACGGTCTCTTCGGCGGTATCTTCAGCCGCTGCGACCTCTGTTTCGACAGCTGTTGCCGGTTTTTGCAAGATGTTGGACGGTCCATCCGGGCTGTTCAGAACAACCAAAGGCTTGCCCATGCTGTCATTGGGAACCGAAATTGCGAGACGCTGTTCGGATTCTACGGCACCTGACCCGTCAGCCCCGTTCACACGGACCGCAACATCATACTCACCTGGAGCAAAGGGCTCTTCGAGAACGATGGCCCATTCGCCATCCTTGTTGGCAGTCCCCTTGCCGACCACAGCGCCGTTGGCGACCAGTTCCACCACAGCGCCAGGTTTTGAGCGCCCGGCAATGACCGCATCGCCTGTTGGCTCAACGCCAACAACATCAAATGTCGGCAGGATTGTTGTCGTATCAGCTGCATCTGCGGTCTCGGACGCGGCATCCTCAGACACGACATCAGCTGCGTTTTCGTCAGCTGGCGCTGATACAACCGCTGGCTCCGGGTCCGTATTATCAGACACCAGTGCCGGAAAGAAGTAAGCAACAACAAGTGCGCTAATCCCCACGACTGCTGCTGCACCAGTTGTCCAAATCAATCCTATCTTAGTCATGACGCTTTTGTCCCCACGGAGAAGCTACCCAAGTTCTTTGACCACTCAACAACCTGTTTTGACCCAATAAAACTGCCCAAACGTCATGATTGATCGGTCGTCTGATCGCGCCATTACCATAGCGAGTCTCTTTACAATCATGGATATACGTCTTTTGTGATGGCGGCAAGGAACGCTCATTCAATGCACCGGACAATCTGTCCTTTTTGAGCCGAAATACAGGAAAGCCCGCTTGACCTGCCTGTGCGGCGGTGCGATTTTCTCACCATGACAACTCAAAGAAGTATTTGCGTATATTGCGGCTCCAGCTATGGCGACAGCCCGCTATATGAAGCTGCAGCGACCCGGCTTGGCCAACTGATAGGCGAACATGGCCACAGGCTCGTCTATGGCGGCGGTGATGTCGGCCTTATGGGCACCGTTGCACGCGCTGCGATCGAAAACGGCAGCAAGGTCTGCGGCATCATTCCGCACTTCCTGGAAAGCCGTGAAAAGATGCTGACACAGGTCGACGAGCTGATCGTCACCAACGACATGCATGAACGCAAGATGCTGATGTACCAGAACTCCGACGCTTTCGTCGCCCTGCCGGGCGGTATCGGAACGCTTGAAGAAGTCGTCGAAATGATGAGCTGGGCGCAGCTTGGGGAACATCAGAAGCCGATCGTTCTGGCCAATATAAATGGCTTTTGGTCGCCCTTCCTTGCGCTACTCGATCACATGCACAAGGAAAGCTTCATCGGTGGTGACAAGGCAGTGCCTTACATGGTGACCAACCAGATCGAAGAGGTCGTGCCGATGCTGTGCAACGCATTGGAGCCTGATGCGCAGAGCGAACATGACGGCACAGATGCGCTGATGGAAAAAGTCTGAAGCTCCAATTGCTCCAGACTTCCTTCAAATTGCTTCGTCTGTAACTTGTGTAGAACGGTCCTACGGCGTTTGAACAACCCGGCTTTTGCGTGCTCGTGTGACAGAATCATACGTGAAGACCACCAGGGCACACCACACGATGATGAAAGTGATCTGACGTGTCGGGTCCAGGGGCTCATTCCACAAGAACACCGCCAACAAGAAATGCATCGAAGGAACGATGTATTGCATCAGGCCGATGTAAATCATTGGCAAGCGGCGCGCTGAAGCGGAAAACATCACCAGCGGCAGCGCGGTAAGCGGCCCGCTTACCATCAAGACCACAAACAGAAACGTGTCAGTCTCGGCAACACCGCTGACCGCGACATCCCAGTTCCAAATCAAGAAGCCCAATGCGATCGGCGCGACGAGGCAAGTTTCCACCAAAAGGCCTGGCGTTGCCTTGACCGGCGTGATCTTGCGAATATAGCCGTAGACCGCAAATGAAAGGCCCAACACCAGAGACACCCATGGCAATCCGCCGGACATGATGCCCTGCACTGAAACGGCAACGACAACCAGCGCCACAGCGATCAGTTGAAGCCTGTTGAGCTTTTCACGCAGAACCACGAGGCCAATCGTGATGCTAACCAGCGGGTTGAGGAAATAACCCAGCGAGACGTCGAGCACCATGCTCTGGCCAACCGCCCAGACAAACACCAGCCAATTGGACGCAATAGTCGCAGCAGACAACGCCAAAAGCCCCAGGTTCTTCGGTTCGCGAATGATGCGAACCACTTCTCCCATACGTCCAACCAGCGTGAGGAAGATGGTTACAAAAACCACCGACCAAACAATCCGGTGAGCAACGACGAACAGAGGCGGGAAATCCCCTACCAACTTGTAGAAGATGGGAAAGAAACCCCACATCCCGTAGGCCGACAAGGCAAACATAAAGCCCAACCGCAACTCGTCGGCTGGATTGGTAGACGGCAATTCGCCATTCGACTGGGACATCGTGGGGACTTTCAAAGCACCCGGCAACACCGGGCGCAATCATGGGCGTGGTAGGTCAGGCCTGACGGGATTTGAGAAGCTTGTAATTGATCGAATCAAGCAAGGCCTGGAAGGAAGCGTCGATAATGTTGCTCGACACGCCGATTGTAAACCAGCGCGAACGCGTTTGCATATCCTGACTTTCGATCAATACACGGGTGACCGCGCCCGTGCCGCCGTTCAAGATACGCACTTTATAGTCGACAAGCTCAAGGCTCTGAACCGCCGACTGGTATTTTCCCAGATCCTTGCGCAGCGCATTGTCGAGCGCGTTGACGGGACCATTCCCTTCCGCGACGGACATAAGCTGTTCGCCGTCAATGTCGACCTTGACCACCGCTTCGGACATCTTGACCAAATCGCCAACGGCATTGTGGCGGCGTTCCACCATGACACGGAAAGAGTTGACCTTGAAAAACTCAGGCACTTCGCCAAGCACTCGGCGGGCCATGAGCTCAAAGGATGCGTCGGCGGCCTCATAGGCATAGCCTTCCGCTTCCTTCTGCTTCACGTCACTCAAGAGACGATCAAGGCGCGTATCGGATTTGTCGACAGTGATGCCAAGCCGTGACAGTTCTCCGAGCAGATTGCTCTTTCCTGCCTGGTCGGACACCAGGACGCGGCGGCGATTGCCAATGGTCTCCGGCTCGACATGCTCATAGGTCTTGGGGTCCTTGAGGATCGCAGAAGCGTGGATGCCTGCCTTCGTCGCAAAGGCACTTTCACCTACGTAGGGCGCGTGGCGGTCAGGCGACAGGTTGAGCATCTCATCAAATGCATGGGAGATCGCCGTAATCTCAGCCAGCTGGTCACGCGTAATCTTCATTTCCAGCTGACTGGCATAGGGCTCTTTGAGGAACAGCGTCGGGATCAGCGTCACCAGATTGGCATTGCCGCAGCGTTCGCCAATACCATTCAGGGTGCCTTGCACCTGGCGCACTCCAGCATCGACTGCCGCAAGAGTGTTTGCCACCGCATGGCCGGTGTCATCATGTGTGTGAATGCCAAGGTGATCACCGGGAACGACCGCCTTCACCTTTTCGATGATGGAGCGTATTTCGCCCGGCAAAGTGCCGCCATTGGTATCACAAAGGACGACCCAACGCGCACCGGCCTCATAGGCTGTCTTGGCGCAGGCGAGTGCGTACTCCGGATTGGCCTTGTAGCCATCGAAGAAATGCTCGCAATCGATCATCGCCTCACGGCCGAGCTCAATCGCAGCCTTGACCGTATCGGCAATCGATTCCAGGTTTTCCTCGTTGGTGCAGCCGAGCGCGACCTCAACATGGTAGTCCCAGCTCTTGGCAACAAAGCAATGGGCATCAACATCCGCCTGAAGCACCTGCTGCAGGCCCGGATCGTTGGAGACTGACCGTCCGGCCCGCTTGGTCATGCCAAAGGCCG
>JABXHV010000147.1 GCA_013373445.1 Paracoccaceae bacterium | reverse complement strand
TTCCTCGTTTGTATCTGCCAATGTCAGTTTGCCAGCACCTTCTTCGAGGGTGTTGATCATTGCATTGGTGAAGTCCTGACGGTTCTGAACAATCGACAGGTTGGTACCGAACGTAGACGCCTGTGAGCGAAGCGTGTTCTGAGCCTTTTGCAGAGAACTCAGGGTGTTCTCGATCTTGGTGTCGCTTGAGAAACCATGCTCGGCAGATGGAGTGACCGTCACATCAGCCTGCGCACCATCAGATGAGACCGTCAGACCGATCGAACTTTCGATGGTGAAGGAGCCTGCTGCAAAGCTTGAAGATACATCCTTGCTTGAACCCGAGATGAAGCTGTTGACATCATCGACAGTTGTTGATGCCGTGATTTCAAGCGATCCAAGCTCTGTGCCGGTGCTGTCTGTGATGGTCAAGATGTCACCGGTAGCAAAGTCATCATCGGCTGTAATCAATGCGTCTGCGGTGAGGGCTGCACCACCGGCAGTACCGGTCGTTGCACCCATTGTAGCCGTTCCTGCAGATGCGGAATCAAGATCGCCGAGGTTCAGGCCAGTCGACAATGTGGTGTCGGTGTAGTTGATCGCGCTGATATCCAGAGAAGACGTGCCGTCTTCATTGAATGTCACTGTCAGGTTGTTGCCGTCACCGGCGAGCAGGTTTTTGCCCTTGTATCCAGAGTCTTTCGCGATGTCTTCAATCTGCGTCAGAAGCTCATTATACTCTGCCGCATAAGCCTTACGCTCGGACTGACTTGAGGTCTGCAGAGCCTGGTTTGCCTTCGCCTTTGCGGCGTCGACAAGATCAGAAATCGCAGAAATACCTTCATCAGCCGCTTTCAAGGTCTGAACAGACTGACCCATATCATCAAGCAGGGTGGATAGATCGCTTGCGCGGTTTTCCAGGCCCTTTGCTGTGAAGAAAGAGTTTGGGTTGTCGAGGGCCGAGTTGACCTTCTTACCAGTTGAGAGCTTTTCCTGAACGGAGCTCATAAGTTTTGAAGTTGCTTGAAGTGAATTCAAGTTGTTGCGCACTGCGCTTGAGAGAGTAATGCCACCCATTACAGAGTTCCTTCTGTTTTCCCTAATCATTCTTCTGAATGACGCTTGTAACTCTGTAGTTAAAAGTTGTACTAAATACTAAGTAACGTGGTTAGCGCATTTTAACTTTAAGTAATCGTATAGTTTCATAGTTAAGTTTGTTAGTTAATAGTTCTTTTTACTTCTTTTGGTACGTTCATTTGCTGTTTACTATGCTGTTTCGGACAAAGAAAAACCGCGCCACTTTGGTGGTGCGGTTCATGCGGTTCTGATTTTTGTAGACTGCTGGTGAAGTCTGACTAGGCGGTCTTTGCAACCTTTTTGGTTTCCGCCGTCAGTGCTTCTTTGTTCTCCTGCTCGGAGATTGTCTTTTCATAAGCTCGGATCCGGCGCAGGGATTCACTTGGGATCTGCTGCACGACTTCTCCGGTGTCTTTGTTCTTTGCGACATAGACGAAGCTCTCGCTTTCTGGGTCGAGAAAGTTTTCTCTTTCCAGAGCGCGTGTCTGAGCCGTTTGCTGTTGTGTGGTTTTGTTCTCTGCACCTGGACGTGAAGCGCTTGTGTCTGCGGATGGGTTCACAGTGCGGCGAGCAGGAAGCTCCGTCTCGCTCGCAGGCTTTGTTTGCTCAGGGGCGCGTGAAGTCGGCGTGATCGCCGTATAAGACGGCGACGGTGATCGAACGAGTGCCGTTTCCATCGTCTTTATCCTTCAAATAACATCAGGACCAATTGTCCTATGAATACTGAGGATAACTCTAAGGAATGAATCTCTCGTTAATCAAATCATTAGACTTTTTCAGATCTTCGCTGAGGTGAATTTCGCCATGGAACGCAGTTTTTGATTCTGTTTCGTGGTGACAATAAAACGAGGGTTCTTACGCTTTATACGCCGAATGGATGAGGTCTGGCGAGGCGTTGTTCGCGAACTGTTTAATCTTCACTGTCAACTGTTCCCCGGAATTCAGTGAGTTGGTTCACAATGCCTTTACCACCAGTGGCAGGTTAAAGAGCTGCTCGATGAGTAGAAAATTTGGCTTGGAGATAGAAAAGGAACGGCAGCTAGCCGTTCCTTCTCGTCAAATCTACGGGGAAGACTTGAACTGTACTTTTGAGCTTTAGAGCGAAGTGTTGATCGCAATTCCGTTCGCCGGGCCAGCAGCAACAGGCGCATTTCCACCAGGACCGTAAGTCGTGCTGCGTTGTTTTGCTCCGACCGCAGTTGCGACAGTCGTCACGATCTCGTTAGAGACTTCGCGCGCTGTCGCGAGAACGGCCAGATTGATCCGCAGCACCGGCTGGAACTCAGAATGCTGACGGCGCAGGCCCTGGGCGGATGCAGGTGCGAGGTTGCCAAGTGCGACGGCAAACTCCTTAGCGCACATCATGCCGCGCGTGTACTCGTGGATGAGCCGCGACTTTTCAACCTGTAGCTTGCCAGCGTCCCTGAGTTTGCCTTCGCGCACGAGTTCGGTTTCTTCTTCGATCAAGGTCAGAAGCCGTTCCATGCTGCTCGTCAGGCTGTTGCAGAACTGCTCGGCCTCTTGACGTGAGTTTGGCCGCTCCATTGAGAAAGGCAGGTCTTTGGCCTGTGTCTGGGCATTCATTGTGAACTCTCCTGCAACTGTAGCAATTGTCTTTCGACGGTCTGGGCCAGGCCAATGCCGCCCGATTCCGAAATGGTTTTTGCGTATTCATCGATGAGCAAGCCGCGCCAGGCTTCGGCGCCTTCGCCACTTCCCCACGTGCCGCCTTCATCGAGGCCGGTGAACATGTGTTCCATCATGTTCTTCAAAAAGGATGCTTCGAACTCAACGGCGGCTTTCTTGACCGCGCTCTTGTTGCTGTGGTCGAGACCTTTGAGTGCGCTCATCGGGTCGTTTTTGTTCAGAGATGTTTCTGTCGACGAAAGCATGATCAGAGAACCTCGATTTCAGCTTGAAGTGCGCCTGCGGCCTTGATTGCCTGCAGAATGGAAATCATGTCGCGCGGGCCAATTCCCAATGCGTTGAGGCCGTCGACAAGTTGTTTCAGTGTTACCGTCTGGTCGACGATGGCGAGCTTCGCTTCGCGGTCATCGTCAACATTCACGTTGGTGCGCGGAAGAATCTGAGTTTCGCCATCCGTGAAGGGCAGGGGCTGTGAGGCGAATGGGTCTTCTGTGATCGTCACTGTGAGGTTGCCTTGTGCGACAGCGACCTGGGATACCTTGACGTCCTGGCCCATAACGATGATGCCTGAGCCCTCATCAATTACCACGCGAGCAGCCAAGTCCGGCTCCACGAGCAGCTGCTCGATGTCGGTCAGCAGATCGACGATGTTGCCGTCATAGTTCAGCGGCAGTTCGATCTGGACAGTGCCTGGGTCCATTGGTTCTGCTGTCGGCATGCCGATCAATTCATTGATGGTAAGGGCAATACGGCGTGCGGTGGTGAGATCCGGATTGCGAAGGGCGAGGCGAAGTGTGGTCATACCAGCCAGCTTGAATTCAACTTCGCGCTCAACGAGGCCGCCGTTCGAGATGCGTCCTGATGTAGGGACGCCGCGAACGATCGTCGCAGCATCTCCAGCCGCTGCAAAGCCACCTACTGCAACAGAGCCCTGTGCAATTGCGTAGACCTCACCGTCTGCGCCTACGAGCGGGGTGACCAGCAATGTGCCTCCCTGAAGGGACGTCGAGTCACCCAAGGCGCTAACAGAAACGTCGATACGTGTACCTTGCGTGGCGAAGGGAGGCAGGTTGGCAGTGACCATAACGGCTGCAACCGTATCGGTGTTCAGATCCACATCGCGAGTGTTTACACCAAGTCGCTCCAGCATGGCTTGCAGGCTCTGCTTGGTGAATGGCGTGTTTCGAAGCGCGTCACCTGTGCCATTCAGGCCGACAACAAGGCCGTATCCGATCAGCTGGTTTTCACGGATGCCTTCGAAGTCCGCAATGTCTTTGATGCGAGATGTCGCGAGCGCTGCCGACGTCAAAATTGTCAGGCACACCATTACGGCGAAAAATCTGTAAATGACACCACTGGTCATATCTGACGTCCTCACAAAGCAACTTGGCTTGGGTTCTTGAACTCATCGTTCGGTTGCCTTGCATATTGCGAGACTTGTGCCAGTTTCGTGTTTGATCCTTTGTGTTGATCAAAAGGCGCTGATTTCTGCCGTTTTTGTTGCCTCATTCAAGCGTCCAGATAACGTCCTTGAAATGAGCAGTTGGTAGTTTGAGGCAATTATTGCCCATTGGGGGCGGATTCAATTACCCTGTGTAGGCAGAATCTTTCGGGTGATGGCAACTCCGATCTTTCATTCTCAAGGTGGAAAGCCAATGCGTATTACAGGACAGAAGCCGACGACCGGAGTTAAAGGCCGGGAGACTAAAAAAAGCGGTAGTTCCGCGGGAAGTAAGTTCACGCCTTCTTTCGGAGAGGACACTGTTCAAACAACCGAGACCACGAGCTCATCGGGAATCCAGAGCATGGATGCGCTTTTGGCACTACAAGAGGTCGCGTCCGAGTCTCCGCGTAAGAAGAAGGCGCTTCAGCATGGTCATGCGCTTTTGGATCAGCTCGAGGAAATGCGTGCGGAATTGCTTGCAGGGCGCATGTCGGAGGATCGGCTGGAAGCGCTTTCAGGGCTTGTGTCTGAAGAAGCTGATAGTGGTGATGAAGAGATCGATGGTGTTCTGCGCGAAGTCGAACTACGGGTTAAAGTTGAGCTCGCAAAGCTTGGAAAATTCATGAATTAATGCGTGACTTTTTTAGCGGATGCTGCCCAATATCTGGGCTCTTGTTTGTAGCGCATTGTTTTAAAACAATAATCAGAACTGACAATTTACCCATTTCAACCGTTGTAGCTTTGGTGGTGCAAGGATATATTGCGCCCGTCCAACGATAGTGTGGAGATATCGATGACGGTTGAACTTGAGTCTGCATATAGACCCTCGGAAAACGAGCCGTTTATGAATGACAGACAGCGCGAGTACTTCAAGTTGAAGCTGCTGGCCTGGAAAGAAGATATTCTGCGGGAAAGCAAGGAAACCTTGGCAAACCTGCAACTTGAAAGTCAGAACCATCCTGACCTGGCGGATCGTGCTTCGTCAGAAACTGATAGGTCGATCGAGCTTCGTGCGCGAGACCGTCAGAGAAAACTCATTTCAAAAATTGATTCTGCTTTGGAACGCATAAGCGACGGCAGCTACGGTTATTGTGAGGAAACCGGTGAGCCGATTTCGTTGCGTAGGCTGGAAGCCAGACCCATTGCAACTTTGTCAATTGAGGCTCAGGAAGCTCACGAGCGCCGCGAAAAAGTATATCGCGACGATTAAGTGAGACGGACTGTCTCGGAAGAATTTCCAAGCCCGGCCAATTGAAACGGCCGGGTTTTTTTATGGCCGAACGCCAGAGCGAGTTTTAGAGAAATGCAAACGGGCACGACCCTCAGGGAGCGAGGAGCCGTGCCCGTTTTACAGTGTCCATGTCAGGTTTCTAGAACGCCTGGCTGGTCACTGGGGGACTGTGAAAAAGGGAGAGGCTGGTTTGCCTCTGAGAGTTAGAATGGAAGCAAGATGTCGAGCACCTGGTTGCCTACACGGGGCTGTTGGACTTCGGTAATCTGACCGCGTCCGCCGTAACCAATTCTGGCTTCCGCAATCTTCTCGCTCGCAATTGTGTTGTCCGAGGAGATGTCCTCAGGTCTGACAATACCTGCGACAATCAGCTCTCTGACTTCAAAGTTGACGCGAACTTCCTGGCGACCTTCGATCACGAGATTGCCATTGGGCAGGACTTGGAGAACAACTGCCGCCACACTTGTTTGCAAGGTTTCGGTACGATCAACCGAACCTTCTCCAGCAAAACTCGTTGAGCCATCTGAAGAGGCCAGATCACTCGCAGAAATGCCGCTGTTTATTGCAACACCGGTGTTGTCCAAGAGTGTCCCGATTGCGCCGCCAATTCCGGAGGAGTTGGAGCCGGTACGAGATCTCGATGTCGAGTTGTCAAACTTGGCATTGTCGGAAATCGTCACCACGACGGTCAGAATGTCGCCAAGTTTCTTTGCGCGCTGATCTTCGAAGAATGCCCTGTTGCCTGAGCGCCATAGCGAGTTAGGGCTATAATGCGCCGTTTGCGGTTCAGGCATTGGCATCTGGACCGGACGATAGCCAGGCTGTGAGGTCGGATCCTGAATTGCATTCAGAGCAGGGGCTTTGCCGACATTAGAAAGCCTGTCGACCGTCCCACAGCCTGTCAGGCCGCTGACCATAGCAACGCTCAATAGAAGCGATTTTACGGATGTACGCGTTTTCATTGGATTGTTCCGCCTAGACTGGCAACCACTGGTGCATTTGAAAGAACCCTAACCTGGCCGCGGCCGATGATTTCGGCTGGCACGGTGCGACGTGACTGGAGGTTCATGACGTCGATGATGTCGCCCATAGCGCCTTCGATCATTGCCTGGCCACGCGTGGTCAGCTTCATACCTGGCATCAAGAATGTCAGGGTCACTTTCTCGCCGCGAGAAATCAGGATCGGGCGCTCAAAGTTGGATTGCAGCAGTGGCATTCCAGCCTTCATATTTTGACGCGCAGCCAGTCCAATCAGAGTTTTGGCATCATTCGCGGCGTTGGTCGGGACCGACTTTTTGGGCAGGCGAATGCGCGTGAAGTCGCGTTCCTGCACAACAGAGCCTTTGCCGACAGCTCTCGTCAGGGCCAATACTTCGACCGTTTCCATGGCATGACCCGACAGAGTGAGCTTTTCATACCGGCCGCCGACGTCGATGCTGTAGCTGATGTTGAAGCGATTGTTGCGGCTGGACCAAGCAATGTTGTTGACCACGACCGGCTCCACGGAAGCGGGATTGATCTGAACATCCCTCGGCGTGCGGAAGAAGGTAATCTCCAGATCTTGCGGATCAACAAGCGCATCCTCGTTGGCCAGGCTTTCGGCGACGAGTTCCTTTAGACGCTCTACGTCATAAGTGTCTGCGCGGCGATGAACTGTAACGCTTTCCAGGCCATCCGTTCCGGCGTTCTCCAGACCGACCTGTTTTGCCCGCTTGGAAACCAGATCGGCAGGAACTGCACCTGATGTGCCCAAGTCCGGCGCCCGGAACAGTGGCTCGTCGGCCAAAGCACCAGCGTTCTGGTAGAAGTCGCCAACCGTCACGATATCGTTGACGGTTGATATGTGCGCTCGCAAGATCGGTTGATCTTTCGCCTGGGCACCGATGCCTTGGACGAACGTCGCCAACGCAAGACATGCTATTGCTAAGATGCGTTTCATGACACTTACCCCTTACCGAATATTGGTGGTGGTGGAGTACATTTCGTCAGCGGCCTGAATGACACGAGAGTTCATCTCGTAAGCGCGCTGGGCGGAAATCAGATCGGCGATCTCGGTCACCGCATCAACATTGGCCATTTCCAGATAGTTTTGCTGAAGGCTACCAAAGCCGTTACTGCCGGGCAGGTCGATCTGGGGTGCGCCACTTGCATCGGTTTCCAGATAAGTGTTGTCACCGATGGCGACCAGACCGGATTTGTTCACAAACCGGGCAAGTTGGATCTGACCAAGATTGACCTGCTCGCTGTCCTCGTTGGTGATTTCGACCGTACCATCTGCGGAGATACTGATATCGCGATAGTTCTCGGGAATGACGATGGCTGGCGTTATCGCGTAGCCATCGACGGTGACCATGGTCCCTGTTGCATCACGTTCAAACGAGCCGTCACGAGAGTAGCCTGTGGTGCCATCTGGCAGATCAATCTGGAAGAAGCCTTCACCACGAATAGCGATGTCGAGATCCTTGTTGGTCTGTTCAAGTGAGCCCTGAGACATGATCCGCGCTGTCGCTGATGTCTTTACACCCGAACCAACCTGCACACCGGTTGGAACAATGGTGCCGGTGGACGATGACTGAGAACCTGTTCGGCGCAGGTTCTGGTAGAGTAGATCCTGAAAGTCAGCACGTTGCTTCTTGAAGCCCGTCGTTCGCATGTTGGCCACGTTGTTCGAGATGACCTCGACGTTTAGTTCCTGGGCCTTCATGCCAGTTGCGGCGATATGAAGTGCTTTCATTTCTCTTGTCCTTTATCGCGACTAGGCTTCTACGCGGCCGAGGGTCTGGATGGCTTTTTGACGTAGGTCATCCGTGTCCTTCATCAGCTTGGTAACAGTCTCGTAAGCGCGGGTGATTTCGATCATGTGAGTCACTTCAACAACGCCTACGACGTTGGATTGCTCAAGCGATCCCTGGAATACGCGTGTTTCGGTTACAGGAAGCGGATCCGGGTGTGTGAAGAGGTTCTCACCAATGTTCTGCATTTCCTGAGGTGTCTCGAACTCAACCAGACGCACCTGACCGCGCACCCCGAGTGCCGAAACAATGGTGCCGTCACGGGTGATATCAATTAGCCCGTCTTCTCGGGTGAAAACGATGGGTCCAGCTTCAGTCAGGACTGGTCGGCCGTTGGCCTCAACGAGCATGCCGGTGTCGGTCAAATGGAAGGATCCGTTGCGGGTATACGCTTCGGTTCCATCGGCCATTTGAATAGCGAACCAACCCTTGCCGTCGATGGCAATGTCGAGTGGATTTCCGGTTTCTCGCACGCTGCCCTGGCTGAAATGGAAAGCGGTACCATAGTCATGGACGTATGAGAGATTTTCGTCGCCGGCGAGGAACTCTGTTGCCTCTGCTACGGGCATCACAAATTCTTCGAACAGCGTTCGCTTCGTCTTGTAACCTGTCGTTGTCAGGTTCGCCATGTTGTTGGCGACCACGTTCAGCTGATTCCTCAGGGCTGCCTGACGGGACAGATTGATAAGCTGAGCATTCTCCATATTAACAATTCCTTTTGCTCCCTGATGAGCTTCCATTCTCCCCAGAACGTCGGCTCGCATCCATAATTGCAGAGACCATGCCAGTTTCTAAGTAACTGAAAATTAACTATAAAATTCTTGGAATGCGAGAAGGGTGGGCAAGAGCTACCGGCACATATTAACCGGTTGGTAATTATTGCCGAGTTGGTTGCGTTAACCTTTTGGTAACCATTCGTTAACCATTAGTAGCTTTAGAAACTATTAGCGCGCGCGTGAGATGCGAGCGATTTAGAGGGTTCTGATGGCTGACGAAGATGCTGACGTCGAAGAGACGGGTGAAGACGAAAAAGCCGGTGGTAAAAAGAAGTTAATTCTTTTTGGTGCGATCGGCGTGGTTGTTTTGCTGCTTGTCGGCGGAGGTGCCTTCTTCTTTTTGTCGGGCGGCGATGAGCCTGCGTTCGATGAGATGACCGGCGAGCCGGTTGAAGAAGAGCAGAAACCAGTTGTTTTCTATGATTTGCCTGAAATGACAGTGAACCTGTCTACCGACGGACGGACAACCTATCTTAAAGTTAGGATTTCCCTTGAGGTCGAGAATCAGGAAATGATTGCACGTATTGAACCTTTCCTTCCGCGGGTGCTGGATGCTTTCCAGATTTACCTTCGGGAGCTTCGCCCCGCCGACCTAGAAGGGTCAGCAGGTCTGTTTCGCTTGAAGGAAGAATTGCTCAGGCGCATCAATCTTTCTGTCTATCCGGCACGCGTGGATGGGGTCCTTTTCAAGGAAATCCTTATCCAGTAACGCCGGGAATGGTGTCATGAATGGCTGATGAAGACGAACTAGCCGAAGAAGATATGGCTGATGCCTGGGGCGCTGCCCTGGCGGAGCAGGGTGCTTCCAGTGGCGACGATGACCTAGCTGCAGCTTGGGGTGCTGCTCTTGAGGAGCAGGGCGCTGGCACGTCTGATGATATGGCTGCCCAATGGGCAGCGATGATCGACGACAGCGAGCCAGATCTCGAGAATGCGACCCGTGGTGCCGATCGCGTCCTGAACCAGGAGGAGATCGATAACCTCCTCGGCTTCAATATCGAAGATGCGATTGAGGGCGACCAAAGTGGTATCCGCGCGCTCATCAACTCGGCCATGGTTTCCTACGAGCGTCTGCCGATGCTCGAAATCGTGTTTGACCGACTGGTTCGTCTTACAACGACCTCGTTGAGAAACTTTACTTCGGATAACGTTGAAGTGTCTCTGGATTCTATCAGTTCAGTGCGCTTTGGTGACTACCTGAACTCAATTCCACTGCCAGCGATTCTTGGAGTTTTCAAGGCTGAAGAATGGGATGGGTTTGGGCTGGTTACGGTTGAATCCAGCCTGATCTACTCGATCATCGACGTTCTTCTCGGCGGTGGTCGTGGTCAAGACGCAGTTCGCGTCGAGGGGCGTCCTTACACGACGATCGAGACAGGCCTGGTTGAACAGATGGTCGCGATCATTCTTCAGGATGCAGAGCAGGCCTTTGCTCCGCTGTCACCGGTTCACTTCAATTTGGAGCGTTTGGAAACAAACCCCCGATTTGCAGCGATTTCTCGCCCTGCCAACGCGGCTATCCTTGTCGAACTTCGCATCGACATGGAGGATCGTGGTGGCACCGTAGAAATCATGATGCCCTATGCGACACTGGAGCCGATCAGAGATCTGCTGCTCCAGATGTTCATGGGGGAAAAGTTCGGTCGCGATCCAATCTGGGAAGGCCATTTGGCATCCGAGATTCATGCGGCGGAGATTGCGGTTGATGCGGTTCTTTACGAGACGCATTTGCCAGTCTCCAGTGTAATCAACCTGGATGTTGGTCAGACATTGATCTTCGATGTCGAACCAACCGACCCGGTTCTACTGAAATGCGGCAACGTTCCTTTGACGGAAGGGACTATGGGTCGCATCGAAGATTCTATCGCCATTCGTGTTTCCAAGAATCTCAGGAAGCCGAAAATGACGTTCGCAGCGTTTGAACGCGCTATGCAAAATGAAATGGAGCAGCCATGAGTTCGTTGAACCTTGGGATGATGATCGAGGGACTGGTTGCAGTCCTTCTCCTGATTACAATCGGGTATTGTATGATGTTGAATCGTCGGCTTCAGCGTTTGCGGGCTGACGAAGCGACTTTGCGGGCGACGATTTCGGAGCTTATGACTGCAACGGAAATTGCAGAACGCGCCATTTTGGGTCTCAAGACCACGGCGACTGATGCGGATCAGTCTCTGAGCCAACATTTGGCCGCGGCCGAGCGCATGTCTGCCGCTCTGGCCGAAAAGGTCAACGAGGGGGAGCAAGTCTTCTCTCATATCAGTCAGGTGGCCGAAAGTGCTCGTTCGGCAACTGCAAACCGTGCGCCTGCTTACACACCATCGTATCGTGAACCGGTTCGCCAGCCAGCGCCGGCCCCGTCCTATGCGCAGCAGCAGCCGAACGGGTATCAACCGCAGTACCAGGAGCCGATGCGTGAACCGCACCATGGCGGTGGGTATGCACCAGCGCACCCATCCGACTATGACCACAATCGCCGCAGCGGGCGGGCGAACGACATTCGAAGTGCGGCGGCTGAGGCTACCGAGCGTCTGGGTCGTTTCCGTCAACGCGGAGAGGGTGCCGTAGCATGACATTTCGCCTGCTCCCATTGTTGGCCATTTCAGCTGGGGCGCTTCTTGCGCTCAAGCTGCTTGGGCTTGTGATGGGAACAGGCATTACGATGGCTCCCGTTGAAGTCGCCTTTGCCCAAAATGCTGAGGAGGTTGCCGAGGACGGCGGACTTCCGATCAGCGGGGATCCTGCCACTGATGGGCCTCCACCAGATCCTGCCACAATGGAACTTGGCGGTTCTTCTGCAGAGCGTGCGGTGCTGGAAAGCCTAGGGAAGCGTCGTCGCAGTCTGGAAGCACAGGAAGGTCAACTCGACCTTCGCGAGAAGCTCCTGCAAGCGACGGAAGACAGAATTCAAAAACGCGTCGATGAGCTGAAAAAGCTTGAAGAGCGGATCGAAGGCATCGCCGATGTCAAACAAGAAAAGGAAGATACCGAACTGGCTGCATTGGTCACCATGTATGAGAACATGAAGCCCAAGGATGCCGCTCGTATCTTCAATCGTCTGGATCTGCGTGTTTTGCTGAAAGTTGTGCGGTCGATGAAGCCCCGCAAGATGGCAGACATCTTGGGCAAAATGGATCCGGCGGCAGCTGAGAACCTGACTGTGGCTATCGCAAGTGGTGTTCCGCTTACTTTGCGTCCGCAGAATGAAGAAAGTGACGAATTGCCAAAAATTCAGTCGAACTGAGCTGTAAAGCTGAAATGACGAGATGAATGTAAGGGCGCGTTAAGGCGGATTAACTAAGACTAATCCTTGGATCTTTAGTGTTGGGATGAAGGAAGTGCTGGTGCACCTCGGGTATCCGAAGTCAAAGGACGGCGACAAGCTGTCGAGTGTGCGCAGGCTAATCCAGCCGGCGACCTTGATGCTGTTCGCATTGTTCTCGCTTTTTCTCGGATTTTCGACGCATCAAGCTGACGCCCAGACTTGGGAGCCTGTGGATTTGCAGGTGCTGCCTGCCGACGGTTACGGCCGTATTGTTCTGACGTTCAAGGATCGCACGCTTTTACCGCATTATGATGCTGTGACCACGGGCGGCGTGCTTCGTATCTCCTTTCAGGAACCTGTCGATATTAAGGTCGACGATGTTCCGCTTGAGCTTCCCAACTACATTTCCATCGCCAGACGTGATCCCGACGGAAGCGCCATTCGCTTTGCGTTGAAGGATGCCTTCAAGATCAACACGCTTGAAGCGGGTGAAAAGCTATTCATCGATATCCTGCCGAAGAACTGGCAAGGCTTGCCGCCAGGGCTTCCGGATGATGTCGTGCGTGATTTGGCCAAACGGGCCGAAGAGGCAATGCGCAAGATCAGGGCCTTGGAACAGGCTCGGTTGAAGTCGGAAGATGGCCCAGAAGTGAAATTGCGGATGGGGGAACATCCAACGTTCACCCGGCTCGTTTTTGAGTGGTCTATTCGTTTCGATACGGCTTTCGTCCGAGAAGACGACATTATTCGTGTGACATTCAACCATCCGGCGCAGCTTGACGTTTCAGATCTCAGGGCTCACCTGCCTGAGGGTGTGATTGATGCAACATCTTTCCTCGACAAGGGTAAGCTCAAGTTTCTGATGCGGATTGATCCGACCGCGGACATTCGAGCTTTCCGCGAGGGGCAGACTTATGTAATCGACGTCACGCCAAAACGCGACGCGCCTTTGGCGCCAGAAAATCAGCACATTCGAGATCAGCTGAATATTGGGTCTGGTGACGGTATTTCTGGAGTGGTGGATGCCCCTGGTGTCAGACCTGAAGATGTGCCGCAGGCAGCGCCAGCACCGCCAGCACCTGTGCCCGCAGCGCCAACACCAGTACCGGTGCAGCCCGGCATAAACGACATGATCCGCCAAGATCAGAGCCAGATGCAAACTCCCGGTGAGGTCGGTTACACCCAGGCTCAGCAAGAGACCATTGCCTATGCGCTGGAGCCGGTTGAGTTTGCGGCTGCGCCCACGCCCGCACCAATGTCCACGGTTGGAGAAGGGGCATCCCAAGCTGAAGATCCAAGTGTTGAGGCGCCTGCGGTGCAGGGCATTGATCAAAGTTCGGCGGTTAGAGCTCCAGACACCAACTACGACGCGATCGACATTCCGATCATAGATACCAGTCAGGCGCCTGCTATCGACCCGAATGCACCGGCCGACTACGTCGGCGAAACGGTTGCGATGCTGCCTCGCTCGAAGCCGGTTTCCGATCCTTTGATGCTGGATTCTGCCTTTCACCAAGGTGATGATCTGGATCGAATCCAATTGGCAGGTAGCGGTGAGGCGATTGCTTCTGTCTCGTCTGGTGCGGCGATTGGAGATGGCGCACCTGATTCCATTTCTGATCTTTTGACGCGTTCAGAAGCAACGGAGATTGTCGATTCTCAAGAGGTGACCAGCGACAGTCCTGTTGAACTGACTTCGACCGAAGTGCTCGATGAAGAGATGGTGGTGGCTCAGGCATCACCGGATGATGACATCACCACCCAGACGGCGACACAAAATATCGAGGTTGCTCAAGTGATGAGCGACCCTGAGCCTGGACTTGGTGACGTTGCGGGCATGACTGAATCTCTGCCGATGGTTGATGCCCCCACCGATGCGGCCATGTCTGCGCCCGATGAGGTGATAGCACCTGCAGCAGGCGAACTGCCACCGCCGATGGTGCTTGAAGGCAACGAGTCATCCTCGACCTTGAGTTCGGATGAGGCCTGGCGTGCCAAGGGTGGCTCGATGGATCGGGTGGAGATCAAAAACTCTCCCGAGAAACCACCAGCCGAGCTCGCAGAGTCTGCAAAGAATTTCATATCAGCCGAAGCACGGCGGATCGGGAATACAGTTCGCATCGTATTTCCGTTCCAGGAGCCTACTTCAAGTGCTGTGTTCCGGCGGAACGACAGTATCTGGATGGTTTTTGACACACCCGCGAGTATTGATACGCGCGGTATGTTATCGGCCCTTGCAGAGACCGCCGAGAATATCGAAATCCAACAGGGTGCAGGCTATCAGGTTCTTCGCCTTGATTTGAACGATCCAATGTTGGCGACAGTCGGTCTGGATGGCAACTTCTGGTCTCTGGTGATCGGCGACATGATTGTTGAACCATCCATTCCTCTCAAGATGGAGCGCACCGTTCGCGCAGATGGTGGCTCGGTGCTGCGCGTTCTTTATCGCGATCCGCAGAACATTCGCGAAATTACGGATCCGTTTGTCGGTGACCAGATTTCATTGGTGACCGGCTTCGGGCCGCCGCGTGGTCTGTTAAAGCGGCAGACATTTGTCGATCTGGAAGCCCTGAGCTCAGCGCAGGGCATTGCAATCGCCAAAAAGTCTGATGGTGTCACTGTGCAGCTTCTTGGCGATGATGTTCTCATCGAGAAGATTGGGGGGCTGTCGCTTTCCAACCGCGACGTTACGCGCATTCGCAGTTCGCTCAACAATCTGGCGGACCCGGACACACCTGACTTCATCGAGTTCGTCGCCTTAAGCACAGATGATCCGAAAAATTATCGTGATCAATTGCACCTTTTGCAGGACAGGCTGAGTGAGACCCCTGAAGGCAATCGACGTAAACCACTGATGGATCTGGCTGGCTTTTATCTCGCACATCAGTTTGCGCAAGAAGCCATTGGCCTGATGCATCTGGCGGTCGAGGAAGATCCTGCGCTGGTCGAGAGTTCCTCGTTCAACTTGATGATGGGCGCTGCCCAGACATTGGCCGGTCGGCCTGAAGAAGCCTATCCATATCTCAACCGTCCTGATCTCAAGAGCAATCCGGACGCCGCGATCTGGCAGACCATTGTAGACGTGGGCCTTGGTAATTGGACCCAGGCTCGAATTTCCATGCCGCGCGGCCGTGCCGTGGTTGGCACGTATCCGGTTTCCATCCAGGCTGACTTTAATCTGGCGGCAGCTCAGGCGATGGTCGAAGCGAACGACTTCGGCATGGCGAACACAATTCTGGCCGAGATTGAGCCGAGTGAAGTGTCTCCAACACAAGCAGCGCGATATGACATTTTGCGTGGCCGTGTGGCAGATGCCTCTGGGCGATCGCAGGAGGCCCTGCGCGCGTTTGATCTGGTGGCCAAGTCCGACAATCGGCCCCAGGCAGCGGAGGCCGTCTATCGTTCTCTGCGGATCAGGTTCCGTGATGGTGAGTTGTCCGCAGAGGAAACAATTAATGCGCTGGGCGGACTTGCAACATCATGGCGTGGTGACGAAATCGAGCTGAAGACGCTCCGGTTCCTTGCACAGCTTCAAGCTGAACAAGGCAACTACCGCGAGGCGTTCGAGAGTATGCAATCGGCATTGCAGGTCGACCCGGGCGCCGACACAACGCGGCTGCTGCAAGAAGAGATGAATGCGCTCTTCCTGTCCCTGTTCCTGGATGGCAAGGCCAATGAAATGTCGCCGATCAAGGCATTGGCGCTTTATTACGATTTCAGAGAAATGACGCCCGTCGGCCGTCAGGGCGATGACATGGTGCGCAATCTGGCCAAGACACTGATCGAGGTTGATCTGCTGGATCAGGCGGCCGAACTCCTCCGCCACCAGGTTGATAATCGTCTGAAGGGTGCAGCCAGAGCTCAGATTGCTGCTGATCTCGGGGCAATCTACTTGAGTGACCGCAAGCCTGAAGAAGCATTGCGTGTCTTGAACAAGAGCCGTCAGGCCAGCTTGCCAGATGGTATCGAACGTCAGAGAAACATAGTCGAAGCGCGCGCGTTGACCGCGAGTGGCCGGCCAGACCTTGCTCTAGAGCTCGTGCGCAACATGCGTGGCGGTGACGTTGATCGCTTGCGGGCTGACACCTTCTGGGCAGCGCAGAGTTGGCGTGAAGCAGGTGAGCAGCTTGAAGGCATGTATGGATCGCGGTGGTCTGACAATATTCCACTTGATGAACTGGAGCGTCGCGACATCTTGCGTGCCGGCATTGCCTATTCGCTGGCAGGAGATCAGCTAAGTCTCAAACGCCTTCAGACGAAGTATGCAGACAAGATGTCTGACAGCCCAGAGTCCTTCGCCTTTGAAGTGGTGACGCGCCCAATCGAGGCGCAGGGCGTAGAGTTTCTGGAAATCGCCAATCAGTTGGCGGCGTCCGATGAACTTGAAACGTTTCTGGAAGAATACCGGCGTCAGTACATGACGCCTGAGGGAGCTTCCGGATCCGGAAGCTGAACGGCCTAATGGGGTGCCATCGAAGGCTGGTACTCGGGCTACAAGCGTTCCATCTCCGAGATAGATTGAGTTCAGACAAGCTGGATGGTCGTGCTGGCTGCTTTAATGCGTCAGCGATACGCGCCCGTGTGCCGTAAAGCGTTTGAAGGAGCGGGAGGGCTCCTCTCCAGTGGTCGGGAGGCTTGCGGCGGGACCTCTACCCGCCACCGAAGCTCTTGACCAAACTGCCTGCAACCATGTTCCAGCCATCCACGAGCACAAAGAAGATCAGCTTGAACGGCAGTGAGATGACCACTGGTGGCAGCATCATCATACCCATGGACATCAGCACTGATGCGATCACAAGGTCGATAATCAGAAAGGGGAGATAAAGCAGGAAACCGATCTCGAATGCGCGCCGCAATTCACTGATCATGAAGGCCGGAACCAGTGTTGTCAGTGAAATGTCTTCAGGCCCTTCCGGTGCTTCTTCTCCGGAGAGTTCCTGGAACAGACCCAGATCCTTCTCCCTGACCTGAGACAGCATGAACTGGCGGAATGGGTCTGCTGATCTCTCGAAGGCTTGCGAAAATTCGATGTCGCCATCCATCAAGGGCCTCACACCTTCGGTGTAAGCCTCCTGCAGCGTCGGGCCCATGATGTAGGCGCTGAGAAACAGGGCCAGTGAGATCATCACGGCGTTGGGTGGGGCTGTTTGCAGACCAATCGCTGAGCGCAGAAGCGACAGGACGACGACAATCCGCGTGAAGCTTGTCACCATCACCAGAACGGACGGTGCCAGGCTCAACACAGTCATCAGGGCGACGAGTTGAACCGCGCGCTCTGTGATAGTTGTGTCGTCTCCAAAGCCGATGGAGATTTCCTGGGCAAAGGCAGGTCCTGCGTAGGTGAGCAGGGCTAGTGCCGAGAGGGTGCTTGCACAGCGCATCAGCCGCCGATGAGGCTGGCCGAAGAAACGTGTCATTTGTTTTTATTTCCGCTGATTTCGCCGAGGATCTTTGCCATTTCGCTGGCGAGTGGATTGTCGTCGTTGGTCGTCTCTTGCTTTGTATCCGCAGCAGGCGCAGCTGTGACCTGCTGCGTGTTCGCTGAGGGCTGCTCGCTGGTAGGCATGCTTTTGAGATCGCTTTCCACGCTTGCATTTTCTTGGACGAGGTCGGTCGGGTTTTCTTCTGCCGCGCTGGCGCCAGGTTTGTCGATGCTGGTTACGTTAGCCCCTTCGGACTCTTGTGTTTCCAGAGTTGCTTTCGGAGCTGTTTGTCCTTGTTGCTGGAAAACGCTTTTGGCACGCGCTGCCGGACCAGAGGAGGGAGGGCTGATGCGGGTCTGTATTGGGGTCGGCTGACGTATTGGCTGACTGATAGATGGCTCTGGAGCAGCTGGAGCGACCATCTCGCCTTGCACTAGAGCAACCGTTTCCCCTGTGGCCTCTAAGCGGGCGGTGTTTCTGGGCTTTGCGGCCGACATGGCTTTCTTGGTGATCGCTTCCTGACGTGCACGGGCGGAGGCGGTCAGAGCATCGAGTTTTTCACGCGCTACGGAAGAAGCGGTCTGACGACTGGATGGTGGAGGATTTTTGCCGTTGGAGCCGCGGTCGTTGCCCATAAAGGGTGTTGCGGTCTTTTGTCCGGTGTTCCGCTCTCCGATCTGGGCCGTATTGCGGGGTGTTAGCTCCACTTCAGGTTCAACCATGTCGGTTTCATCTGGCGCATTTTGATAGCCAGGCGCAGATGCCTGGATTGGAACGCCTACATCGCCGATTTTCGGGCGTGAGATCGGGGCATTTTTAATAATGTTCTGCTCAACCACAATATCCGTTGGGCCGCCAATCAGAATCAGGTGCTCGATATTGTCACGGCGTACCAGTAGCAGGCGACGACGGCCGTCAATGTTAGCTGCATCCATAACACCAATGCGCGGATGTCTGGACCGCGACCCGGGAAGCTGTGTTCCTGTCAGGCGCTTCAGGATGAAAACAAACAAACCAATCAGGAGCAGGACGAAGCCGAGCGCGACGGCGAAAGAGAGGCCCCGTGCGAGTCCATCGGAAAAGCCGAATGCGTCTATCATCCAAGTATGCATTTGTTACTCCTAAACCACTCGATACGCCAGTTTACGGTCTCTTCGCCCTAGGGAACATTCAATCTGTTCCATATGCCAGCCAAGACTGTACCCGTCCTGAGGTCTTTTTCAACTTGTCCACGCCTTCCGAAATAGGTGGAGCTGAGTCCTCTTGTGCGAATCTCGCCGACAAGGAACGTTAACAGAAGTAGGCAAATACTGCTCACATGCGGGCGGTTAAAACTGGATTTTTGCAGAATGCAATTACGTCTTCCACCGGTTTCTTGGCTGAAAGATTAAGGGCTTGGGTTATTTGTTAACCATTCGTTAACCTTTTGGTCGGCAATCATTGCCTAGTTTATTAACGAATGGTGAATCACATGGCGATCAGCGATCTTCGGGTATTCAACGCACTCAGATCCAAAATGGACTGGCATCAATCACGCCAGAACATGTTGGCGGAGAACGTCGCCAATGCCGATACGCCAGGTTACCGCGCCACTGATCTCAAGCAGTTTCGGGTGGAGGAGGTCATAGGCTCATCCATTAAGCCAATGGCCACTCAGGTGACATCCAGCGGTCACATCGTTGGAAAAATGAAGGGCGGTCTGTCGACCTTCAAGGTTGAAGAAGAAATGTCCGAGACCACACCAAGCGGCAACAATGTGGTTCTGGAAGAGCAAATGATGAAAGTCGCGGCGAACCAGATGGATTACCAGACTGCCACTACGCTCTACAAACGCAGCATTGGGCTGATCAAAACGGCAATTTCGCGCGGCTGATCATACGCGCCGACTTTAGGAGGCTTACTTATGGATCTGATGAAATCCCTGATGATTTCCGCATCTGGTTTGCGTGCGCAAAACGGACGTATGCGGGTTATCGCAGAAAACATCGCCAACGCAGACTCCATCGGCCGTACGCCGGAGGATGAGCCTTATCGACGGAAAATTCCGACCTTCAAGACAATGTACGACAAGGAAATTGAAGGCGATACCGTGGGTCTGGGACCGGTGGTTTATGACAAGAC
The DNA here is from genome assembly GCA_013373445.1 of Paracoccaceae bacterium. Lineage (GTDB taxonomy): Bacteria > Pseudomonadota > Alphaproteobacteria > Rhizobiales > Stappiaceae > Roseibium. The sequence goes on along the minus strand of JABXHV010000147.1, from coordinate 18,209 downwards.
CCCGTTTGAGGAGCGTTACGAACCAGGTCACCCGGCGGCAAACGAACAAGGGTACCTGAAGACACCAAACGTCAACACGCTGATCGAAAGCGTTGATATGCGAGAAGCGCAGCGCTCCTACGAAGCAAACCTCAACGTTATCGAAACGACCCGGCGCATGGTCCAACGGACCATTGATATTCTGCGGGGCTAAGCCGCGCAATCTTCTGATGCCTCGTATCGGAAAAGCTAGAACTGGAGAAGCCCATGTCGACATCGGCAGTTGCAAATAACGCTTATCAAATGGCTGCGCGCCTGGCGCGCCAGGTTGATGACAATGCTGAGGAAGTTGCCACTCGTGGCGGTGTGAATTTTGGCGAACTGGTGAAAAGCAGCTTCGACAATGTTGTTGATCAGGGCAATTCCATGGAAGCCAAGTCTCTCTCGATGGTCGATGGCAAGACGAATGTCGTGGACGTCGTGACTGCGATTGCCGAAACGGAAGTTGCATTGGAAACCATGGTATCGGTCCGCGACCGAGTGATCTCTGCGTATGAAGAGATCATGAGGATGCCGATCTAAGAGTTGCGAGATAGCAGGCCATGACCGGCGGTGAAGTACTTGATCTTGCGCGTGAGGGTGTTTGGGCGATGATCCTGATTGCAGGACCGACCATGTTGGTAGGTCTCGTAGTAGGTGTGATCATCGCTCTGTTCCAGGCGCTGACTCAGATCCAGGAAATGACGCTTGTGTTCGTTCCGAAGATCCTTGCGATTTTCTTGACCTTGTTGCTGACACTGCCGTTCATGGGGCAGGTGTTGGCAGCGTTTACGGCCCGTGTCGGGGAGATGATCCTTGCCTCGCCGGCCACCTAGTCAGGGGTAGCGCTTGACGATACAGCTCTCGTTTCTGCCGGAAATCGTGACCATCTACATGCTGATTTTTTCAAGGGTCGGTACGATGGTGATGTTGCTCCCGGCATTGGGAGAATCGTCGATTCCTGTGCGGATGCGTTTGACGATAGCGCTTTTGCTTTCGCTGGTGCTCTATCCGGTTATTCAGGATCGTTATCCAGCGGGACTTTTGAACAACATGATGCAGTTGGCGATCATGTTGGGCGGCGAGCTTCTCTTGGGGTTTGCCATCGGACTTTGTGCGAAGATGATCACTTCAGCGCTGCAAACGGCGGGCATGATCATCGCCAGTCAGTCGTCCTTGGCGATGGCCCTTGGCGGTGATGTTACGAATTCAGGCCAACAGGGCACTTTGGTGGCCAACTATCTTTCAATTCTCGGCATTACGCTGATTTTTGTTACAGACACGCACTACCTCGTGATTGCTGCGCTTCATGACAGCTTCACGCTTTTCCCCCCGGGATCCTGGTTGCCTTTGGCTGATTTTGCCGAGTTGGCAACACAGACGTTTGCGGGTGTTTTTTCCGTCGCGGTGCGCTTGAGTGCACCGTTTATTGTGGTCGGCATCGTTTTCTATTTCGGGCTTGGTTTGTTGAACAAACTCATGCCTCAGATGCAGATCTTCTTTATTGCCATGCCCGTGAACATTGCGATCGGGCTGGGGCTTCTTCTGGTTCTGCTGTCAACGATTATGACCGTCTATCTCGGGCATTTCGAAATGGCGATCGGGAAGTTCACGCTAGGCTGAGAGGGCTGAATGGCAGAAGGTTCCGACGATTCGGAGAAAACCGAGGACCCCACCCAGAAACGGCTCGCCGATGCGCGAGAAAAAGGGGACCTACCGAAATCGCAAGAAGTTAGCACCTGGTTTGCGCTTGCGGGGGCAGCGTTGATGATTGCCATCTTCGCGCCAACGGTGGTGGGGTCTCTTGGTGGATTGCTGCGTCATTTTCTGGAACATGCGCATGATATTCCGGTGGATGGTCTGGCTCTGCGTGTGCTTTGGCGTGATACGGGCCAGTCGCTAGCACTGATCATCGGCGTGCCGCTCCTGGTGCTTTTGGTTATGGCTGTTGCAGGGAACCTGGTGCAGAACGCACCAGTCTTGTCGACCGAGCCTATCACGCCGAAGTTGTCGAAAATTTCACCCATTTCCGGCTTCAAGCGCTTGTTTTCGAGCGAGAGCCTGGTGAATTTTGCCAAGGGCCTGTTCAAGATCATGGTCGTGGGCGCCCTTATGGTTGCGGTGCTCTGGCCACATAAGGATGAGGCCGATGCTATCATCTTTGCGGATATCACTGTTCTGCTTGTGGAATCACGTGTCCTTGTTCTGCAGCTGATTGGAGCAATCCTGGCAGTCATGACGGTGGTTGCGGCTGCAGACCTTTTGTACCAACGCCATAAGTGGTGGGAAAAACAAAAGATGTCGCTGCAAGAGGTCAAGGAAGAATACAAGCAGACAGAGGGTGATCCTCACATCAAGGGCAAGATTCGTCAGTTGCGTATGGAACGCAGCCGCAAGCGCATGATGGCAGCCGTGCCTCAGGCAACAGTTGTGGTCACAAACCCGACGCACTACGCGGTGGCGCTGAAATACGAACAGGGCATGCCAGCGCCGATCTGTCTTGCCAAAGGTATTGATGCCCTTGCATTGAAAATACGTGAGACGGCCAAGGGTGCTGATGTTCCGGTGGTTGAGAATCCGCCGCTTGCCCGTGCCCTTTACGCGGCGATTGAAATTGACCACGAAGTGCCTGAAGAACACTTCAAGGCGGTTGCTGAGGTTATTGGCTTCGTCTTCAGGATGCGCAAGCGTGCGAGCTGGCGTTCATAACGCGACCAATTTGGTTGAAATTCAGAACCTGGCAGAGAATGCTGGGAATGGCTCGGCAAAGCGATTCGAGCCAGGGAGTTTGTGAATGTTTGATCTGGATGGCGCATCGAATGAGCCAATGATCGACCGGCCAGAAAAGTCCGGTAATATCTGGATTCTGATTGGTCTGGCGCTGGCACTCGTTGCCGCGGTTGCTGCCTTTGCTGTTCTTGGCAAGGAGCAGTCGCAACCGTTCGTTTTGGCGTTGCTGGGCGTACTGGCCGTTGTCGGTGTGTTCTGCCTGTTCGCCGGAGCCATTGGCTTCTTGAAATTGGGCAATTCGACACGGGGCAATCCGGTCGCCTCTGCGTTTCTCAATTCTCTTGAAGATGGCGCACTGATCACCGATTTCGATGGTCGGCTCATCTATGCCAATGAGGCCTATGCAGTTCTGACTGGCGCCGAGACGGCTGCCGATATTTGGGCCGTGGAACGCGTGTTCTCCAACGACCCGGATGCTGCTGACGCGATCTTCCGCCTTTCCCAGGCGATGCGCGAACGGCGTAAGGCGCAAGAAGAAGTGCGTATGCAAGTGCCGCTGGGTCGCGCTGATGGCGGCGCGCGTTGGTATCGTGTTTCTGTGCGTCCACTGTATATGGATGAAGACAGCGCAGGCAGACGCCGCAAGCTGACTGTCTGGCAGATCGCCGATATCACCCGCGATCGTGTGGAGCAGGAAAACTCCTTCCAGGAACTGCAGCGGGTCATCAATTTCCTCGACCATGCGCCCGCCGGTTTCTTTTCCTGCGACGGATCGGCGCGGATTGTCTATATGAACGCGACACTGGCTGATTGGCTTGGATATGACCTGGCGCAATTCGTCTCCGGCGACCTTGATCTTGGAACGGTCATTCGGGGCGACGGCACCGAGTTGATCAGGTCTGTCAAAGGGCAGGCAGGTGAGGTGAAGAGCGAGACATTTGATCTCGATTTCATTGCTCGCAATGGCCGCAGCTTTCCTGTTCGTCTTCTGCACCGGGTGCCGTTTGGTGAAAACGGTTTGCCGGGCGACAGCCGTACGCTGGTTCTCAATCGGTCGCGCGGCGAGGAAGCATCAGAAGCACTACGCGCTGCTGAAGTGCGCTTTGCGCGTTTCTTCAACAACACCCCGATTGCGATTGCGTCTCTTGACGCTGAAGGCCGGGTGCTGCGCACCAATGCGCCGTTTATCCGGTTGTTCGGTTCTGTTGAGGACAGCGACGGCCCGCCAAAACTCGAAGAGTTCGTTGCTGAAAACGCGCGCGAAGAGCTTTCAAAGATCCTGGCTTCCGCAGCCAGCGGGATTGGTGAAATTGCGCCCGTTGATATCGCGCTCAACAATGACCCGGATCCGCGTTCTGCAACCTTTTACGTTTCAGCTGTCGAAGACGGTGATGGAGACGGCGAGGCTACGATTGTCTATGCGCTGGAGACCACTCAACAACGCACTTTGGAAGCCCAATTTGCCCAAAGTCAGAAAATGCAGGCGATCGGCCAATTGGCTGGCGGTGTTGCTCACGATTTCAACAACGTTCTGACAGCCATTATCGGGTTCTCTGATCTTCTTTTGGCGAGCCATCGTCCGACTGATCCGTCGTTCCAGGACATCATGAACATCAAGCAGAACGCGAACCGGGCAGCCGGTTTGGTGCGTCAGCTCTTGGCGTTCTCACGTCGCCAGACGCTGCGTCCGCAGCAACTGTCCTTGAATGATGTTCTTGCCGATCTCTCTATCCTTCTTGATCGCTTGCTGGGTGAGAAAGTCGAACTCAAAGTGGTTCATGGCAGGGATCTGTGGCCAGTCATGGCTGATCTCAACCAGCTCGAGCAGGTGATCGTCAATCTGGCAGTGAATGCCGGTGATGCGATGTCTGATGGCGGCAAGCTGACGATCGCGACGTCCAACGTCAATGAAGCGGAATCAACCCAATACGAGAACACGCGCGGGATGCCTCCCGGCGAATACACGTTGATCGAAGTCAGCGATACCGGCCACGGCATGCCAGCCCACGTCATGGAGAAAATTTTCGATCCGTTCTTCTCCACCAAGGAAGTCGGGAAGGGCACAGGGCTCGGCCTTTCGACTGTTTACGGTATCGTGAAGCAGACTGGTGGGTTTGTCTTCTGCACGAGTGAAGTCGATGTGGGTACTACCTTCCGTCTGTTCCTGCCACGTCACATTCCCGAATTCGTGGAAGAACCTGAAGTTAAACAGGAAGCTTTGCCTGAGGCCGTCGCCGACCTGACCGGCTCTGCAACGATTTTGCTGGTCGAGGATGAAGAGGCGGTGCGTGCCTTTGCTGCAAGGGCACTTGCATCGCGGGGCTATACTGTCCACGAGGCAGGATCAGGCACGGAAGCTCTGGAAGTCATGGAGGAAACCGGGGGCGACGTGGACCTTGTGGTATCCGATGTTGTGATGCCGGAGATGGATGGTCCGACGCTGCTGGTGGAATTGCGCAAGACCCGTCCCGATTTGAAGATCATTTTCGTCTCTGGCTATGCGGAGGATGCGTTTGAGGAAAACCTTCCTGAGAATGAGAAGTTTTTCTTCCTGCCGAAACCATTCACGTTGAAGCAATTGGCGACAACCGTGAAGGAAGTCCTGAATTCCAAGGACTGACGGCAGTGAACGCTTGATATGTAAAAGGGCCCGATCGGGCCCTTTTCTTTGATTATTTGTCGTTGGGTCCTGACCCAATTGAATCTGTGGGTCAGAGTAGGCGTTTACACTTGCTGGCGTTCTCGGCAGAGCGCTTAAGGCCCTGCAAGCTCTTTTGTGTGTTGGCATCGCCAGGCATTGCAAAACTCTGCTCAAGTGCTGTTCGAACATTGTTTACGAGGGCAAGGTCCTGAACCGCTGTTGTGGTGCACTCGGTTCCGGTGAAGCGTACACGAATACGGATGACCCGAATGCCGTTGTCGGACGGTCCGAATTGCGAATCAAGCGCAGGGTTTTCACCAATCAGGACCCGCTCCATAACGACCATGTTGGCGCTGTCCTGCACAATGGCAGTGCCCTTTCTCGTCGCGCTGGCCACCAGAGCCCCTCGGACGGCCTCGGGCGGAGCGGCGATAATGACGCTTTGACTATTGTTCGAAACAGTGAGTTGAGGTTGTCCACTGAGTGAGCGCGTGCTTGGTCCTGACTGGCAGGCAGTCAGGCCGGCAAGAAGCGCGATAACGAGCAGTTTCTGCATGGCCAATCCTTAGCGTCCTAATTGTTGTTCTTGTTGTTGTTGAGGCAAATGCAACCATTACCTGGTTAATAAACTCGAAATGCATGTGGCTGCCGACCTCTCGAACAATGGTTCAAAAAGCCACGCTTGCGCGTCATTTCATGTCTATAACGACGGGTCTATGTCGAACGCGTTTCTCTAAGACTACAAGACGGTCAAAAAGTGTCACCGGTCTTAAAACCGCCACCGCCAAAGCTTCCGCCGCTGCTGAAGCCCCCGCCGCCGAAGCTGCCGCCACTGCTGCGCGAGCGACCCTGGCCACGTGAACTGCCGCCAAATCCGCCCATTGATCCGGGAAGGCCAGCGCCACCTGGAAACCCGACACGTCCACCGCGTGGTTTACGCCGCTTGTGGGAGCGCTTCGCTCTGGCCCAATAATCGGCGCCGCTGATTGCACCTTTCACCAGCTCGCCCAATAGCACGGTGGTCAGGCTGTTGTCGGAGAAGGTGGTTTCCCAACTGTCATAGCCGCCACGGCGAAATTGCTGGGTGACCTTGCCAAGTTCCGAACGGCGGCGCGTGATATCACGTTGAAGTTGACGGTCTTGACGTATGTCCCGTTCCAGTTCCTCAATGCGGGTATTCATGTCTTCGATCTGCCGTACGAGCTTTTCGTCCTCAGGGGAGGGGGTCGCAATGGCGCGGCGCCAAAGGTCTTTCAGCTCTTCCGATTTGAGGGAGGTGGCCAGTTGTTCCTCAGCCTTTAGAAAGTCGCTGTCCTGACCGTCAGTGAAGGATTGCATGGCCTCCTTCAGTGTGTCGATGGACTGATCCAGGGCCTCAATCTCAGTGTCGATGTTGATGATTTCATTGTCGAGATGATCAATGCGGGCGCCGAGGTCTTCTCCGGCTGCTTCGGTCAGCGCGGCCCTGCTCATCTGCGCGAGTTTTTCCTGCTCGGCATTAGCCAGTTCTTCACAGCGCTCTGCATGGCGCGCCAATTGATCGGGGATGCGGGTCAAAAGGGAGTAGTTGGCACGAGCCTCTTCGAAGTCAATCAGGCCTGCCACCCAAGTGTCCAGCGTCCGTATGATGCCCCTGGTCCTGTATTCAGGTGTGCCGAAGTCACGTGTCCACAGATAGATGAACAAACGATCTTCCTCGTAGGCCTTGCCTTTTTCATCCATGTCGTGCTGTGCCTGCTCTGCCTTGGACTTGGCTGCGCGGGCAGTTTCCAGAGCATGATCAGTCTTGCTCTTTTGCTTCAGGAAAGTTGCATCATTGGCCAGCTTCGCATCGATGTCATCGAGCAGATCATCCATGCGGCTTGATGTGCTTTCTGATTCTTCGGCAAGACCTGCACGGCGCTTTTGCAAAAAGGCGTATCGGGATTCTTTCTCGCGCAACTGCTCGCCCAGTACCTTGAAGCTACGAGCGCGCTTGTCCATGATCCGCTTGGCTTCTTGTGTGGACTTATCCATATGTCCGTCAAACAAGCTGGCCTTGCTGTCATCCAGATGAAAACGGGCAAGGTCCTTGTACAGGTCACCCTGGTGAGAGCGAATATCGCTGATGGAACGTGTGGCGCGTTCTATGCGGGTGCTGAGTTCAGATTCTTCGCGTTTAAGATCGCCCAAAGCCTGATCGAGGCTGGCGAGGGTCTGGCGTCCAGTCAACATGAGCTTTGGATCTCCCTGACCTTGTTCGTTTTGGCAAATGGTGGGGTACCCGCATGAAGGGCCTTATCCAGAGATGCGCTTACCATTTTGTAATTGCTCCCTTTTGAACACCATTTTCCCAATCGATTGCCTTTTCTCCGCGATATTTCGTACCCAAGACGGCGTCCTGTACAATGCCGTCGTCGCCCTTGTCCTTGCGTACTCTTTCAAAAATTGATCGACTGACACGCTGGGCCCAGATTGTTACGGTTGTCGCCTCACCGTTTTCCTCGGAGATGACCTGGCGTTCAATCACCCGGCCGTCCGGATCGACGGCCTCGACCACGATGTAATAGTTCTTGGCTTTGGAATTTGCGTCGGGGATTCTTGTGACGCCGGTCGGCACACCCTCCCGTGACACAATCTTGACCTCGAAGGCGGCTGCCAGGTTCTTGGCCAGGTTTTCAAGGTCTGTACTTGCCTTGCGTGCGCTGGCGACATTCTTGTCGGAAGCAGCGGTCAGGCCATCTTCCAAAAGACGCTGGGCCTCCAGCATAACACTGGTGTCGGATGTCAGGCCGGAAATACGATTGTTGAGTTCGTTGAGACGAGCCGGGATGCCTTCGGTCAATTCGACGCGAAGCGCTTCGGCGGCCCGTTCACGCGGAGCGACGACCAGAAACTGCCAGGCGACAATAATCACGACGAGGGCGGTTGTGATCCCGACGACGAGCTTTGACCAGGTACTGCGTGTCACATAGACAAGTGCGAGAAAACGCTGAAACCCGGAAGCGTTGGAGCGATAGACGAACCGATCACGCTTCAGATCTTCAACGCCGGCCTCCAGAATATAGTCGGGAACATGGATGCCTTGGGAGGCATAGACCTGCCGCAGGCGCTCGATCATGTTTTCATCGCGTGCCTCTGAGCCGAGTTCCTTTTCGACCATCTTTTGTTCGTGACGCAACGTGTCGACCACGTCCATGGCCATCATGATGTCATCAAGTGGTGCCTGTGCCCTGCCGGCCATGTCAGACGGATCTCCCGTACAAAACTATAAATCAAAATGTCTGAAGGACCGGCGCAAATCTCCGGTCCTCCTATCATCATTCTATTTGCGCTAATCAGCGCAAGGCATTGCCTTCTGCCGCCAATTTGGCAAGACGGCGCTTGCCGTCCTCGACCGCGTTGCGGATCTCTTCCGAGTTTTTGGTCGACATCTCGCGCATCTCATTGATGATCTCGCGTGACTGAACCTGGAAATTGACGACTGAATCGACCAGTTTCTTGACAGAGGCGGCCTGAACGGTTGGACCATAGCCTGCTTCAAGCGCAGCCTTTTGGACAGCATCGCCAATTTCGGCAAGCGTCTCAAGGCTCTTGTTTACACCGTCTTTCATTGCATTCAGCGTCTCTGTGCTTTCATGCAGCCCTTGAAGGCCGGTGAAGGAGGCATTGAGAGCAGTGAGAACGGATTCGTTGGTAGAGAAGAAGCTGACAGACTGGGCGTAGACGCGTTCCTTGGCGTTGGTTGTCTGCATCAGGCGCGCCATGATGATTTCAGACGTGTTGTACCCGATGGTCAGATTGTCAGACAGATCCTTGGAAATCTGGTAGCGCTTTTCTTCATCCTGCATTTCGCGCAGGCGCTCATCACGTGCGAGCTCCAGTCGTGCCTTGTCTGCAGGGTTGTCTCCGGTGAAGGCTGCGACTTCTGAAGAGGCTGCTTCGAGAGCGGCCTTGGCTGCATTCAGTTTGCCGGTTGCTGTGCTGAGGATTTCCAGCGCCAGAACCTCTGCCTGTTTCAGAGCACCGCGGAAATCGCGGTAAGCGTTCAAAATGGTTTGTTCGCGTTCGATCTGATCCTTGGTGGCATTCGCAACGTCTTTGTAGGTTGAGCGAATGTCGTCGAAGCGGTCTGATATTGTTCCACGGCGCATGTCACGCCACTTATTTGAAAGGCTCTCGGTGAAAGAAATCTTGCCGTCAGCCAGCTGATCGACAAGGGCCTTTGCATCGTCACGGATTGAGTTGAACGATTCCGTGATTTCCTCATATCGTTCGCCAATGTCCATTTGCTGGACTTGGGTGCGCACGATCTCGTTGAAATGGGAGGCCTGTCCGAGGGTGCGGGTGATCACGAGAACCTTGTCAGGAGACAGGTCGGAGATCTGCTCCAGGAGCGCGTTGATTGGCGCATCAGCCTCTGTTTCCGCGATCAGACCGAGGTCTCGGAGCTTTGTCAGTGCGCGATCTAGATATTGCAATGGACTGAAAGTGGTGGCTGGAGCAGTTGCGCTGGCTTCACTTGCCGCAGTATCGGACATTCCTGGTCTCCCCATAAAATAACTTGAAGGGTCGTTGAGCGCTCCAAAGGAGCAACCTTCCGTTGCGCCAAATAGGGCAAGGACGGTGACCCAAGTCAATTACCTTAAAGAGTGTTGAGGCAGAAAAGAACGATTTTGTGTTCTAGCGCACGCTCATATGCTTATTTGTTGCAGGTCCCGGATCATCTGTACTGTTTCAGTGCAAGATTCAGGACCTTTTTTACAAGGTCATCAGCTGTTGGCATAGGCGATGGCGATTTGCGCGGCCAAGCGGGCGTTGTTGCGCACCAACGCAATATTGGTGACGAGTGAGCGGCCATTGGTCAGGTCGAGAATGGCGCCCAGGACAAAGGGCGTCACGTCCTTGCCTGAAATGCCTTTGGCGTTTGCCTGGGCGATGGCCGCGTCGATGTGCGCCTTCATCTCATCCTGGGGGATCTCGTTTTCCTTGGGTACCGGATTGGCGATCAGCACGCCGCCATGGTCTCCCAGCACGTCGCGGGTCTTCAAGAGGTTTGCAATCTCATTGGCACTGTCGAGACGGTACGGCGCTTTCAGGCCGCTGGTTGTTGACCAAAAGGCCGGCAATTCGCTGGTGCCATAAGCAACAACTGGGACGCCGCGTGTTTCCAGGACTTCCAGTGTCTTGGGGATGTCGAGAAGGGCCTTGGCACCTGCTGCCACGACACAAACTGGCGTGCGACCAAGTTCATCCAGATCGGCCGAGATGTCGAAGCTGGTTTCAGCACCCTTGTGCACACCGCCGATACCGCCGGTGGCGAACACGCTGATACCGGCGAGTTGTGCAGCCATCATGGTTGCTGCCACTGTGGTGGAGCCGGTCTTGCCGCTGGCAACTGCAAACGCCAGATCGGCGCGCGAGCATTTCATGACATTTTTTGCCTGTGCGAGGCGTGTCAGATCTTCTTCGCTAAGACCAATACGGATCTTGCCGCTCATGACCGCAATCGTTGCCGGAATTGCACCCTGGGCCCTGATATCCGCCTCTACGGTCTGCGCTGTTTTTACGTTGTCGGGAAAGGGCATGCCATGGGTGATGATCGTGGATTCCAGCGCTACAACGGGTTTGCCTTCAGCAAGCGCAGTGCGGATTTCATCTGTTGGTGCGATCAGGTCGGCTAGGGACACGGGTAGGTACTTTCTGTCGTGAAAACGGGAGTGAAGTTTTCTTGCTTATAAAGATGTGTGTGGTGAAGGTCGAGGTGACACTTTGAAACTGGTTTATGTCCTGTTTTGTACCAAACACTGCCCGCTAAAGCATGGACAGGTCAGCCAAACAGCAACTTGAAAGACAGGCTCTCCGAAACGGCTCCAGTTGTTTCCAGTGTCAGACGGGCCGCTTCCAAACCATAAGAAAGTTGAGCCTTCAGATCTTTATCGCTTTGCGCGCTTAAGCCTTGATGCAACATGGACGCGATTGTGCCGGCGATCAATGAATCTCCGGCTCCGGTGACATCAACGATATTGGCTGAAGGTGGCGTGCGTTCAAAGAGGATCGTTTCACCATTGGCGAATTTCTGACGCCCGTGTACCGGCTTGCTGCCGTTGGTGATCAGAATGCTGTTTGCACCCAGAGTGCCGAGGGCCTCGAGCAGTTCTCTCGGGCCATGGGGATGGCGGTTAGATACGGTATTTTCAAAGCTGCCAACGAGGGCCTCTGCCTCGTCGTAATTGAGAACCAGCAAATGAATGTCCTTGAGAATGCGCTTGAGGCGAGCGACTTTGGCCCTGGACACGCCATCGGCGATGAGACGCACCTTCGCATCGCGCGCTTGTGCTCCGACGTGTTCAAGATGTTCTTCGGTCAAATTGGCATCAACAAACCAGAGTTTTGCTCCTGGCGCTTTATCTGCGAGTCCGTCAAAGGTTGAGAACGGTGCGGTTCTTAAGACTGCGTCATCCACACAGGCTGCTGCCAGACCTCCGTCCGGATCGTGTAGCGCCAGATATTGACCGGTTGCAAAGCTGGAACGTTTTGAGAAACAGGTCTTGATTGATTCTGCCTGTAGCTGGTCTTCAATGGCCTTGGCCGCAGGGTCATTTCCGGTGGCTCCCAGAAGGGTCACCGATACGTCGAGCCGTGCCAGCGCACGCGCAACATTTGTGGCAACTCCGCCCGCTTTCTGCTTCAGCTTGGACGGGGTCGATGTCTCTCTGAGGACCTTTTGTTCCGCATGAGCGATGGTATCCCAATGGATTGCCCCAATGCACAGGGCTTCGGGGAGCTGCGTCTTTGGAGTTGTAAGGCTGGAGCCTTGGTGTTCGGGGCTGGGCATTGGTTGACGGCCTGACAAGACGAATGGTTCTGGTGAGATAAAAATGTTCGAGTGTGCAGTGCGTATGAAAGCCGCTGCGCTTTGCATTCTGCCTATCAGTCCAGGGCTTGAATGTACAAGGTCGGGCGCAGCGATGATTCTTTGTTAAAAGTGGTAGACCTGAAAGTTTACCTAACGTCACTTTTTGTTCATGAAAAAGAGATCAAAAATAGAACATTTTGATTTTATTACATATTTTCAATAATTTGCACCGTCTTGTCAAATGAGAACAAAAGTGGTACAAAGTCTGTGTTTGAATTGGCAGGTCCATCATGGAATAAGGAACGCAAGCCATGTCGCAAAGTACACTTCGTCTCGTAGAGAGCAACCAGATGGATAAAACCAAGGCGCTAGACGCCGCGTTATCGCAAATCGAGAGAGCCTTCGGAAAAGGCTCTATCATGAAACTTGGTGCAGGCCAGGTGGTAGAGATTCAGTCGGTGTCGACCGGATCACTTGGACTGGATATAGCCCTTGGAATTGGCGGTCTGCCTCGAGGTCGAATTGTCGAGATCTATGGACCTGAATCGTCCGGTAAGACCACCCTTGCCCTGCACACGGTCGCAGAGGCTCAGAAGGAAGGTGGTATTTGCGCCTTCATCGACGCTGAGCATGCGCTCGACCCGATTTATGCCCGCAAGTTGGGCGTCAATATTGACGATCTTTTGATTTCGCAGCCGGATGCCGGTGAGCAGGCGCTTGAGATTGCCGACACATTGGTGCGCTCAGGTGCAATTGATGTTCTGGTGATTGACTCCGTCGCCGCCCTGACGCCGAAGGCCGAGCTTGAAGGTGAGATGGGCGACAGCCTGCCAGGCATGCAAGCGCGCTTGATGAGTCAGGCGCTGCGCAAGCTGACGGCTTCTATTTCCCGTTCAAAATGTATGGTGATCTTCATCAACCAGATCCGTATGAAGATCGGTGTGATGTTCGGTTCGCCTGAAACGACGACCGGCGGTAACGCGCTGAAGTTCTACGCTTCTGTCCGTCTCGACATTCGCCGTATCGGAGCGATCAAGGATCGTGATGAAGTGGTCGGCAACCAGACGCGGGTGAAAGTGGTCAAGAACAAGCTTGCTCCGCCATTTCGTCAGGTTGAGTTCGATATCATTTATGGAGAAGGTGTCTCCAAGATGGGCGAACTGATCGATCTGGGTGTCAAAGGCAATATCGTTGAAAAGTCTGGAGCCTGGTTCTCCTACAACAGTCAGCGTCTGGGGCAGGGACGTGAGAACTCAAAGCAGTTCCTGCGTGACAACCCGGAGATCGCCGAAGAGATCGAATTGGCCGTTCGTCAAAATGCCGGTTTGATTGCTGAGCAGATCATTGATCCTACCGGTGGTGACAATGATGATGGTGATGACGAGGCCTGATTGGCTGCAGTCGGCTTGCCTTTCAACAGGCGCGTGAAAGCCAAGGCTATTTTGAGACCCCTTCGACAATGTCGGAGGGGTTTTCTTTTGCCTATTTTATGCGGAGCCGCCGATCTGCCGAAGCCTCGGTTCGGGGGGAGTGAAAGGTCCGGCAAGAAAGGAGATCGACTAATCTGAAGACGTACTGACGAATTCTTGCCTGAATGATGGCTTTCACGAGCTCCCTTTCTGGACACAGCGATGGGGGAAAGCTAAAAGGCTTGTTCTATGATCGGTCTCAATAAGGCCGACGCCTTTTAAGATTTTTCCTCTGCATGAACAGGCAGCTAGGGCAGGAGCGAAGCGAGACCCAATGACCGGCGTCAATGAAATCAGATCCGCGTTTCTGGACTACTTTAACAAGAACGGCCATCAGGTCGTGGAATCCGGCCCATTGGTGCCGCGCAATGATCCGACCTTGATGTTTACGAACGCGGGAATGGTGCCGTTCAAAAACGTTTTTACAGGTTTGGAAAAGCGCGACTATGTGCGCGCAACCACCTCCCAGAAGTGTGTGCGTGCGGGTGGTAAGCACAATGATTTGGATAATGTCGGCTATACCGCACGTCACCACACCTTCTTTGAAATGTTGGGGAACTTTTCGTTCGGCGACTATTTCAAGGATGGGGCGATTGAGCTGGCCTGGAACCTTATTACCAAGGAATTCGGCCTTCCGGTCGATAAGCTCCTGGTCACAGTCTATTCGGAAGACGAAGAAGCCGCGACACTCTGGAAAAAAATCGCTGGTCTGTCCGATGACAAGATCATCCGCATTCCGACGTCAGACAACTTCTGGGCGATGGGCGACACCGGCCCGTGTGGTCCGTGTTCTGAGATCTTTTTCGATCACGGCGAACACATTTGGGGTGGACCTCCAGGATCTCCTGAGGAAGACGGTGACCGTTTCATCGAGATCTGGAATCTGGTTTTCATGCAGTATGAGCAGACGCTCGAAGAGCGTTTGAATCTGCCACGGCCGTCGATTGATACCGGTATGGGTCTTGAGCGCATTGCTGCGGTGATGCAAGGGGTTCATGACAACTACGATATCGATCTGTTCCGGGCGCTGATTTCTGCCTCCGTTAATGCGACCGGCGTTGAAGCCGAGGGAGCTGCGGTTTCCAGCCACCGGGTGATTGCTGATCACCTGCGCTCTTCAAGTTTCCTGATTGCCGATGGCGTTCTGCCATCGAACGAAGGGCGCGGCTATGTGCTGCGCCGGATCATGCGCCGTGGCATGCGCCATGCGCACCTCCTGGGCGCCAGCGAACCGTTGATGCACAAGCTGGTCTCCAGCCTGATCCGCGAAATGGGTCAGGCCTATCCCGAGCTTGTTCGTGCTGAAGCGCTGATCAAAGAAACACTCAAGTTGGAAGAAACTCGTTTCCGCAAGACGCTCGAGCGCGGACTTGGCCTGCTGGATACTGCCACTGGCGATCTGTCGGAAGGTGGTGAGCTGGACGGCGAAACCGCGTTTAAGCTCTATGACACTTATGGTTTCCCGCTCGATCTTACACAGGATGCCCTGCGGTCGCGCGGTATCACCGTCGATACCGATGGCTTCAGCTCTGCAATGGAACGTCAGAAGGCAGAGGCGCGTGCTGCCTGGTCCGGTTCTGGGGATGCGGCGACCGAAACCGTCTGGTTCGGTTTGAAAGATCGGCTCGGGGCAACTGAGTTCCTCGGATATGATACCGAGACGGCCGAGGGCGTCGTGACGGCTCTTGTGGCCGATGGTGCCGAAGTAAAAACACTTTCCGAAGGCCAATCCGGCAGCGTGATCTTGAACCAGACGCCATTTTATGGCGAGTCTGGTGGCCAGGTTGGCGACATGGGGACGATGATCGCGCCCGGCGTCAAGGTTCGGGTCACCGATGTGCAAAAGAAGGCCGACGGCCTCTTCGTCCACAATGTTGAGGTGGAAGAGGGCACTCTGGAGTTTGATCTTGCGCTTGAACTGATCGTTGATCATGCGCGCCGGACATCGGTGCGTTCAAACCATTCGGCAACTCATTTGCTGCATGAAGCTTTGCGTGAAGTGCTGGGCTCACATGTAGCGCAGAAGGGATCGATGGTAACGCCCGACAGACTGCGTTTTGACTTTTCACACCCCAAGCCGATGGATCCTGCAGAACTTAAGACCGCGGAATCGATTGCCAATGAAATCATCTTGCAAAATGGCGCCGTAGAAACACGTCTGATGGCCGTTGATGATGCGATTGAAAGTGGCGCAATGGCGCTGTTTGGCGAGAAATACGGCGATGAAGTTCGGGTCGTGACGATGGGAACCGCAGTCAAGGGTGATAAGGCTGGGAAGGCCTATTCCGTTGAACTGTGTGGTGGGACCCATGTGCAGCGGACCGGCGACATTGGTCTTGTGACAGTCGTCAGTGAAAGTGCTGTGGCGGCGGGTGTGCGCCGCGTTGAGGCGCTGACCGGAAATGCAGCACGAGCCTACCTGGACGAACAGGATCGACGTGTGCGCGAACTTGCCGGTCTCCTAAAAGTCGGAGCTGGCGATGTGACAAGCCGTGTTTCGCAGTTGGTTGAAGATCGCAAGCGACTTGAAAAAGAGCTGGCGGATGCAAAGAAAAAGCTCGCCATGGGCGGCGGCGGTGAAGGCGGCGATGCGGTCAAGTCCGTTGGCGCCTTCCAGATCGTCGGCCGCGTCGTGGACGGTATCAATCCGAAGGATCTCAAGGGTCTTGCCGATGCAGCCAAGACCAAGGTCGGCTCTGGCGTTGTCGTTCTGATCAATGTGGCTGACGATGGCAAGGCAGCCATTGTTACCGGTGTGACCAAAGACCTGACAGACAAGGTGAGCGCGGTGGATCTGGTGCGGATCGGCTCTGAGGCCCTTGGCGGTCGCGGTGGCGGTGGGCGCCCGGACATGGCCCAGGCCGGTGGCCCTGACGGTGCAAAGGCGGATGCCGCAATCTCAGCTATCGAGGCCTATCTCGAAACGCTTTGATCGGTTCTGATCTCTTAAGTTAGATGAAGCCCCGCAGAAGTTTCTGCGGGGCTTTTTTGTTTTGAAGTCAAATGGTTCAGGGAAATAAAAAAGGCGACCCGTAGGCCGCCTTTTTAAATTTGTTCAGAGCTGATGATCAGCCGATGATTTCGTTCAGGGTTGCGCTGGCGCGCATGACCTGTGCAACTTTCTCGTCCGGGGCGTGGTAGTAGCCACCCAGGTCCACTGCAGGTCCCTGTGCACCGTTCAATTCACCAACGATCTTGTCTTCATTGGACAGAAGAGCTTCTGCGATCGGTGTGAAATGCGCTTTCAAGTCGGCATCTTCATCTTGCTTTGCCAGGGCTTCGGCCCAGTAGGCTGCCAGATAGTAATGTGAGCCACGGTTGTCGAGCTCACCTACCTTGCGGCGAGGCGATTTGTTGTTGTCGAGCAACTTGCCAATACCGTCATCCAACGCCTTGGCCAGAACGGCGGCTTTCGGGTTGTTCTTGGTTTCCGCCAAATGCTCCAGGGATGCACCGAGGGCGCAGAATTCACCCAATGAATCCCAGCGAAGGTGGTTTTCTTCGAGCAGCTGCTGAACCAGCTTCGGCGCCGATCCACCAGCACCTGTTTCAAACAGGCCGCCACCATTCATTAGTGGAACGATGGACAACATCTTGGCTGATGTACCGACTTCGAGGATCGGATACAGATCGGTCAAGTAGTCACGCAGAACGTTGCCGGTGATCGAGATCGTGTCTTCACCCTTCGCAATACGGGCTGTGGTGTAGGCAGCCGCTTCGCTTGGGTTGAGGATCTGGAAATCAAGGCCGCTGGTGTCATGGTCAGGAAGATACTTTTCAACCTTCTTGATCAGTTCCGCGTCATGGGCGCGGTTCTTGTCGAGCCAGAAAATGCCAGGCATTCCAGACAGACGCATCCGGTTGACGGCGAGCTTGACCCAGTCGGCAATCGGAGCATCTTTGGTCAGGCAGGCGCGCCAGATGTCGCCGTCTTCAACGTCATGTTCGATCAACGTTGTTCCAGCAGCATCGACGATGCGTATTTTACCATCCGCAGGGGCCTTGAAGGTTTGCGGATGAGAGCCGTACTCCTCGGCCTTTTGCGCCATCAGTCCGACGTTTGGAACAGTGCCCATCTTGGATGGATCAAGTGCGCCGTTTTTCTTGCAGAACTCAACGACCGCATCATAAACACCGGCGTAGGAGCTGTCGGGGATTACACAGACCGCGTCGGCTGCCTTGCCATCCGGACCCCAGCCTTTGCCGCCGCCACGGATGAGGGCTGGCATGGAGGCGTCGATGATGACGTCGGAAGAAACGTGCAGGTTGGTGATGCCCTTGTCGGAGTTGACCATGTACATGGCCGGTCCGTTGTCGAGCGCAGCCTTCAGGTCAGCCTGAATTTCAGAGGCTTTCTCCGCCGGCAGCTTGGCAATCTTGGCTTCCAGATCACCAATACCGAGGTCCGGATTGACGCCTATTTCTGCCAGGGTGTCACCGTGCTTGGCAAACACGTCCTTCAGGAACACAGACACGAAGTGACCAAAGATGATCGGGTCGGAGACCTTCATCA
>JABXHV010000005.1 GCA_013373445.1 Paracoccaceae bacterium | reverse complement strand
GCGCTCTTTTTCGATGATCTTGGCGACAATCTCCGGCGTGATTGGCTCGATGTATGTAGCGTCCGCCAATTCCGGATCGGTCATGATGGTGGCCGGATTGGAGTTGACCAGGATAATGCGGAAACCCTCTTCTCGCAGCGCCTTGCAGGCCTGCGTTCCCGAATAGTCAAACTCACATGCCTGGCCGATAACAATCGGTCCGGCGCCTATGATGAGGATGGAAGAGATATCAGTACGTTTTGGCATGGGGCTCACAGCGTCCGTTCCCTGGTCGCGTAGAGCGCGCGCAGGGTTGGTCGTTCCTGATTAGGTTTCAATGTCGGCTGAGCGCGTGTTATAGGGAAAAGAAGGGCAAGAAGGAACCCCTAGCGGCCGGATATTTTTCTTCTTTTTCCAAAGAGCATGCGTGGACAAGCAATGCGTGTTTCAGGATTGTGAAATCCCGCTCTACAACATGGTATCGAAGTTATCTGTCGCTGCGGTGGCTTCGCCATTGAAATCGATGATTCCCTGGGAGAGTGCAAAGCAGGCGAGACGAATCGATTTCGGGATGGTTACGGGCCGGTCGTCGCGTTGACCATTTTCATAATACTGGATCATACGCTTCTTGAGCCCAAGCCGATCTGCCGCGTCTTTTTGTTTCAAGCCAAGCGATTTTCGCCAATTGCGAAATTGCTCTGCGGTCATTCCTATTTCTGACATATCTGCAGATGTTTCTTTCAAAACTTATGCTTAGCCGGCATTTAGAGAATTCCGACATTTTTTAGGGCGCCGATGTATACGTTGTTCGGGCGCACTTTAACCGTTAGGCGAACGGCGGTTCTACAGGTTTTGGCTTTTGGTGCGAGCATTTTTGACCAAATGGTTAGCAAAAATTAACATTTTAGTCTGACAAACCGAACTCAGTGGTATATAGTTTGGCAAATAATCGAAATTAATTTCGTTGTGCATTGTTTATTCCGACCACGCGCTCCCAAGTGGTCCTTTTGAACGGGTTAAGAACTGAACTTGCACACGTCCACTTTACAATTGGATAGAACAAAGCGACTGCGCATTCATGGAAGTGCGGTGCTGAATCTTGACCGGTATTTGACGGACAACGGCCATGATATAGTTGAGCTGGCCAATGAGTTCGGGTTCATGGTCGGCCCCCGGGATCACTGGCAAGATCGCTACTACTCTCTTCCTCAATATGCGTTGTTTCTCGAGTATCTTGCTGAAAAGTTCAGGGATCCGGCATTTGCGCTGAACTGGTCGCAGTCACATGCAGCTGGTGGCATGCGTGCTTTGTATTTGGCGACGCGATATGCTCCTTCCGCCTTTGCGGCGCTCAAACTTACCGAGAAATTTGGCGGCTTGGGTATAGATCTCGATCATTGCCAGATTGATTTGGAGGGGGAGCGCGTCATCTTCTCCTGGAAGTTCTCGCCGCTCGTCGTTAATGCAACTCAGTTGAATGATCGCTTTGCAGCTGTTGTGTCCAGCAGGCTGCGGGACGGGTTCCTCGACCGGGGGGTGACAGCGCTCAGGGTCGATCTGATGCGGCCAGTGCCTGATAGTGCGGTTCCTTACAGGCGCGTTTTCGGGCCGAATGTTTTTTTTGAACAACCTAGAAACTGCCTCATTTTCTCTCGGGAAGGAATGCAACGAGCCAATCCAGCCTCTGATCCAGAGTTGTTCGAGGTGCTTGTTGAGCTGTGTGAGCGGCGCGCTGTTGAAGGCAGGGACACAGGCGGATTTGTTGGTTTCGTCAAACACATGATCCTAAGTGAGTTGCCATCCCAGGATCTTGGCGTTGATCGGGTTGCGCGTGAATTGGGTATGAGCTCGAGGGTTTTTCAGCGTCGCTTGGCGCAGGAGGGGGCCAAGTTTCAAGAGCTTCACGACGATATACGTTGTGATTTGGCGCGGGAATTGTTGATGAGTACCCAAACTCCAATTTCGGAAATTGCGCATAAGCTCGGTTTTTCAGCTCCGGGAAATTTCACCCGGGCAGCGAAGCGTTGGTTTGGCGTGTCTCCGAACCAGTTGAGGCGCAGTCTCAAATGATGAAGCGTAACCTACATCTTGGGAGCGATACGTTTCGAGTGTTTATGTAAGTATAAGTTGTATTAAACGATTGATAAATCCAGATGATGGGGAGGTAAAATTTTTGACTGGAATTTAACAATACTTCCGATTTTGTCCGCATCGTAAAGGTGATGTTTGTTTGATTAGGCAGCTTTACTTTGTGTGAGTTGTATTGAAATCAATTGTTTATTTTGGCGAAACCCTAGGTAATCTATTTCTTTAAAGCAATATTTGGTTGATTTATTTTTCGTAATTTACGTAATTGTGAATTGATACTGCGTCAATGTAACGAAATCGAATAATGTATACATAAAAAATCGGGTGTTTTATCGTATTTTAGCGCTTAATGATAAAAAAATGACATAAAAAGATAACCACATGCAGGAGGTTTAGTGTAATAATCACGATCGTGTGATGGAGGGTGAGTCCTAAATTAGTATCTCATTTGTGGGTGTTGAGGTGCTGGGGCTCGCGCGACTTTAAGAATTCGTGTGTGGGATTCAGGGCAAGTGCGTCTGGAGTGTTGGCTGATTGCCATCCAGATCGCCTTGTCTTGGGTAATTATAAATATCGGGCAAGAAATATGAACAACGTAACAGCAAACATGGTTGTCGCGCCAGATATCGCTGGACCCGTTAACGTCGATTTTGACGATGACAAGGTTCTTGCGATCTCTGAGATGTCGGAACTTTTTGGCGTAACTCTTCGTACTCTTCGTTTTTACGAGGAGAAGGGGTTGTTGCACCCGGTTCGTCGTGGGGCTCGCAGGTTCTACAATTCGCGTGACGTCGGGCGTATGCGCGTTATTCTGCAGGCCAAGAAGATTGGTTTGACGCTTACTGAAATTCGCCGCGTCATCAAACTGGTTGAAGGTGACACGCCACGTGGTGAGCAACTGAGCGAACTGCGTAGCATTTGCCTTTCGCAGCAAGAGATGCTGCGCGAGCAGAAAACGATGCTGGACGAGCAGGTTGAAGAAGTTGAGAGCGTATTGAAATCTCTCGACCAACTCGTCGGCAGCCAGGCCGCTTAAGCGTCAGCGGAGACAGCGTTCTAGACATTGGTATGTTTTGTGCAGTTTGGCACGGAGCAGCCTAGGGATCTTTTGTTCTCGAATATTGAACTTAAGATTAAAAAAACCGACCCATTACAGGTCGGTTTTTTTGATTCAGTCGGCATTTGTTGTCGCCAGATTTAAAGCAAGCGACGTCTGTTACTTGGCTCGTGTTTCGCGCATGTTGTCGACGAACCTTTGGAACAGGTAATGACTGTCTCGCGGGCCTGGCGACGCTTCTGGGTGATACTGGACGGAAAAGACAGGTTTATCCTGCAGGCGCAAGCCGCAGTTGGAACCGTCAAAGAGCGAAACATGTGTTTCTTCAACACCGGCAGGCAAAGTGTCTGTGTCGACAGCAAAGCCATGGTTCATGGAGGTGATTTCCACCTTTCCGGTGGTGTGGTCATGAACGGGATGGTTTGCGCCGTGATGGCCCTGGTGCATTTTCTTGGTTTTTGCGCCAAGAGCCAGTGCCAGCATCTGGTGTCCAAGGCAAATTCCGAACGTCGGTACGCCAGCATCGACAATCGTTTTGATGGTCTTCGCGGCATATTCGCCTGTTGCAGCTGGATCGCCCGGGCCATTCGACAGGAACAGTCCGTCTGGTTTCAACGCCATGACGTCATCGGCAGATGCACTGGCAGGCAACACTGTTACATTGCAGCCCGCATCTTTCAGTAGGCGCAGTATGTTCCGCTTGATACCGAAATCGAGGGCGACAACGTTGAATTCCTTGCCGTCGGAATTGCTGTAGCCTTCATTCCATTGCCATGGCGTTTCGGTCCATCCGTGCTGTTCGCTGGCGGTTACGTCCTTTGCAAGGTCAAGGCCTTCCAGTCCTGACCATGCTGCTGCCTTCACCTTCAGGGCTTCAATATCGAATTTTCCATCCGGCGAATGGGCGATGACAGCGTGTGGCATGCCTTTTTCGCGAATGTAGGCTGTTAGCGCACGGGTATCGACGCCGGAAATACCGATCAGATTGCGGCTTTTCATCCAGTCGCCCAGATTTGCGCCGGATCGGTAGTTTGAAGGGTCGGTAACGCTGGCATTCAGGATGCAGCCAAGGGCTGCACGATGCGCGTCCATGTCGACTGTTTCGATGTCTTCATCGTTTGTGCCGACATTTCCGATGTGTGGAAACGTAAAGGTGATGATCTGTCCGGCATAGGATGGATCCGTCAGGATTTCCTGGTATCCGGTGATTGCTGTGTTGAAGCAAACCTCACCGACTGCGTCGCCGGTTGCGCCAAGGCCTTGGCCTTCAATCACGCTTCCATCGGCGAGCACCAGTATTGCGGTTGCCGGTTTGATTGACCATGCATCTGCAGTCGTCATAAATTTTGTCCAGGTTTGTTTGGTGACGTCAGCCCTGCAGGGGAGGCATGTGCGGCCAGAACTTGGACCGCCAAAAGACCATCTGCATTAAGCGCCGGACTCTATGGGAAGGTGTTCGAATCGTCAACATTGATGCGATTAATTAAAGTCCATTGGAATCAATAGTTTGTATTTGCCGCGTGCAAATTATATAAACGCCGATTACAATCCGTTCCCAATGCTAGGTGGGGTAATGCATGCGCGAACAGATCGCTAAGGCTCTTCGAGATGCGGAGAGCACAACAGACAAACGCCGTCAATCAATGTTGCGTTTGATCCAGACCGCTATTGCGGATCGGGATGCCAGCGCACGTGATGGCGGTCGCGATGGCGTGTCTGATGAAGAAATTCTCGAAATCCTTGGCAAGATGTTCAAGCAACGAGAGATATCTGCAGCTGCTTATGAAGAGGCTGGTCAATTGGAATTGGCCAGTGCTGAAAAGGCCGAGTGCGAAGTCTTGCGCGAGTTTTTGCCGAAGCGCATCGCCGAGGACGAAATGAAAGTCCTGTGCGAGAAGATGGTTCATGATCTCAATGCCGAAGGACTGCGCGACATCGGCCGTTGCATGAATGAACTCAAGGAACGATACCCCGGCCAAATGGACTTCGTGCAGGCTTCCTGTGTCATGCGTGGTCTGTTGCGTCTGGATGGCAAAGACTGATCGATCCAAATGCGGCTTTGATCAAGGTCGCTGTCTTCCGGTACCAAGACTTGACTGATAGAGTGTTCTCAACGCCCTTGACGAGTGACGTCTGCCTTTCTAGGTAACGCGCTCCGAAGTTAAAAAGTGGCGTATGAAAACCGTCAGCAGGCACCATGCGTTTCGACAATCGTCTCCTTGATGAAATCCGCGCTCGTTTGAGCTTGTCTGACTTGGTCGGACGGCGGGTCACGTGGGATCGACGCAAGACGCAGCCCGGGAAGGGTGACTTTTGGGCCTGTTGCCCCTTTCACCAGGAAAAAAGCCCAAGCTTTCACGTTGATGATCGCCGAAATCGCTACAAGTGTTTTGGCTGTGGTGCGTCTGGAGATCATTTCCGGTTTGTGATGGAGACCGAGGGTCTCAACTTCCCTGAAACCGTTGAACGCCTTGCAGAGCAGGCTGGTGTTGCATTGCCTGCACCCGATCCGCAGGCCGCGCGGCGCGAGCAAAAGCGTGCGAGTCTTGCTGACGTTTGTGAGATGGCGGCCTTTTTCTTTCAAAGTGAGTTTGGCGGTGCGCGCGGAACAGATGCGCGGAGCTACACGCAAAAGCGTGGTCTGAGTGATGAGACGCTTCGAGAGTTCCGCTTCGGTTATGCGCCTGATCAACGAGACGCGCTCAAGACCCATTTGTCGGCCAAGGATGTCTCTGAAGAGATGATGATTGAGGCCGGTTTGCTGATCAAGCCGGACAATGGTCGACCAACCTATGATCGCTTTCGCGGTCGTTTGATGATACCGATCCATGATGAGCGTGGCCGAGTGGTTGCTTTTGGCGGGCGAACCTTGCTGCCAGACGGGCAACCGAAGTATCTGAACTCTCCGGAAACGCCGCTGTTTCACAAGGGCATCATGCTGTTCAACGCTCACCGGGCGCGTGAACCGGCCTACAAGGCCGGGCAGGCTGTTGTTGTGGAAGGCTACATGGACGCGATCGCCCTGTGGCAGGCCGGTGTCCAGCATGTTGTCGCGTCTCTTGGTACCGCCTTCACTGAAGATCAGATTTTGAGGCTGTGGAAGTTTGCTCCAGAGCCAGTGATCTGTTTCGACGGGGATGCGGCCGGTGTGTCTGCTGCGCATCGTGCCATCGATCGGATCTTGCCGGTGCTCAAGAGTGGGCATTCCTTCCAGTTCTGCTTTCTACCCGACGGCATGGATCCCGATGACTTGCTCAAGAAAAAGGGTGTCGCCGGATTCGAGGCCGAGGTGTCCAAGGCCCAGCCATTGTCGGAAGTCGTTTGGGAGCGGGAGATTTCCGTTTCCCGACTGGATACGCCTGAACGCAAGGCCGCCCTGGAAAAGCGTTTTGATGACCTGATCGAGAGTATTCGTGATGGGCGGGTCAAGCGCAGGTACCAGCTTGATCTAAAGTTCAAGCTTTCAAATCTCTTCTTTAATCTTTCGCGTCGCAATGGTGTCTTTAAGAACGGTCAGTCGAAGGATGGCTCATTTGGTTCAGGCAATGGTCTTGGATCTGGAGCCGCCGGACTTGGGACTATGGGACGCGTATCCGCACCAGACAGTCCGATGTTTGGCATCGAGCGATTGGTTTGCGGGATGTTCGTCAAATATCCTCAGCTGTTGGACCATCATCTGGAACGTGTCGCTGCCTTGTGGTTTTCGGAAAGCCTGCATGCTCGTTTTCGCGATGCGCTTTGTCGTCTCGTCAACAACATGGATCATATTACTGCGCATGAACTCGTGGCGTCTCTTGATGAGCCTTTGCATCAGCTCCTGGCAGAGGTGGTTGAAGATAGCGGCCTTGCGTCTGGTTCCGGCCACAAGATGGGAACATTCTCCGCATTGATGCAACGCTTTCCGTTGCTGAGAAACGATCCGCCGGAGGACTTTGTCGAAGCTGTTTTTTTGCATTTTCTCGATGTGCTGGAGCTCAAAGGACTTGAGCAGGATCTGGAGCGTGAAATGGAAATGAGCGACGCAGAGTTTGATGAAGCCGCATGGGGCCGCATTCAGGCGCTCACTCAAGACTTGAGCCGTCGCCGAGAAGAATGTGCACGCGAGGAAATGGAACTTGCGGAACGAGCACGCCAGATCAAGATTGCGCCGAGCGTCGCTTCTGCAAGCGCCTAACCGGAAATCCAGATTTTGAAGGCCTTAGAGGTGTGGTTGGTGGTTCAGAGCTCTGTGATTCGGAGCTTGAAGCCATAAAAATCGATAAAAAGTACATTTTTCTATCGTTTTTGATTGACCGAGAGCGAATCACACTTGCGAATCGCAAACGTCGAGCTAAATAAGGAACTACAGCGTAAGACGCCAGGGATGGGCATAGATGCCCCCGGCGATGAATCTCATGAAACGCTGTCTATTCTGTGTAGCTTTGTGCTGGGTGACGTTCCCTGCGCGAGACCTGAAGTTTTGTCTATGGAGCGCGATATTTGTTCGCGAAGTTAAAAAAATTTCACGGTTAATCGAGGCTTAAGGGACACAGAGCTAAAACCCAATATTGAGGAATTTTGATTGTCCGGTCTCGTCAATACCCCGAATGACGTACGGATGATGCCGGGCAGAAGCAATTTTTGCGCGGTGCGGCTTACCAACGGCCGCAGGTCTGGAGCACAAGATGGTATCTAAGGCGACAAAAGCAGACGAAGAACAGAAGAACAGTGGTGGCGAAAATGCTGATGGCCCGCTGATCGACCTGTCGGATGCAGCCGTAAAGAAGATGATCAGAACCGCCAAGAAACGCGGTTATGTCACTTATGAAGAACTGAACGAAGTCCTGCCTTCCGAGCAGGTCTCTTCCGAGAAGATCGAAGATATCATGTCGATGCTGTCCGATATGGGCATCAATGTGATCGAAGAAGATGAAGTCGAAGACAGTCAGGAAGAAGCTGCCGAAGGTGGCGAGCTTGTTGCTGCGGGAACGACTTCTGTTGCGAAGGCGACAACGGCAAAAGAGCCGACTGATCGCACAGACGACCCTGTCCGCATGTATTTGCGCGAAATGGGGTCGGTCGAACTTCTCTCTCGTGAGGGTGAAATCGCAATTGCGAAGCGCATCGAGGCTGGCCGCGAGGCCATGATCTCCGGACTTTGCGAAAGTCCATTGACGTTTCAGGCGATTATCATTTGGCGCGACGAGCTGAACGAAGGCAACGTTTTGCTGCGCGACATCATCGATTTGGAAGCCACTTATGCCGGACCTGACGGCAAGGCGGGTCCTGGCGGTGCAAATGATGACGACGAAGATGATGACGACGACGCCGAAACCGGTTCGTCTGACACAAGTCCTGCCGCGAATGACGAGGCGCCAGCCAAGTCCGACTCGGAAGGCGAGAGCTCCGAGGGTAACGGCGACTCCGACGATGATGACGACGATGAGTTTGAAGCCAACGTTTCGTTGTCCGCCATGGAAGCTGAGCTGAAGCCGACAGTCGTTGAGACGTTCGACAACATTGCCGACAACTACAAGAAGCTGCGCCGTTTGCAGGATCAGCTGGTTGAGAACAAGCTCGCCAACACGACTTTGTCACCGTCCCAGGAGCGTCGCTACAAGAAGCTCAAGGAAGACATTATTGTCGACGTGAAGAGCTTGTCTTTGAACCAGAACCGTATTGAGAATCTGGTTGCTCAGCTTTACGACATCAACAAGAGCCTGATGGGATATGAAGGCCGTCTGCTGCGTTTGGCAGATAGCTACAATGTCGACCGTGCGGACTTCCTCAAACAGTACCAGGGTTTTGAACTTGACCCGAACTGGCTGCGCAAGGTGGCCAATCTTTCCAGCCGCGGCTGGAAGAATTTTGTTGCCAAAGACAAGGATATGATCCGTGAACTGCGTCAGGAAATCCAGACGCTCGCAACGGAAACTGGTCTCGAAATTACCGAGTTCCGGAAGATCGTTGCAATGGTTCAAAAAGGCGAACGCGAAGCGCGCATCGCCAAGAAGGAAATGGTCGAGGCCAACCTGCG
>JABXHV010000059.1 GCA_013373445.1 Paracoccaceae bacterium | reverse complement strand
GCCTGCCGCTGGACGTGACGTTTGCCATGGCACCTTATGGCGCCAATCTGGACCGCTGGATGCAAAATGCCCGTTCCAAGGGCCATGAATTGTTGCTGCAGCTCCCTCTCGAGCCCTTTGATTACCCGGACAATGATCCCGGACCGCATACGCTGCTCGTCGGTCAGCGCCCTGGCGAATTGATGGATCGCTTTGCCTGGCTGTTGACACGGGCGACGAACTACGTCGGCGTGATCGACGAGATGGGCGCTCGCTTCACGTCAACATTGCCGTCGATCCAGTTCCTCATGGAAAAGATCCGTGACCGCGGATTGATGTTCGTCGATAACGGGACATCGACCAGAAGTGTCGCTCCGGAAGTGGCGCTGGACACCATCACCCCATTCAGCATGGTGGATGTGGTTCTGGATGATGTGCCGCGCGAAGATGCGATAAATGTGAAGCTTCTGCAGCTTGAAAGCATCGCGCGTGCAAAAGGTATCGCAGTTGCATCCGGATCCGCTCTGCCCATTACGGTGCGCATGCTGCAGGAATGGTCTGCAGATCTTGAAGAGCGTGGACTTCTTCTGGTCCCAGTCAGCGCAACAATCGACAGGTAGAGTTTCGTGAGCAAGAAAAGCGTGTTCCTTAAGAACTTCCCGGCGGAAATTGACGGGTTGCCATACCGCCCTTGCGTTGGTGTCATGGTCCTGAACGACAAGGGGCAGGTATGGATTGGTCAGCGCGACGATGGTGCTGGCAAGTCTGACTATCAGTATTCCTGGCAGATGCCGCAAGGTGGCATCGACCCTGATGAAGACCCAAGGCTTGCCGCTCTGCGCGAGCTTTACGAGGAAACGTCCATCAAATCGGTGTCAGTGATCGGCGAAATCGAGGACTGGCTGAGCTACGATTACCCTGAAGAGGTTCGCAAAAACTCATCACGCGGCAAGAAGCATCGCGGGCAGGCGCAAAAATGGTACGCGTTGC
The DNA here is from genome assembly GCA_013373445.1 of Paracoccaceae bacterium. Taxonomy (GTDB): domain Bacteria; phylum Pseudomonadota; class Alphaproteobacteria; order Rhizobiales; family Stappiaceae; genus Roseibium. The sequence continues at coordinate 44,048 of JABXHV010000059.1, read as the reverse complement.
GCTTTGAAGGTGACGAAAGCGAGATCAATGTCGTGTCACCACCCGATGGACATTCCGCCGAATTTGTTACCTGGAAATGGGAAGATGCTTCCAAGCTTCCAGACCTGATCGTCCCATTCAAACGTCGTGTCTACGAGCAGGTCATTGAAGGGTTCAAAGACCTTCTGGGAAAAGCCGCCTAACCGGTCAGCGTTGCAGTCCACTCTTCGCGCACAAGTGGATCGCTCTCAGTTGCAAGATGTTTGGTCCGGATGGTTTCGTCGATCGGATCCGCCAGGCGCCTGTAGGCCCACACCGCACTGCCCCGAACAACGCTCGCTGGATCGTTCATCAGCTCCAGGACTTTTGGCAGGTACTGCTGCAGGCCAGAGTTGCCAACTGCAATCAGAACGTTTCGGATGAACCGGTCACGGCCAATACGCTTGATTGGGGAGCCGGAAAAGAGCGTTCGAAAATGTGGATCATCCAAGCTCAAGAGGTGTTCAAGGGAAGGCGCCTTGAGGTCTTCGCGCGCCACGAGTTTTGCCTCGTTTGCGCTTTTGGCGAACTTGTTCCACGGACAAGCCGCAAGGCAGTCATCGCAGCCATAGATCCGGTTGCCAATCGCGGGGCGCAAGTCACGGTCGATCAATCCGGCATGTTCGATTGTCAGATAAGAGATGCAGCGCCGTGCGTCGAGTTGATAAGGTGCAGGAAAGGCGTTGGTCGGACAGCTGTCGAGGCATGCCCGGCAAGAACCGCAGTGATCCGCCTCTGCACCTGAAGGCTCTAGTTCAAGTGTGGTGAAGATAGAGCCGAGAAAGAACCAGGAACCGATTTGTCGGGACACCAGATTGGTGTGTTTGCCTTGCCAGCCCAAACCGGCAGCCTCTGCCAGAGGCTTTTCCATAACCGGTGCCGTGTCGACGAAGACCTTCACGTCGCCGCCCGCACGTGAAACGATGAAACTGGCCAGTTCTTTCAGCTTTCCCTTGATGACATCGTGATAGTCCCGGTTGCGGGCATAAACGGAAATTCCGCCCGTTTCGGGGGCGCTCAAATGCGCAAGGGGATCTGTTTCGTCATCTGGTCCATACGTCATGGCCAGCATGATCACGGACCTGACCTCAGGCCAAAGAACATTCGGATCTGCTCTGCGGTCTGCCGTTTCTTCCATCCAGCCCATCGAGCCATGGTAGCCTGCGTCAAGGAAGGCCTGCAGGCGTTCTGGAGCATGGGGAATGGAATCTGCGCCGGTCACCTTCAGCGCGTCAAAGCCAAGGGCCAGTGCTTTGGCATTCAATGAAGCCAGAAAGCGCTCATTGGGCTTTTGGAGCCGGGATGGGTCTTGTTGTCCAGGTTTCAGAAGTCCAGATCCGCGTAAGTGGGTGAGGGTGGCATGCCGAGCACCTTCTCTCCCAGAAGAGGGCGCATGCTTGGTCGTGATTTAACCCGAGCATACCACTCCTTGACGTTGACTTCATTCTTCCAGGGCACTTCGCCCAGGTAGTCGGCACAAGAAAGTTCTGCCGCCAGCGCAAAATCTGCGAATGACAATCGGTCACCGGCCAGCCATTTACGCGATGCGGCCAGGTACTCCAGATATTTCATGTGATGCGGAATATTGGCGCGCGCAACGCGCAAGGCAGCAGAATCCGGCTCACCACCACCAGCCGACTTCGGCATCACCTGCTTGTAGATGCGTTCGCGTACCAGGTGCCCAATCACTTCGCCATCCAGCTTCAAGAGCGCCCAATCTACCAGACGACGGCATTCAGCGCGTGCCTCCGGGTGGTCGGGCATCAATCGGCGATTGGCAAGGGAGTAACCGCGCGTTTCATCCAGGTATTCCATGATCGGCGTTGCGCCGCAGATCGCTGGTCCGTCGTTTTCGACAAGAACTGGAATTGTGCCGGCCGGGTTGAGCATCAACAAGTCTGCTGGCCGTTCCCAAGGGTTCACAATCTTGGATTCAAACTCTGCGCCATACTCATTCAGGATGAGGCGCAAGAACCTGGACGATGGTGAAAACGGGTGATGATAAAGGGTCAGCATGGAAAGCTTGTCAGAAACCTGTGATGTGGTCGCAATTTGGCGATTTGTGCATGCGCGATAGCTGGCAATTGTGTCCTGACAGTGGTTATCAAGGGATTGATGTATCGAGCTTCATACAGGCATTTTTGAAATGACTGTATAAGGTCTCTATAAGACGGCCATATGCCCACCTTAGAACGTGCTTCTCGGAGACTTCATGGAAGAGCAAACCATTGTAAACGCTGTGATCCTTGGTGTTGTGGAAGGATTAACCGAGTTCATACCTGTGTCTTCCACTGGTCACGTTTTGTTGTTGGGACACTTTTTGGGCTTCAAAAGCACCGGAAAGACCTTTGAGGTGTTGATTCAGCTCGGTGCAATTCTGGCAATCCTGAGCGTTTATTTCGCGCGGCTCTGGAAGCTGGCGATTTCGCTGCCCTCAGATCCAAGAAGCCGGCATTTCGTCACCGGCATTCTGCTTGCCTTTCTGCCCGCCGCTGTTATAGGCGTCATGGCGCACGGTTTCATCAAGGAAGTCTTGTTTGAATCGCCTGCCTTGATTTGTTCGACCTTGCTGATTGGTGGCGTGATCCTGCTGTGGATTGACCGCCTGCCGCTTCAACCGCGCTATCATGACGTCACCGATTATCCTTTGAGCCTGTGCATCAAGATCGGGTTCTGCCAGTGCCTTGCAATGGTGCCCGGCGTATCGCGATCTGGGTCGAGCATTGCAGGAGCGCTTTTGCTTGGCGCAGACAAAAGGTCTGCCGCCGAGTTTTCCTTTTTTCTCGCCATGCCGACAATGGCCGGTGCCTTCGTATATGACCTCTACAAGAACCGGGATGTGCTGTCGGCCGATGACGCAACAATCATCGCCATTGGCTTTGTGACTTCATTTATTGCCGGATTCTTTGTCGTCAAGAAACTGCTAGACTTCGTATCAAAGCACGGCTTCTCGGTGTTCGCCTGGTGGCGCATAGCCGTCGGACTGGCTGGCTTCGCCGGTTTGTATTTCGTCGGTTAAGATCCGAGAGAATTGATGTGAGCACAAAAAAAGCGGGCGTATGATGCGCCCGCTTTTTGCATTTGATGGCTCGATTTCTGAAGCTTGTTACGCAGTCTTATGCGCGTCGTACTGACCAAACTCGCGGAACCGGTCGAGATAGGTTGGCAGAACTGCGGCCATCGAGGCGGGCTTGATGCCGATGCCGTCCAGGGTCAGGCCGGCGTCTTTCGCAGCTTTTGAAACCACATTGTCGCTCTTGAGCAGTTCAACCTGATCTGCTGTCAGTGGTGCGCCCGGCAATGCGCCCATGACGTGACCCATCAGCTTGGACAAGCCAAAGGGAATGGGCAGCAATGCATTCTTGCGGCCGGTCACCTTCAGCATCAACTCAAGGCATTCCTTGAAGGTCGCAACATCAGGTCCGCCCAGCTCATAAGTCGCGCCGGCCTTGAGGTCGCCCTCGACCGCTGCGCCGACGGCCTTGGCGACGTCCTGAACATAGACAGGCTGGAATTTGGTTACGCCGCAACCGATCAACGGCAGGATTGGAGCAATCGTGCTCATGCCGGCAAATTGGTTGAAGAAATCATCTTCTGGCCCGAAGACGATGGAGGGGCGCAATATGATACTGTCTGGCAGTGTGTCGAGAACACCAGCTTCACCAGCGGCCTTGGTGCGCGCATAGGCCGACTTTGAGGCGCTGTCTGCACCAATGGCAGACAGATGCACAATACCCTTGAGGCCATTTTTGAGTGCAGCCTCGGCGATGAGACGCGGGCCGTCTGCCTGGATGTGATCGAAAGTCTGCTTGCCGCTAGGCGCCAGAATACCGACTGCGTTGACGACGGCATCCGCACCTTCCACAGCACGTTCAACCGACCATGGGTGGCGCAGGTTCGCCTGAATCGGCATGATCTGGCCGGGCGCTCCAAGCGGCTGAAGATGAGTCGCAAGGTCCGGGCGACGCACGGCTGCACGGATTCTGTATCCGCGCCGAGCCAGATCTTGAACGATGTGTCGCCCAAGGAAGCCGGAGGCACCAAAAATTGTTACAAGTTTTCCATTGAGAGCGTTGGACATGCCGTGTGCTCCTGATCGCGTCCAAAGAGAGCTTGTGCAACAAGCGTGATAGTCAGTCTATTAGACCCTGCAGGGCATCCTGTGAAGGGATTTCAACAGCGTTACCCATATTGCTACACTTTCTTTAATTAGGGCAATTGACAAGTTCATGGCGCCTGCGTAAAAGCGCGGCCTAAGCCCAGATGGCGGAATTGGTAGACGCGCCAGCTTCAGGTGCTGGTACTCGCAAGGGTGTGGAGGTTCGAGTCCTCTTCTGGGCACCAAATTCCCCTGGAATTTCCAGGACTTCAAAGAAACCGGCCTTTGTGCCGGTTTTTCTTTGTCTTTATTCCGGAAAAAGTTTCAGCGCTTTATCTGTGCCTTACGGGTGCTCGCGCGATGGTTCCTTGCGGGTAGAGAGGCGAAGCCCTATTCTGCCGCAATGCTTCGCTCCCGCTTTCCAGATCGCAATTCATGACAAATCGTATTTCCGGTCATTCGGACGCCAGAGGCCTATCTGCTGTTGATATCCTTGCAGAGCTTGTCGCGATTGACGTGCTTCCAGGCCATGCGAACACGCGCATGGTGGACTGGATTTCAACCTATTTGTCAGGGCTTGGGGTACCTGTCGAGACCCTGCCGGGTCCGGATGCCGGCCGGTCAAATCTCTTTGCAACCATCGGCCCGCGCGACAAGGCGGGCTACATCTTGTCCGGGCACATGGATGTGGTGCCGGTCGAAGGCCAGCCCTGGACAAGCAACCCGTTCAAATTGACGCAAACCGATGGACGGCTGGTTGGCCGCGGGACAAGCGACATGAAAGGGTTTCTCGCGTGTGTCCTTGCAAGCGTGCCACTGTTTCAATCAAGCGGGCTTTCGCGGCCAATCCATCTGGCATTTTCTTATGACGAGGAAATCGGCTGCCGCGGCGTTCCGCACATGATCGAAAAGTTGCCTGACCTTTGTACGTCTCCCCTCGGGTGTCTGGTTGGCGAGCCGACCGGTTTGAAACCGGTCTTGGCCCATAAGGGCAAGCAGGCAAGGTCCTTCGTGTTTCAAGGTAAATCGGCACATAGTTCAACGCCCGGATTGGGAGAAAATGCGATCTATCCTGCCGCCGACCTGATCACGCATGCGCGCAAGCTTGCGCTTGGTCTGGCTGAGACGGGTCCGAGAGATGATCGGTTTGATCCTCCTTTTACGACCGTTGTCGCCGGAGTTGTGTCTGGTGGAAGCGCAGTCAACATTATTCCGGAAAACTGTGTCGTCGATATCGAGGTCAGGACGGTGCCGGGTGTCGATGCGGGTGGTGTGATGAAGATCCTCGTCGAGCAACAGATCGAGATGGGCCGGGCTGCAAAAGAGGAGGGGCGCAGTTTGGGTGTGTCTTCACAACTTCTCTCCAGCTATCCGGCATTGGCGCCGACGGAGAATACAGAGCTGATCGCATTGGCCGAGCAACTGTCCGGCTCTGCGGCGGTGCAATCGGTGTCTTACGGGACAGAGGCAGGTCTTTTCGCCGGAGCCGGGATCGACACCGTGATCTGCGGGCCAGGCGACATGAGCCGCGCGCACAAGGCAGATGAATTTGTGCTGGCGGAAGAGTTGGATTCATGCACCGCCATGCTGGCCGGGCTCGCTGCCGAACTCTCCTCGTCCTGAGGCTTTATCGGCCTTGACGTCTGTCAGTGCGCCAAACTTTGTGCAGGAGCGAAAAAAGCTGTTCTGGGAAGTGGCTTTTCTTGCGCAGAGCTCTTAAACCTTTTTCAGGTAAAATCGTCTTATAAAGTCCTGATTTTACCTTATATCTGCAAGACAATCTGCCCTGGCTGAACTGAACCTTGCTTTCAACACTGACGGAGCCAACAAAGACAATGACGATCCGCTACCACAAGAATGATCTGCCCGACCTGTCTGCCTATCAAGATGTGGACGCTGTCGCGGTGGACACGGAAACCTTGGGGTTGAATCCGCATCGGGATCGCTTGTGTGTTGTGCAACTGTCTCCGGGCGATGGCAGTGCCGATGTGGTGCAGATTGCCAAGGGCCAGAAGGCAGCGCCAAATCTCAAGGCGTTGTTCGAAGACCTTGGCAAGCCGAAGATTTTTCATTTTGCGCGTTTTGATGTTGCCGTACTCAGACAGTATCTCGAAATTGAGGTCGCACCGGTCTGGTGCACCAAAATTGCCTCCAAGCTGGTGCGTACCTACACCGACCGTCATGGTCTGAAGGACATCACACGCGAATTGGTGAATGTTGAACTTTCAAAGCAGCAGCAGAGTTCTGATTGGGCGGCTGATACCTTGTCGGATGCCCAACTTTCCTACGCCGCATCTGACGTCTTGCACTTGCACCAGCTGCGCGAAAAGCTTCAATTCATGCTGGAGCGCGAGGGCCGCACCCATATGGCGGAAGCCTGCTTCAGTTTTCTTCCGATGCGCGCGGAGCTGGATCTCAAGGGATGGGACGAGAATGACATCTTCGCTCATTCTTGAGAGCAGAGTTCATTGAGCGATACACGGACCTATTAAAACGATGGCAATGGCAATGGACAAAAGACTGGAATCCCCGGTGCAGCGCACGGCGCGGCGCCACAGTCTTCTTGTCAAAATACTGCGTTTCATGTTGCCGGCCACTGGCGTTCTGATTCTGGTTGGCATGGTGGGCACCATCGTGCTGTTCAACATGTTGTCCAACCTTGGCATCAGCAATATCAGTTTGAGCATGGACGGGTTGGTTATGGACCACCCGGAACTGTCTGGCCATGATGGTGATCGCTCTTACAAGGTGAAGGCCGTGCGGGCCATCCAGCGCCTGAGTGATCCAAGAATCATCGACCTGGAAACCATTCAGGCCAGTATTGGCCTTTCCGCTACTCAGAAAGCCGACATTGTCGCAACTAAAGGCATTTACAATTCGGCTGAGGAGACCCTGAAGCTCTTTGAGGGTTTGCAGGTCGAGTGGAGTGAGGGCTACACCGTAGACATGTCCGAGGTGTTCGTTGACATGAAAACCGGTGCGTTGGACACAAGCTCTCCAATTACGATTTACTCCGAAAATGGCAGTATCCGATCAAAGAAGTTCGACTATGATCAGGAAGCTGGTATTGCCATTTTCAAAGAAGACGTTCGAATGGTGATTACGCCGAAGAACGATGAAGAATAGATCCAACGAAACAGGTAGGCGTTCATGCTGAGAATTTTGCTTTGTGCTTTGATTGGCCTTTTTGCAGGTGCTCATCTGGCCGTCGCACAGACTTTTTCCGATGGCTTCGCCGGATTTGGTTCGAATGACGGTGCACCCATCGAAATTGAAGCTGATGAGTTGAAGGTTGAAGACCAGAGCAGCAAGGCAACTTTTTTGGGTAACGTTGTCGTTGTTCAGGGAGAATCTCAGCTGAAAACCCGCAAGCTCGTGGTTTATTATGATGGATCAGCGACGGGCGCGGGCACTTCAAGTGGCGTTGGGTCCGGTGGTCAGGATATCTCGCGACTTGAAGCTTACGGCAGCGTCTACATTTCTTCCAAAGATCAGGTTGCCACTGGTGATCGCGCAAACTTCGACATGAAAAGCGAAATCATGGTGATGACGGGCCAGACGGTAACCCTGACGCAGGGACCAAATCAGGTCACGGGGAATAAGCTCACGGTCAACCTGAAGACCGGTAAGGCCGATCTTGAAGCTCAATCTTCCGGCCGTGTAAAAGTGCGTTTGAAGCCCAACAATCTCAAGACCGACTAAACTTTTTCGCGCTATATAGTATCAAATCGAAGTATATCGCTGACCGCGAGATGGTCGGCGTTTGTAGAATGGACCCTTTTTGTGACATTTGATCCTTTTTCACCGATCGGATTTCCGGGCCTGGAAGCAGATCAGCCTGCGTCGCAAGAAGAAGCGTCCACGCACAAGTTGGTCGTCAACGGGATCGGCAAGACTTATGGCCGTCGCCAGGTGGTGAAATACGTCAGTCTTGACGTTCGTGCGGGTGAAGCCGTTGGCCTACTGGGGCCGAACGGCGCCGGAAAGACGACAACTTTCTACATGATTACGGGTCTGGTGCGACCGGATCAGGGCTCGATCAGCCTCGAAGGCTTCGATATTACACGGATGCCGATGTATCGCCGTGCACGCCTCGGCATTGGTTATCTGCCTCAGGAGGCCTCTATCTTTCGCGGGCTGACGGTGGAGGAAAACATTAGGGCCGTTCTGGAGGTGATCGAACCCAATCGCCGGGAGCGCAAGCGTGAACTGGATTCGCTTCTTGAAGAGTTCGGGTTGACGCACTTGCGCAAGTCACCGGCCATTGCGCTGTCTGGTGGTGAGCGCCGACGGGTCGAGATCGCTCGTGCTCTTGCAAGCCGACCGGCTTTCATGCTGCTCGATGAGCCTTTCGCCGGTATCGATCCGATTGCCGTTGGCGATATTCAACAACTTGTTCGTCATCTCACACAGCGCGGTATCGGTGTTCTCATCACGGATCACAACGTGCGTGAAACACTCGGACTTATTGATCGCGCTTATATTATTGCTGCCGGAGAAGTTCTGACAGAAGGCTTGCCACATGACATTGTGAACAACCCCGATGTCCGCAGGCTTTACCTTGGTGAGCAATTTACACTTTGATGACTCCCCCCCAATTAGGGTATAGCAAAAAGCGGACCAACTAGACGCAAAGTGCTTACGGAGTTTCATGGCAATTTCAACAAAGCTGGAGATGCGACAAAGTCAGTCGCTGATCATGACGCCGCAACTGATGCAGGCGATCAAGCTTTTACAGTTGTCGAATCTTGACTTGCTCAACTACGTTGAGGCGGAACTCGAGCGCAATCCACTCCTTGAAAAAAACGAAGCTGACCCGGATTTCGCTGACGTCAGCGAACCCAACGCCAGTGATGACGGGGGCGTGGAATTTGATCGCAGCAGTGTTGATTCAGATCCTCAAACAGGAGACTGGATGGAAGGTCAGCTGGAGACAAATTCCGAGACCATCGCCAGTCGCATGGACACTGATCTTGGCAATGTTTTCCAGGATGAACCCGGCGTGAGCCAAGCGCCAGAACCGTCCAAAATGCAGTCTCAGGATACCTTCAGCACCCAGAGCTCGGGCGGCTCAAGCAGCGAGACCTTCAATCTCGAAGCCTTCGTGGCCGAAGAGACATCCCTTCAGAACTTTGTCGAAGAGCAAATGCATCTGCGGTTCGCAGACCCTGCTGACAAACTGGTCGCCGGGCATCTGATCAACTGTCTGGATGAAAACGGCTACCTGAAAATTGACTCTCTCGAGACTGCCGAGCAACTCGGTGTGTCCGAAGACTATCTGGAAAGCATCATTGAGGCGCTGCAGACGTTTGAACCAGTTGGCGTATTTGCGCGGGATCTGTCGGAGTGCCTGAAGCTACAATTGCTCGAACGCAATCGCTACGATCCTGCCATGGAAATCCTGATTGCAAACATTGAGCTTCTGGCCAAGCGTGATTTTGCTTCCCTGCGCAAGCTGTGCAGGGTTGATGACGAAGATCTCATGGAGATGGTGTCGGAGATCAAGGCCCTTGACCCAAAACCGGGAAGTTTTTTCGGCGGAACTCTGGTTCAGGCGCTGGTCCCTGATGTCTATGTGAGACATGCCCCTGATGGCTCCTGGCAGGTAGAATTGAACACCGAGACGCTGCCCAAGGTCCTGGTGAATGAGACCTATTTCGCAACAGTCAGCCGCAACACGCGCAACGAGCTGGAACGTGAATATCTCACCGATTGCCTGCAAACAGCAAACTGGCTTGTCAAAAGCCTCGACCAGCGCGCCAAGACAATTCTAAAGGTCGCAACCGAGATCGTGCGGCAGCAGGATGGCTTCCTGAACTACGGTATCGAGCATCTGAGACCGTTGAATTTGAAAGCTATCGCTGATGCAATCAGCATGCATGAATCAACCGTCAGCCGGGTCACCTCCAACAAGTATATGGCGACACCGCGCGGTATTTATGAACTCAAGTATTTCTTCTCTTCGGCCATCTCTGCAACGATTGGCGGAGATTCGCACTCTGCTGAATCTGTGCGTCACAAGATAAAACAGATGGTTGATGCTGAGTCTGCCGACGCTATACTTTCCGATGATACAATCGTGAAAATATTGAATGAACAAGGTGTGGATATTGCACGTAGAACCGTCGCCAAGTACCGGGATGTATTAAAAATACCGTCTTCAGTGCAGCGGCGCCGGGAAAAGCGGGCCAGGAACTAACCCCTTAGAGTTTAATGGATATTGTGACCAACTGACGCGGCTCGCCCAGCTTCTGCTGAGGTCTGACCCGCCAAAGTCCTTAAAAACCCTAATATCCAGGTCGTGTAATTGACTCTTCTGGTTACCATGCGTATACGACCGTTCGCATTTATCAGTGATATGGGGATAGCGCTTCGTCTCTGACTGGTCCATTCTGTTTGTGTGGAACATGACCTTTGTTTCACCCGCCTGAAACACGGCGGTGGTTTGGTCCAAACAAGAAGAGGTCCCCCATGGCATTGCGAATTTCGGGAAAGAACGTTGACGTTGGAGACGCCCTGCGAACCCATGTGACTGACCGTATTGAAGATGCGTTGTCCAAATACTTCGCGGGTGGCTACACTGGCCATGTCACGGTGAGTCGTGAAGGCACAGGGTTCAAATCGGAATGCATGTTGCATCTGGACACTGGAACTGTTCTCCAGGTCTCGGCGCAAGCTCAGGAACCTCGGCACAGTTTTGATGCTGCTGCTGACAAGATTGAAAAGCGATTGCGCCGCTATAAGCGCAAGCTGAAGGATCATCACGGCAACAACTCCGCAGCCCGTGAAGATTACGAAGCTGCTTCTTATATTCTCGCCTCGACTGAGGATGAGGAGGAGCTGCCAGAGGATTTCAATCCTCTTGTTATTGCGGAAACCTCTGCAAAGGTTCGGACCATGACAGTTGGAATGGCTGTGATGGAGCTTGATTTGACAGAGGCACCCGTCGTGTTGTTCAAAAGTGCGGCGAATGGTGAAATCAATGTCGTGTACCGTAGAGGCGATGGCAACATCGGCTGGATAGATCCGGTACTGGCAGCAAAAGAAGCTGCTGAATAAATTTCAAACCGGTGTTGGTGGGGTTTCCCGCCAACACCGATGACAATAGGCGGGACGATGGATCTTAGTGATCTTTTGACAAAGAAATCGGTGATTGCTGATCTCAAGGCGAACAGCAAGAAGCAGGCTATTCAGGAAATTTCTTCCAAGGCATCTGTGATCACCGGTCTGTCCGAACGTGAGATTTTCGACACCTTGTTGCAGCGTGAGCGCTTGGGTTCCACAGGTGTTGGAAACGGCGTAGCCATTCCGCATGGCAAACTGACACGCCTTGATCGTCTGGTCGGCCTGTTTGCGCGTGTTGAAAAGCCTATCGAGTTTGACTCGCTCGACGGCCAACCTGTCGACCTGATTTTCCTGCTGCTGGCGCCTGAAGGTGCCGGTGCAGACCATTTGAAGGCATTGGCGCGCATTGCACGTCAACTGCGCGATGGCACGGTGACCGAAGGCATTCGCTCCACAGCCGATGCTGAGGAAATCTACGGTTTCCTGACCCAACCTCTCAGTTCGTCAAACGCTGCCTGATCTCCACCTCGTTACAGTCTGATTGGCTGCGCTCTTCTCCAAGAGCCTAGACACATTCTTCGCTGTTGCATCTCACGGGGAATGTGTGGGCCCGTTGCCGGCCAGAAACGTCAGGCTTGAGCCGATGACAAGCGCGAGACGCCGGGGTGTTTTCTCGGGCAGATTGTCCAAGATCGTGTCGACATCGGCGCTCGGGATTACTCTCAGAAATTTGACCGCGATCAGGTAGACCAGGGCACCGATGGCGATTGCAAGAAGCAGACCTGCCACTCCTCCGGTGAGTTGAAGAACGCCAAAGGCTGTGCCGCCGCACAAAGCAGCACTGATCGTGATTTTGACGACGTCGCGGACGTTCAGGTTCAATTTCAGATGCTTCCAGCAGAACCATAAAAGCGTAAGGACCCACACGCTATGGACCAGGCCGCGAATGATCGCGATGTCCATGACGTCGCCGCGCAAGCTGCCCAGCCAGAACGCTCCGACAGAAAACAGGGCCAGAACGGGTGTCACCTTGATGAGAAAGTCACTGCGTTCGCGGGCGTCGACGGTAACGGATGGGACCGTGCTGAGTGCGGTCGCAAAAGCTGTTCCAATAAGGACGGCCGCTAAAGGTCCTGCAGCGCGAAACTCTTCGCCGAACAACGCCGGGATGAGTTCTCCGGCAACCGCAGCTCCGCCGATGCAGATTGGCAGGATAAGAAGAAACACCCAGCGAATCGATGTCGCGTAAATGATCTGGATCTGCTCGTGTTCCTCGGCATCGTGATGCTTGCCGATATGGGGGATCAACGCGCCCATCATCTGTGTCGGAAGCTGCACCACGAGGCTCGAAAGCGTTAGACCTGCTGCATAGTGACCAATATCGGATGTGCTGAAATAAAGACCAAGGAAGATGAATTCAACCCGGGTCCATATCAGGAGACCGATACAATCGGCGACCCAGTTGTTGCGCGCAAAGCTGCGCATGTCGGGTGTCAGCGTGGTTGTCTCGAGCGGCTTGGCCTTAGCGTATTTGATCGAGTTGATTGCTTGCGGGAGATAGCGCGATACATATCCCAGTATTGCGCCCGGAACGCCCCAGAAATAGGCGCCGATGAACACCAGAGGAATTTGCAAAAGACAGCCATAAAACGTCATGCGGGCTGTTTCGCCAAATCGGTTCAATCCGCGAGCGGCGTGCTCGCCTAAGGACGCCCAGATGTAGACTGCATACAAAACTACAGAGACAATCACGAGCAGTAGCGGATGCACCGTGTATTGTGGGTTGGCCTTCAGCCAGGTGATGTAGATGTATATGCCGAATATCGTGACGACTTGAGCAAGAATAAACCTTGGCAACACGAGCCGCGCAAGCCCGCCGCCGGGGCCTCCTTGGCCGTCGAAACGGGGCATGTAGCGTAACAACAAGGTCGGCAGCCCCAAATCCGAAAGGGTGCCAGCCGTCATGGCAAGCCAAAGCGCGAAGGCAACGCCGCCATTGCCTTCCGGCCCCAGCAGGCGTGCGACGATGACGCCGCAGGCGAACCCTGCAACCAAAGACAGGACTCCGGCGAGCGTGCTCAACGCGGAGGATTTTAGAAGACTTTGCATTTTATAACGGCGCCTAAGTGATCGTGTGCCAGCACGGCATGATGGGGTTTTGTGTGCTGCTGAACATGTTTTAGTTTTTTGTTGTTCTAGAGCAGAGCGTTTCCAGGATTTTGCGTCTCACCGCGCTTTCGCCCAGCACGAGGTTGAGCAGTTTAATGTAGTTCCTTTGAGCGCGGGCGCGGTGGAAGGCTCCGATCGGGGCCTGGGCTCTCAGGTCATCCAGTCGTGTTTCGAAAGCGGAACGTTCCTCCTGACGAAGATTGCAGCGCGATGCATCGAAGAGAGCCTGCAACGCGTCCATCAGAGGGCGCGTGTCGTAAGAGCTTCGCGAGAAGGGAGACGCGGCCCGGCTAATGGCACCTACTGGCGTCGCATAGATATAACCTGGCCAGTCCACATAGAACGCACGGCCTCCGGCAAGCATGAATTCGATATTGAAAAGCAGGTCTTCACCGGCGCGAACTTGAGTGCGATAGCGAATGTCATGAGAGTCAACGAAGGAGCGTCTCAGCAGCGGTTGCAGGTAACCGAAGTCATGTTGATCCCAGGCTCTTGGGAGCAGGAAATCCGAAAGCGTGAGCTGTCTGTCTGAAAGGTCTTGGTAGACCGGACCACTCTCGGCGGCGGCAGACACATCGTATCCCATCAGATTATCAGCGATAAAATCGGCCTGGTCTGCATGCTCCAGCAGGCGCTTTGATCTGTCCGGTAGCCACAGGTCGTCGGAATCGAGCAACCCAATCCACTCACCTGTTGCAGCATCCAAACCACGATTTCGTGCTGCAGAAGGGCCCTGGTTCACCGATTGCCGCAAAAGTTTTACGCGAGGCTCGGACTGAAAGGTCTTTTCGACGATGTCGGCGGTGCCGTCTGTCGACGCGTCATCAATGACAATAACCTCAATGCCCACATCGATCTGTGCCAGAGCACTGTTGATCGCGGGGACAATACAGTCGCGAGTGTTGTAGCACGGAATAATTGCCGAGATTTGAGTTTCAGTCATGCGGTGTGCCGAGAGTTAATATGGCTGCTGGCTTAAGAGAAAATTTCTTACATATGCCGATAATAGATCTAATTAATTGAATTTACCTGAAGCCCATTAATTAAAAGCGAAAGGATGAGGGTGTCTTATTTTCTCAAGAATATCAGGCGTGTTTGCAGAGAAATAAGTCAAACCCCATCCGGCGAACGCATGGGTTTGCTGGGCCGATACGCGCGGCCAAAAATGACACGGCTCACCGAGGAAGCTGTCTTTCGCAGCAAGATGGGGTCGATACTTTTCAAGCGTTATAGGGGCAAGGGCATTGCCCTCATGTTTCATGAGGTGCAGCGGGATGTCGATGCAGAGTTACGGACCGGATGTGCGCCAGAGCAACTGGAGCGCGTGATACTGGCGGTGCGGCGGCAAGGCCGTGACATCGTCACGGTTGACGAGGGCCTGCAGCGATTGGCCGATCCTGGCGGCAAGCCCTTTGCGCTTCTGACCTTCGACGACGGATACAGGGACAATGTCGAAAACGCTTTGCCTGTTCTTGAAAAGTACAATGCGCCGATAACGCTTTTCGTGCCCGACGGACTGCTGGAACGCAGCGCCTACGCCTGGTGGCTGGGGTTGCGAGAGCTACTGAAGCAACGCAGCACTCTTCATGTGGCTCCCATGCAGGCAGAGTTTGGTCTGTATGACCTTCCCAGCAAGACTTCCGCCCTGCGTCAAATCACCAGCTGGATCGGCACATCACAGGTCCGGGCCGAGGCTCTTGGTAGCCTTTTCGCCAACAACGAAATCGACCTGCCGGAACTGATTGAACGCTATGTGATGTCACCAAAAGATCTGAAGGCCGTTGCCCGCCACTCGCTCGTGACGATTGGTGCACATACGTCTTCTCATCGCTTTTTGAGCAACTTGAAGGAGGAAGAGTGCGAGGCTGATATTCGGAAGAACAAGCAATACCTCGAAGCGTTGCTTGGTCAGGACATCAACTATTTGGCTTACCCTTATGGCACCGAGACAGCGTGCGGGCAAAGGGAAGAAGACATTGCCGCACGCCTCGGATTCAAGGCGAGCTTTACCACCCGGCCGGGACAGCTATTCCATGCGCACCTTGATCATCTTCAGCTTTTGCCACGAATAGATGTTGGCTACGCACCGCAAAGTGCGAGTGCACTGGATGCGCGCCTGACAGGGTTGCACAGGCGCATGCAGGCTGGGGCATCCAAGCCTGTGGCTACTCTCAGTTAGACCCTACTGTCCGGTTGATAGGCGTTTGGCCCCAGAGGTCATTTCAAGAGCTTCTCGTAAATCTCGATATGCTTCGCCGCGATGCCGGACCAATCATAGCGCTGGGAAAGTGCGGCTGAGGCGGTGCGCAGATCGCGTTTGGTCGCCTCATCCAGCTTGTCGCCAGCCACAATAGCGTAGGCCTCTTCAGGCGTTTTTGCCTCAACGAATGCCGACTTCATCCAGTCCGGAGTTGCATCACCGAAGCGCGTGATCGGCAGGCAGCCATTGACCAGCGTTGCGGCCAGGCTGCCCCGGCGCTCGTCTGCACCATCTGGAAAGGGAAGGTAGGAGAAGTCATGTACAGCCAGAACATCTGCTACGTCGGCAGCGTTAAGGTTCTCGTGGAGCTTGATATTGAGACGCCCGGCGGCAGTGCGGATTTCATCGCGAAAGGCTTCCTGACCCGCGACCGGTGCCCCAATGATCGAGAGGATACGCTGGTCGTCCTTCCTGGAGCGGACCATCTGCGCTAACTCCAGAAAGGCTTCAATGCCTTTGCCGGGCCAGAACAGGCCAAAGAACGCGACGCTTCCCGGTGCGCGGTCAGATGCTTTTGTGGATACCGGTATGTTGCTGCCGATAGGGACCAACTCATCAAATCCGCGTTTGCTGGGAAAGGAGCACTGGAATGCGGCTCGTTCTGCGTCTCTGGAAAACAGTCTGGCACCGAAACTGGAGAACGGGCTGAACCATGGGCGGCGGTAGCTGCGAAAGATCTCATACTCATGCAATGTCACTGCGCAGGGTCTTTTCCCGGCCAACCAGCGCGTCATGCTAGGCAGGTATGAGCGACCGTAGCCGACGGACGGATATTGTACGTGAACGATGTCGGCGTCAGAATCGTGCAGCGCGGCCCGATAGGCCGGGAGTCCCTTGAGGCCCCAGTTATCCAGCTGGATTTTTTCAACGACAACGTCTGCAGCGCTCAGTGCGTTACAGAGTTGGTCGCTGTAATCGCCAACGCCGCATCTGGCAGGCGGCCATGTGCCGCAAATCATCGCCACTTTCAATGGATGTATCCTCTTGGACATTCAGCGGCGAACCGGGAGGTGCAAGGAGCCACAGTCCCGTTCCGCGCTGCTCGCAGCAAAATATGGTTCCAGGGTCAAGGTCTGGACCTGTGAGACGCCTTTCTTCGGCTGAAGGGAGTAGGGATAGTCTCCCCACCATTCCCCGGCCGCCCAAGCGGCCCAGCCGAGCCAGACATCATCATTTTGGGACATGAAGTCAGCGACTTGCTCCAGCCCGGACAGGCAGTTCGCCTGGCCGCTGCCACCAAACTCCCCCAGGAAACCTGTCGTTTTGCTGTCACGCAGCCAATCGGTCACCTTTTCCAACGCTTCAAGCGCGTCGCCCGTGCGTTCGCAGGAAAGGTTGGTGCCCGAAAAGTCGGCATCGAGGTACTGATGGAAGTCAAAAACATAGTAATTGAGCGGGTCGTCGACCTTTAGAAAAAGATCCGAATTTGCGCCGCCCTCCTGTTTTAAGAACCAGCTAGACGCCCCTGTCCATTTGTTGCCCGGGATCATGATCAAATTGGCAGCTCCAACCGAGCGGATGGCCTTGACCGCATGATTTGCAGCCTCATGCCAGACGTCGGATTTGATATTGGCCGGCTCGTTCATGAGCAGAAGGATCACATCGGGCTGGCCGGCATAGTGTTTGGCAAGCTGCTTCCAGAAGTCAGCGAAGGCCTCGAAGGAAACTGACTTGGAACCGATCTTGTTGCCGCGGTAACCGGCGTAATTATGCGGGTCCAGAATGACCTTCATGCCGCGCAGGGTAATCCGCCGGACAGTAGCGTCGATCAGGGCAAGTTCAGTGCTGTCAAAACCGCCAAACAGGGCAGGTTGCAGCCTTTGCCACTTGAATGGCAAACGGACGACATTCGTGCCGAGAAAGGAGAAATAGTCGAGCGTTTCATCGCTCGGATAGATGTGGGTATCGCCGTGAGCCCCGGGCGCTTCGCCGAATTCACCGCCAGCCAAATTGACACCAGCCAGACAGCTGGCTGCGATTGCGCTGGGCGCCGGCAAGACGCAGAGCGCGAGGAAAAGCACGGTGCAGCACAGAGCTGCAGAACATCGGCTTGCAAGGCATCGCAGTGGGCGAATGACTGAGATCAAAACTGTTGCCCTTATGAAAATGATGGTTTCATCTGTTCTTATGCATATTGGGCTGTAAGCCTTTCAGGAATGATTAAATCACTGCAGCGTTAATTTAACCAACTGATCTTATAAAAGTACCGGCAAGTCTGCTTCCACTAAACGCGCCGCATTCGCTGGCCCAAACTACCAGGATATCATGCCGACCACAGCCTCAATGTCGAAGACGCATGCTGACCAAAGCGCATTGCAGGATCTGAATATTGTGCATGTGGTTCGCCAGTATGCGCCCCTTGTTGGTGGCCTAGAAGATTTCGTCCGCAACTTGGTGCGGCATCAAAGAGATGTTTTCAAATCCGTTCGGGTGATCACGCTAAACAGGTCTTTCCGTGACCCGGAGCTTGAGCTCTCCGAGCATGAGGAAATTGATGGTGTGGAGGTGGTGAGACTGCCTTTCTTCGGAAGCACCAAATACCCGATCACGCCGGCGATCTTGTCCGAGCTTGCTGGTGCAGATTTGGTACATGTGCATGCTGTCGATTTCTTTTTTGATGCTCTGGCCGCAACCCGCATTTTCCATCGCAAGACCATTGTGGCGACGACCCATGGTGGGTTCTTTCACACGGCAGCGCACAGTCGCCTGAAGCGCGTTTGGTTCAATACGTTGACCCGCGTGTCTGCCAATCAATACGCGGGTCTCGCCTGCTGCAGTCAGAGTGACTTTGATCTGTTTCATCAGATAGCGCCAAGCAAATGCCGTTTGATCGAGAACGGCGTCGATTTGGCCAAGTTTGCGGATAGTGCGGCGACCACGCCACAAAAGACCATGGTCACGGTTGGACGGTTTTCGGCAAACAAACGTCTCGATCATGCGCTGGATGCACTGAAAGCCCTCCACCTGAAAGACCCTGAGTGGCGGCTCGAAATCGTTGGCCTGCCTTCAGATCTCTCGCTTGAGGACGTAAATGTCTTGGCACGCGCAAGAGGGGTGGAGAGCCGTGTTGGTATTCACGTCGGACCGTCGGAATCCGAGATCGCAGATCTATTTCGCACTTGCAGCATTTTTATAAGTGCATCCGAATATGAAGGCTTTGGCATTGCACTGATCGAGGCGATGAGCGCAGGGTTGAAACCCGTGGTTCACGCCAATTCAGCTTACAAATCTCTTGCAGTGCAGCATGAGCAAATTCAGCTTGCAGATTTCTCGAACGCTGAAGATGTGGCCTCACTGATTGTCGACGCCTTCAATCAAATAAAAATAAATAAATCAATACGTTCATCACTCACGACAGCTGCTGAAAAGTACAGTTGGCCTTCGGTCGCAAAGAGGTATGAAGCATTCTATCAAGACAGCCTCAGCAGTCGTCTCTGATCGTTTTTGGTGATCTTGTCAGGACATTTTTGTGCGCAGCATGGATGCAGCATTTCTGGTGCTTCTAGTCGCCTTTTGCACAAGCGGAGGGGCATAGGGGGTGCCATCCATCGCACCTGAAGCCAGCCATAGAAGGGCCGCCAGCTTGATCGAGTAGATCGAGTTGGAGACAACCATCATCAGGCAGATGAACGTGACCATCAGCGCCTTGAAGCGCGCCGCTTGCGGTTGGTTGGATTTGGCAAACACATAGAATGACCACAGTGTTGTCAGGCCAACCAGGCCGATCTGGCTGAACGTATAGGCGAACCCGTTATCGTCAAGGAATGGAAGATTGTTGGCGATACCAAATAGGCTCGTCCAATCCAGCTTCATCATCAATTGGGCCGAGTGGACGACACGGCCCGTAAAACTGTCCGCCCAATGGTCGCCCTCGACCGTCGCGCCGTAGATCCCCAACGCAAGACTAATGAGAAAGAACAATCCCCACCAGACGATGCGGGAGACCAGCGGTGTTATCACTGTGACGATCAGGAATGCGATACAGACGAACATGCCAAATCGAGCATCGCCAAGGACAATGGCGACAAAAGACATGAAAAACAGCAGATACCGGTCTTTGCAATCGGGCCTGGCGAAAGCCCACAGAGACAGGAATGCTCCGAAGTTGCCCATGGTGACAGGCTCAAGAAAGACCGAGGATGCACGCACCTGTCCAAGAAACGGAAAGAAATTACGGCCGCCAACGCGCGTGCTGCTAACGAACAGTGTTGAGCCCTGCACGAAGTTATCTCCCTCCGACAGCGTGCCTTTGGCGACGTAATAGTCGAAGATGTTGACGAGCGATGTGTAGACGTCGAGCAGGAAAAATTCGAACAGGCCTATGGCCAGAACCAGAAAGGCGGCCCGAACGATCAGGCGGTCGATATCCTCAAGTGTGCGGAATTTACGGCCCACGAAATAAAACGCAATCGGGATCAGGAAGTCGCGAAAGGCCTTCAGGTCAAGCTCAGGTCTGAGCGCCATGATAAAGGCCATATAGCTCAGGAACAGCACCAGGACCGCAATGAAACTGGCGCTTCTGGTCATCGCCAGCACCAGGGCAATGCTGATGAGAACCAATTCGGTTAGAATCACGTGGGTCTCGGAAATCCGCGCAACATTGGTGTTGATGACAGCAAGCAGGAAATTGAAGCTCAGCGTGCCAAAGATGGTGACGTAGACCGCACCAAGCCATAACCGGTAGGTGTCTCTGACAGGCGTATCTGCAGCGAGATGACTACGCAGCTTCGAGGACAACATTGCCGATCACCCTGTCACGCCAAGGCTGGAGGTAGGCAAGAGTCCGGTCCAGCTGTCCGATTTTGGTGCTGCCCAACGATGAGACCAGAACGATGCCGTCGGCATGGCGCAGCAAGACTGGCAGCATTGGATTGTTCATCGCCGATCCGCCATCAATGATCAACAGATCCTCATCGACGTGCTCAAGGTTGGCTGCGGTTGCATATTTCCGCCGCGTGTCGAGGCGGTCGACTTTGAGATACCGACTGAGCATATGCGAAGACTGAGGAACGACAGGGGCGTCATTGTCCGAGGCCCATTTGCGCTTCTTGGGAGCCCGTGCTTCTGCAGTGGCTATGCTTGTCGTGGTTGCCTCGGCATCGCTGGCTTCGGTCGCTGTGCGAGCAAAGAGAACATTTTCGCCCATCTCGCGCAGTTTTTGGGCGATTTCGCTGCTGAAGTGGGTGGAGTCTGACAGCTCATCTGTCGCCAGGATCAGCAGTGTCGCCGGCTTTTGATCGGCATAGGTTTGCCGGATGGCGTAAGACAGACGTGCGATAGCCATCGAATGCTGCGAGGAGATCGTCAGCGCCTCTCCACCGAAAGTCTTGAGCATTCGCCCTGTTGCATGACCAATATCATTGGTCTTGATCGGCAGGTGTGTCAGGACCGGGGCTCCGGTCCTGCGCGCAAGGTCGTTCTCGGAAGTGATCTGACCGCGCAAAATGGCAACTGCAATAATGCTTCCCGCTACAAGACAGAAGCCGAAGACCGCAGCGGCAATGATGACAAAGAGTTTGCGTGGTCCGGTTGGCTTGTCAGGCGCTTCTGCGCGCGACAGGATACGGGTCAAATTGGCATCCAGACCAGACTGTTCTTGCAACTCGCGGGCGCGTTTCAGAAACGCGTCATAGATCACGCGATTGGCTTCAGCCTCGCTTTCAAGGCGGCGAAGTTCCACCTGCGCCTTGCCTTGTCGAGAATTCTGCGACTGCAACGAAGTGGATTGATTTTCCAATGCTGCAAGCGTTGTGCGTGCCTGGTCATAGGCGCTTTTCAGCGAGCCTTTGGTCCGTTGCAGCTCTTGTGCGATCTGGGAGCGAACATTCGTCAGCTGGGACTGGAGCTCACGCCGGGCAGGGTGGTTGCTGCCAAACGTGGTATCCGCTTCTGCTAATTGCTGGGAAATATTGGCGTATTGAATCTGCAGGGATTGGAGCACCAGGTTTGGATTGGCTTGTTGCGGCAATCCATTCTTTTCGACATCGGCAACAGTCAGCGGGGTGATCATCGCAAAGGCGGCGCGCGCCTTTTCCAGCTCGACACGGGCCTGCGTGATCTGGGTGCTCATGGACTGGATCTCCTGGTCCACGACCAGTCCGCCTTGTCCGGTGCTCACCAACCCGTTCTGCGACTTGTAGTTCTCAATTTCCAGCTCGACCTTGTCAATCTGGGAGCGCAGGTTGGCCGCCTGTTTGACCATCGTGTCAGCCGTGCGCTTGATCGACTCGCCCCGCAGGGAAATCAGCTGACTGATGTAGGCATCCGCGGTCGCATTTGCGATCTCCGCCGCGCGATAGGCGTCAGGGTGCTCGGCTGTAATCGAAAAAACGAATGAGGTGCTGAGCCGCTTTACGGAAATCACCTTGCGCAGTGCCGTAAGCGTTTCGATCCTGAGCTGTCGAGCGCTTGCTTCACCCTCATCTGCGACTGAGGAAGATTTGTGAAGGGCAGGATCATTGTCGAGATCCAGCTTTTCCGCGACCGCGTCCAAAACACCAGCGGACAGGATTACGTAGGCCTGACTTTCGATGTTCAGGTCCTGAACTGATTTTGCCTGTTGCTGCACATCGTCAGCAAGCGCGGCAACACGCAGTCCTTCAGGTTCCAGCAGAATCTCGGTAGAGGAACTGTAGACAGGCGTCTTGAAGGTCATCAAGCCAAACGCAAGACCGACCATGACCAGGGGAGCCAACAAGAGAAGTCCCAGGTGTCGCTTCAGCAACAGTGGAATGTCGGCAATATCGATCATTTGTGGTTCTCTGGATTACGCATAAACATTGACCCAAGCTCTCAGCCCAGTGCATGCGCTCCAGAATTGGCTAGGTGAGCGCAAGCCTTTCAGACTTTGCATAGTGTTGAATATGAACAAACATGCTTAACAACTTCCAAATTATGACGGGAGAATTGTAACTAGTTGTTTTGAATATCGATTATTATTTACTTTCAAAAAAATATCCGATACGTCAGTTAATCTGACCTTGCGTAAAAATACATCGTCAACGAAGCGGTGAGTTGTCGTCGCGGACTTCTCGCAGCCACCTGCACCGGAATCTAAATGGTTGAACACCATAGGACTATTGGACCTGTGTCCCTGCATTGTCTGACCAAATTCCAGGCGATGCAGATGATTGCTGCTGCAGTGAAATCTCGTCATCCGCTTCAAATCGCAATCTGCAATGCGCATACATTTATGCGCGCTGTCGATGAACCGGCCTATGCAGACACACTGAACAAAATGACAGTGTTGAACGACGGCGCCGGTCTCAATATTGCAAGCCGAGCTCTCTACTCTGAGCCGTTTCCGGAAAATCTGAACGGGACCGATTTTGTCCCATATCTCATGGCTGAAATTGACCACCCATTGAGAGTTTTCCTGCTTGGTGCAGCCCCTGACAAGGTTGCGAAAGCCGCAGCAGTGATTCAGGAAAAATACCCGCAGCATCTCGTGGTGGGTGCGCGTGATGGATACTTCGATCCTGCCGACAGGGATGCCGTGTGCCGCGAAGTCGCTGATGCGAAGCCGGATCTGCTTCTCGTCGCAATGGGCAATCCGAAACAGGAAGAATTCATTGTAGAGAACCGTGAACGCCTCGGCGCAACCGTTGCCATTGGCGTAGGTGCGCTTTTCGATTTCATGTCAGGCTCTGTTGTCAGGGCACCAAAGGTCGTTCGGGCTGTCGGTCTGGAATGGGTTTTCCGGCTTATGCAGGAACCACGGCGGCTCTTTGGCCGATATGTCGTCGGAATTCCGCGATTCCTCTTGTACATCCGCGGCTTGAAAAAGGCGGCGAGGGCTTAGCTACGCCACGTCCCTTGCAAACAGCTCCGAACATTTCCCAATAAGCTCGTCGATTTCTTCAAAGCTTTCTGCAGGTGCCAGCGGTGGTCGATCAATCATTAGCACAGGCAACTCGAGTGCTCTTGCAGCTTCGATTTTTGCGTATGAGCGAGAGCCCCCGCTGTTCTTGCAGACCAGATGCGTGATGTTGTTCTCCTCAAACAGAGCCTGTTCCGCCTCGACCGTGTCCAGTGGACGGGATTGAATCAGCTGCCAGGAAGATGGAACAGGCATCTCGGGCGTTTCGATCATGCGCACGACGGCCGAGACATCACTGCGATGCAGGAAGGTACCGATCTGTTTTTTGCCGATTGCAAGGAACGGTCGAGCGCCTTCTGGCAGGGCATTGGAGAGAGCGACGATGTTTGGAAAATGCTCCCACTGATCTGCCTCGTCTGCCTTCCACTCAGGGCGCACGAGCCGCAGCAGTGGCACTTTGGTCTTGTTGCAGGCAATGACGGCGTTGCCACTGATGATCGCGGCATAAGGGTGGGTGGCGTCGATCACAAGATCGACCTCTTCGCTTTGCAGGTAATGAGCCATGCCGGTTGCTCCGCCGAAGCCGCCGATCCGTGTTTCCACCTCGACATCGGGAAGTTTTGATACGGCGCCTGCAAACGAAGCGACGATCCGTGCTGCAGGAAGCTGTTCCAGCAAGGCCGCGATCAATTTGCGTGCTTCGGTGGTGCCTGCAAGGATCAGGATAAAGGGCTGCTTAGTCATTCCAGCTCGCCTCACCGATAATCGATCCCTCACGGTCGGTGATCAACACTTCCACTGAAATCGGCGCGTCACGAAGAATATCCTTCACGGCAGACTTGGCGATCCGGGCAATGTGCGGACCCAGGTCAATATTGTGTTGCTTGGCCATATCGAGGACTTCCTTGGCAGTATTGGCTTTCAGACATGCCTCGACAAGAGGTTGCTGCGCGCCTTCTTGTTTTACAAGAGTGGCGAGAAAATGGAGATCAATCTGACTTCGGGCGGAATGCAGATCCAACGCACCTTGAGCCAGTTTGGTGAACTTGGCGAAGCCGCCGCAGAGTGTGAGCTTGGGCACGGGATGTGCCCTGAGATATTTGAGCAGGCCGCCTGCGAAATCCCCCATGTCCATGAAGGCGGCATCCTCAAGCGAATAACGCGCGCGCACCGCCTCTTCCGAGGTGGACCCTGTGGCGCCAACAACGTGTTGAAGACCGATTGCACGAGCAACATCCACTCCCCGGTGGATCGATGCAATCCATGCGGCGCAGGAAAAAGGTCGAACGATTCCGCTCGTCCCCAGAATTGAAAGTCCGCCGACGATACCCAGACGCGGGTTGAGGGTTTTCAGCGCCAGCTCTTCGCCGTTCTCAATTGAAATCGTTACCTCATAGTCACTCGCTCTTCCGTTGAGTGAACCAATCTCATTCAGCGCTTCGCAGATCATTTTACGCGGCACTGGATTGATCGCAGGTTCTCCTGGCGGGATCGGTAGTCCAGGACGGGTCACCATGCCAACCCCTGATCCGGCCTTGAAAACCACACCTGAGTCCTTCGGCAGGCGCCGCACTTCAACGCTGACAAGCGCGCCATGGGTCACATCCGGGTCATCACCTGCATCCTTGATGATACTGGCAGATGCCACGTCGCCGTCCTGCGAATGACCAGCAAGAACAAAGCTGGTCGTGCCACCTTTGGGCAAAGTGATCTCGACGGGATCCAGGAACTGCCCATAGGCAAGCGCGTGCGCGGCAGCCTTCGCCGCTGCTGTCGCGCAGGCACCGGTGGTCCAGCCCCGCCTGAGTTCTTTGTGATCACCTGTCATAGGCCGCTTATACAGCCAAAATGGAATTTTGTTATCTTTAGAGGACGTTTTGACTGCACTCCGGTGGCACCGTATCTGCTTGGCGCTGCACCCGAATGTCGCTAGAACGAGGGGGCAATGAAACCGTGAGGCTCTGCGTGTCTGGTACCGGGACTGACCATAAATTTGATCGTCAAAAACGCGTTGGTGAACCAAATGCACTGGTAATCGCATCACCTGCCTCTGGCGGCGGCAAGACAACACTTACGCTGGCACTGTTGCGGGCCTTGAAGAACCATGGTCTCAAAATTGTCTCGGCCAAGTCCGGGCCGGATTACATTGATCCAGCCTTCCATCAAGCTTCCTCCGGTGCACCTTGTATCAATCTGGATGCGTGGGCGATGGACGAAGCTTATCTGCGCGCCAGCGCCATGCGCCACGCGGAGCAGGCCGACCTGCTCGTCATCGAAGGCGCTATGGGTTTGTTCGATGGTGCTGCGAACGGCAAGGGCTCAGTCGCGGATCTTTCCGCGGTTCTTGGAGCACCGGTTGTTTTGGTGGTGGACTGCGTGCGTCAGTCCCAGTCGGTGGCAGCCCTTGTGCATGGTTTCCGCAGTTTCAGAAGTGATGTGAATGTTTGCGGGGTGATCTTGAACCGTGTCGCCAGCGCGCGTCACGAGGCTATGTTGCGCGGGGCACTTGCACAAATCGCCTGCCCGGTTTTCGGAGCTTTACCAAGACAGGATGCACTGATCCTGCCGGAACGCCATTTAGGACTCGTCCAGGCGCGCGAGCACGGAGATCTGGAAGGGTTCATCGAGCGTGCTGCGCGCCAATGCGAGGACTGTGTTGACCTGTCCGCGGTGCTCGCCGCCAGCCAGCCGCTCTCTGCTAGCGGTTCAGGATTGGCCTTATCCCTGCCACCACTCGGGCAGCATGTGTGCATCGCGCAAGACGATGCATTCTCTTTCACCTATCCGCATCTTTTGCAGGATTGGCGCTCTGCAGGCACTCAGGTGAGTTTCTTCTCTCCTTTGGCAGATGAAGCACCGGATGCTGGTGCGGACGCGATCTATCTGCCTGGAGGCTATCCCGAGCTTTACGCAGGTCAGTTGGCTGCAGCGAAAAACTTCAAGGCGGGCATGCAGATGGCTGCCAAGCGGTCATCGCTGATCTATGGTGAGTGCGGGGGGTATATGACACTCGGTGAGACATTGGTGGACGCGGCTGGGGAGCATCATGAGATGTTGGGTCTTTTGCCATTGGACACCAGTTTCGCTGAGCGAAAGCGACATCTCGGCTACCGTGTTTTGACCCCGCAAACAGATCTTCCCTGGCAACAGAAGCTGTCGGCGCACGAGTTTCATTACGCCAGCGTTGTGCGCGAAGGAGCGGGCGCACCGCTGTTTCAGGCAACTGATGCCAACGGCACATCGCTCGGTCCCATGGGCTTGCGCGTTGGCCGGGTTATGGGCTCATTTGCCCACGTTATCGGACCAAGATGACATCAGCCTGCTAGCGGCCAGCCATCTGGCCAACCACTCGGCCTGACGCCAAACCTTGCATCACGCTTTGGCTTTTTTCTTCGGCCGAAGAACATGGACATGATCAGCGTCATAGAGGGCTGAGTCGCGGAAATCGGCTTCCGGCTTCAAGGCCCGCCCCACAAGCACCAGCGCTGTTCGGGTAATCTTTGCTTTGCGCACCTTCTCGGCAATGTCGCTCAAGGTACCATGGATGAAGGCTTCATCCGGCCAACTCACCCGATAAGCGACAATCACAGGGCAATCCGCGCCATAAAGCGGTGTGAGTTGTCGCTCGATTTCGCG
Source organism: Paracoccaceae bacterium (assembly GCA_013373445.1). Classification (GTDB taxonomy): domain Bacteria; phylum Pseudomonadota; class Alphaproteobacteria; order Rhizobiales; family Stappiaceae; genus Roseibium. The sequence goes on along the minus strand of JABXHV010000059.1, from coordinate 16,982 downwards.
AAGGTTTCTGATCGACAGGTGAATGGCCAGTGTGGCGCCGCTTTTGCCGAGGGTTTCAAGATCTTCATTGTTCGGCATCGCCGAACTTTTCATCGTTGTTCGGGTGACAATAACGGTTTGGGCGACCTCTGGAATTGTCAGTTCGGTCTTGAGAGCTGCTGCGGCCGCTGCAAAAGCGGGAACACCGGGGATGACAACATACTCGATACCCAGAGCGTCAAGACGGCGCATCTGCTCTGCCGTTGCTCCATAGATCGAGGGGTCTCCAGAATGGACACGGGCTATGTCATGGCCCTGTGCATCCGCACGCTGGATTTCGGCGATAATATCATCAAGTGTCAGCGGAGCAGTGTCGACCACATGAGCGCCTTCGGGCGCAGCGGCAACGATTTCTTCCGGCACCAGAGATCCTGCATAAAGACAGCTCTGACAGCTCTGGATCAGCTTCAACCCTCGCACTGTGATGAGGTCCGGGTCGCCAGGGCCAGCGCCGATGAAATAGACCGTCATTCAGCGGTTTCCTTGTTTTTGGCTGCAGCTTTTGCAGGTTTACGGTCGATCTTCTTGGCATAACCGCGCGGTGTGTAAACGAAGGTGCTTCCATCGCCGCGCTTGACGGCCCGAGTGTGCGATGAGCCGACCAGAACAGTTGTCAGCATATCGACTTCATCGATCGTCAGCGCGCTTAAGGTGGTGACCCGAACGCTTTCTTCTGGGCGGCCCAGATTGACACCCAGAACCACCGGTGTTTGCGGCGGGCGGTGCGCCAACAGGATCTTCTTCGCAGCTGCCAATTGTGTGCGGCGGCGCTTGGAAACCGGATTGTAGAACGCGATCACAAAGTCTCCACGTGCTGCACAGTGCAACCGTTTTTCAATAGCCTCCCAGGGCGTCAAAAGATCAGAGAGAGAGATGGCACAAAAGTCATGTCCGAGCGGCGCTCCGATACGGGCGGATGCGGCCTGCAGCGCTGAAATGCCGGGAGCGTTGATCACTTCAACACGTTTTGCGGCGTCAGACACGCCGCCATGATCCGTATCGCGATCGAGCAGTTCATGGACGAGCGCGCCCATTGCGTAAATGCCCGCATCGCCGGACGAAATCAAAGCAACATTGCGTCCTTTACCGGCCTCTTCCAAAGCGAAACGGACCCTGTCTTCTTCTGCGCCGAGCGGGAAGTTATGGTGGGTTTTGCCGGTGATGTGTTCGGAGACGATGTCGAGGTAAAGCGAGTATCCAACAACGTCCTGTGCCTCACGCAACAACTGCGTCGCCTCTGGCGTGCGCCATTCATCGCAGCCAGGGCCAATGCCAATCACGGAGAGTTTTCCGCGGGCCCGGCCAATGGTGTCCGGATCGATAGGATCGAGAGCCCGCGCAACAGCGACAGTTGCATTGGCGGTCTTGTGCTTGGGAACAACGAGTACGCCGAATTCACCGGTGCCCGCATAGCAGGCGCCTTCGCTGACGCCGTGACATCCCACCTCCTTAAACACCACCTCAGACGGGTTGAGCAGGCGCGGGGTTTGCGCCTCCAGTTGCTCGGCGCTGAAAACCCGGAAGGGCACCCCAAGATGAGCTGCCAAAGCATGCATTGCTGGTTCGTCAGCCTTAAGATCAAGGCTCGCTATGCAGGATATGGCACCTCGAGCAATCTCATGTTTGGCAAGCTGTTCGTCGACCAGTTGAATCAGTTCTTCCGCCGCACATCCACGGGCACATCCGACGCCAATCACATGGGTACGGGGATGATAGACGAGACAGGCGGGATTTGCCGGAACCGGCTTTTCGGTAAAGCACAGGGTGATGGCCGCTGAGCGTTCCTGCACTATCTGGCTGTCATCGATCCATTTCGATTTACCGTCAACCCGGACCGATGCTCCGGACAGCAGCTCTGCCATTACCGGTTTGGCGTCTTCCGGATTGACAAGCGTCCAGCCCTCTGGAGGTTCATCCAATGCGATGTTGAGGGCCGTGTCACCTGCAGTGGTTATCGCGGCATGGCCTTCGAGGCGGCGGGCAACCTGCCGGGCCAGCATGTTTGCGCCTTTGTGCCCCCCAAGCAATGGGACGACACTGCGTCCGTCCTCGGATACCGAAATAACCGGCGGTTCGCTCCGCTTGTCTGTCAGAAGCGGCGCGAGCGCACGGATGAGAATACCGCTGGCGCAAACCCCTATGATCGGGTGTCCGGCATTGAACAACAGGCGAATGTGATCGATCGTCTCGCTGAACAGCGTGTCGGCGGTGCGGATACGTCCGGCCAGCCCATGAATGGCAGAGCTGGGAACCGCCGCTTCAATGCGCAGCGCTGTTGCCAGACCAGCAGAATTCAGGACGATAATGATCGGGGAAGCGTCCACGCTTCGTCTCCCTTGTAAATCAGGACCATTGAAAAATATGGCGCGGTGGCATGCGGGTAATCCGCCAGACGGTGTACAGTTTGATTGGCTTGGCTTGCACGCTCCACAATACCAGCATTGTCGATCAGCTGCATGTCTTCAAGCAGGGTTTTGACCCGCTCTAAATGGCGTCCGACCTTCATCAAGGCGATTGACTGAGCGTTTTCAATCCGGTGACGCAAGTCGGCATCCGGCAGCGTTCCCGGCAGTACGGCGAGTGTGTCCATCCGGCTTGTTAAAGGCCGGTTGAGAGCTGCAGCGCAGGCAGTCAGGGACGTGACGCCTGGAACGATCTCGACTGCAAAGCGCTGTGACAACCGCTCAAAAAGATACATGAATGAGCCGTAGAAAAATGGATCGCCCTCGCACAGGGTCACGACGTCCTGGCCGCTTTCAAGTTGCAGCGAAAGGGCGTCCGCCGCCTGGTCGTAGACGTCTTTCGCCGGTTGGCGGCTTTCGCGCATTGGCAACACCACCGAGATCTCGAGCGCGCCCTTGGGAATGATGTCGGCCGCAATAGACCGCGCCAGACTGGGGCCGCTGTCTGCTGCCGGATAGCAGATCACTTTCGCATTGGAGATCAGCCGGTGCGCTTTCAGCGTCATCAGCTCCGGGTCTCCGGGGCCCAGACCAACGCCATACAAAGTGCCGCTCATTTTGCCGGGTCCTCGTGTTTGGCGTGACCTGCTGCCTTGACCAACACCCAATGGGTGACAGGCATCGAGGGGCGCCAGCCTGTCAAATGCCCAACCGGGTCGGCGCGGTGAATGGCTATGCGGGTCAGGTCTCCGCCCAACCTTTGGAAGGCATCGAGAAGGACCGCTTCGCTTTCCAGCGTGACCGCATTGGCCACAAGCCGACCGCCGGGTTTCAAGGCATCGTGGCAAGTCTCCAGAAGGTGCGGCGTTGTCAGTCCGCCGCCGATGAAGATCGCATCGGGCGTTGGCAGACCGTCGAGTGCTTCCGGTGCCTTGGCATCCATCACCGTGAGATCGGGAACTCCGAGCGCATTGGCATTTTGAACACTCATCTGACGGCGATCTTGATGTGGCTCAAGTCCGATGGCTTTTGCGTTTCGTGCTGCCCGCATCCATTCGATGGCAACCGAACCGCAGCCTGAGCCGATGTCCCAAAGAAGAGCACCTGGATAGGGTTGCAGACTGGCAAGCGTTATGGCCCGCACTTCTGCCTTGGTCATTTTGCCATCATGCTCGAAAGCCTCGTCCGGTAAGCCGGAGCTGCGGGGCGCATGAGACAGGCGGGCATCGCGCGGGATCTCGATTGCCAGCACGTGGAAATCAGCAACGCTTGCGGTCCATGTCTCGGCGGAGCCATCAATGCGGCTTTCGTTCGCACTGCCCATCGCCTCCAGAACGCTTATCTTGGCCCGGCCAAGATCGGCATCACGCAACAGGCTGGCGACCTTGTGAGGCGCGACCCCATTGCTGGTGAGCGCGATGATGCGCGCGCCCGGGTAAAGCACGCAGCGAAGTGTCTCGATGGGACGTCCGTGGATCGAAAACGTTTCGACATCCTGCAGGCTCCAGCCCATACGGGCGGCCGCCAACTGAAATGACGAAACTGCAGGAAAACTCTCGATCTCGGTGGTGGCAAAGCGTTTGGTGAGCGATGCCCCGATGCCAAACCACTGAGGATCACCACTTGCCAGAATGGCAGTTGAGGTTCCTCGCAGCGCCTCCAGCATCGGATAGACTGACGAAAAGGGGCTCGGCCAGGTGAGGAGCTCAGCCTTTGCCAGAACACTCTGACCTGATGCGTCGGCTGCAATCAGGTCTAACAACCTTTGACTACCGAAGATGGTTTTGGCCTGGGACAGCGCATCACGCGCCGTCGCCGACAGGTGCCCGTCTTCGGAAACACCAATGATTTTGAGCCAGGCCTCTGTCATTTGCGCTCCAGTGAATAGTCGCGTTTGGGCTTGATCTGGTTCAGCTCACCCGGTGTGCTGGGCGCTGTATCGGTTTGTGCTTTGCTAGTTTTTCGCATGCCTGTTGACCGACGGACGGGGTCGCCTTTTTCGTCTGTCGTGCCATGGGACAAGAACCCACGTGACTTCAAAACCGGCTTTGATCCAGTTGACTTGAAACCTGGCTTTTTCGGAGGGCTCATGCGCTTGCCTCTTCTGGAAGACCGGCTGCAAGGGCATTCACAGCCGCCGCCGCCATCGCAGATCCACCACGCCGCCCCGCAACGGCGATGTATGGGAGGTTGAACGGATTTTCAGCCAGAGCCTGCTTGGACTCTTCTGCCCCGACGAAGCCAACTGGAAATCCCAAAACAAGCGCCGGGCGAACACCTGTGCGATCAATCATCTCAAGCAGATGAAACAGCGCTGTGGGAGCATTACCAATAGCAACCACTGCCCCCGCTAGATGGTCTCGCCATAGTTCGACGGCAGCCGCCGAACGGGTTGTTCCAAGGTCTTTTGACAGATCAGGGACAGAGGCCTCGTTCAAGGTACACAGGACTTTGTTGCCCTTGGTCAGGCGAGAACGAATGATGCCATGGGACACCATCTCCACATCAGTCAGGACCGTCGCACCCCGACTGATCGCCTCATGACCAGCCTTGGCAGCATCTGCTGAGAACACCAGATCATCCACCAGGTCGACCATGCCGCACGCATGTATGAGACGAATGGCAACGGCCTGCATGTCATCCGGCAAACTGTCGATATCCGCTTCCCGGCGCACTGTGGCAAACGACTTGCGATAGATCTCATGCGGATCACGGATATAGTCGAGCGGTGCAAGGGCCTGGCTGTTGTCCATCAGTCATCATTCATCGACTTTGGCCCCAGCGGATGGTCCGCATGCGGGTAGGGGTGATGATGGTGGCCATGGTCGTCTTTGTGGTCATGCTCATGAGTGTGATCGCCGTGATGATGATGATGATCGTGCTTGTGATCATGGCCATGGGAATGCCCGTGGTCATGGTGGTGATGCCCACCGGCACGCACCAGCTTTTCACATGCACCGGTACACAGCTCGTCGCATAATTTGCACTCAGCTTCCGACCCGAGGCCCTCAACGTGGTGGTGATGGCTTTCCTGCGCCAGGCCGATTTCCGCCTCAAATCCGAGGACCTGTTCGCGGTATTTGCACATCTGGCAATTCATGACGTTGTTGCCTTGCAGGATTTCCTGCACGCGGTCTGCCATGGTGTCGATCACCTGCGGGTGGTCGTTGAGGTAACCGGCTTTGACAAACTCAATCTCCGGATGGCGCGCGGCGACATCATCGACTGCAGAATAGATCCGCTGCACCAGCACGCCGGTAAACAGGAAATACGGGAAGACGATAATGCGCTTGTAGCCAAGCTTGGCGGCATGCTCGAGGCCGGGAGCCACGAGCGGGAAGGTCACACCTGAATAGCTGGTCTCGGCCCAGCCAAAGCCCATGCCTTCCCAAAGGAGGCGGGTGATCTTGCAGACATTGGAGTTCGCATCCGGATCGGAGGACCCGCGCCCGACCACCATCAGCAAAGTATCGTGCAAGTCGACATCTTTGCCGGCTTCGTCCAGCGCTTCCTGAACCCTGGCACCTGCGGCGCGCACCATGCGCGTATCGACAGCAAGCTCGCGCCCGTAGGAAATGCGCATCTCGGGATGTTGCGCCTGATAGGTGTTCAGGACTGAAGGGATATCGTTCTTTGCGTGTCCAGCGGCGAACAGCATGCCTGGCACCGCCAGAACATGGGTGCAGCCTTGCTCGCGCAATTTGTTGAGACCATCGTGGATCACCGGGTTGGCAAATTCCAGATAGCCATACTCAACGGGCCAGTCTGGGAAGCGGGTTTTCAACCCTTCTGCAAGCTGGGCAAATTGCTTGACGGCACCCTTGTTGCGGCTGCCATGGCCACAAATCATCAATCCAAGTTTCTCGGTCATCAGGCGGTCTTTGCTTCTGCATCTGCTTCAGGGGTGTCGGAAACGTCCGGCGCCTTGCCGTCGGACTCTTCGCGGTTCTTTTTCTTCTTGCCGCGCAAAGCCAGCAGACCGGCAATCGCCGCTGCTCCGGCGAGGGCTGCGGCACCGGCCCAATGCGAGTGACCGGCAAGCTCGCCAATATGGCCCACATGAGCAAACGCAGATCCGCTCAGCAACGGAAGGCTTGCCATTGCAAAGGCACAGGACATGCCTGTTCGGACGGTAAATCTGCTCATGGTTGAAACTCCCTTGCGTCCCTGCATCGATTGCTGGGAAATGTGTTTTGGAACACTGTCCATTGGCGTTGCCCACAAGGGAGAAAGCAACGCAATATTTCTGGGTCCATCGTCGAAAGACCACTGAAAAACGCGCGTGACAGCTCCAGGTTCCGCTCCCGATTTGGGTCAGCTTTCGCTGGAATAGCTTTCAGTCCTGTGCAGGACGCCGTCTGATGAACTGCAAGCTAGTGGAGAGCCGAATACAGATCAAGCGATTGCGTTGATAAATATTCTTTCGCAATGACTTTGTCCTCCATGGATAAAGAGGACGACTGTCTGTTCAGGCTTGCCTGAGCTGAAACGCTGGGATACGTCTTGGCTATGGGTGAGGTTCAGCGGGGCTCCGCATTCCGGCTTGTCTTGAGAGAAATTTTGCCAGCAGCACGGTTCCTGTGTCTGCTGCCAATTCTGCTTGGACTGTTGCTTCCCCAGGGCCTGATGCCAGGCAAGACCTCGGATGGTTCGACCGGACTGGTGATTTGTACCGGCTTTGGCCCGTTGGCGCTGCCCTCAGTATCTGCGCCGGTCAGCGATGAACAGTCGCCAGCCGAAACACCTATAGAGCACAAGGCGTCGCCGTGTTCGTTCGCAGCTCTCCTGAGCGCTGACCGACCCAAGCAGATTGCGTTGCCTCTGGGCTTTCCTCAGCCCCACAAGATCTCATGGAACATCAGCCAGGTTGGCCACCCAAAGCAAGAGAGCCAACGGCATTCTCAGGCGCGCGCGCCACCTGTGAGTCTGATTTTTCAAAGTCACATTCCATTTGATCTAGCCTGACGGTTCGCTCGCCTGTGATGCGCGCCGATTGTTGGGCGCGCTAAGGTAACTCACATGTCAGAAAATCAATCTTCTTCGAAGCAGGAAGCGCCTGTTTCCGGGCGCGCAAGCCCCTTCTATTTCGCGGCTTGGCGCTGGCACTTTTACGCCGGTATCTTTGTTGTCCCGTTTCTTCTTACGCTGGCTGCGACGGGCATGACGATGATGTACATCGCCTATTTTGGCGGACGTGACGGCGAACGTATTGTCGTCGATGTCCCGCCCTCCGGGCAGATGGTCTCTATTCAGAGCCAGTCAGCCGCTGCGCTTGAGGCAGCTCCCGGCGGTACCATTGTTGAATGGCTTAAGGGTCAGGCGGACAACAACGTCTCCGTCTTTAGAATATCGACAGATGCCGGAACCAAGATGGTGGCCGTTGATCCCTATAAGGGCACAGTTGTCGATACGTGGGATCGACGTGCAGGCTGGTATGACTTTGCCGATAACCTGCATAGTGACCTCATGCTCGGCGTGACCGGCGACAGAATGCTGGAGATAGCAGCGGGTCTTTCTGTGATACTCCTCGTCACCGGAATCTACTTGTGGTGGCCACGTGGGACGGGGCTTGTGCGCAGCATCGTGCCGGACCTGTCAAAGCCGGGCCGACCTCTCTGGAAGAGCCTGCACACCACCATTGGGGTGGTGTTCGCACCCTTCCTGATCCTGTTCCTGCTGACGGGTCATTCCTGGACGGGTGTCTGGGGCAGCAAGTTGATGCAGGCCTGGAACACCTTCCCGGCTGAAAAATGGGATAATGTTCCCTTGTCGGATTTGACCCATGCCTCGCTCAACGATGGCGTTCGTTCCGATGTGCCGTGGGCTCTTGAGCAAACACAGTTGCCAGCTTCCGGTTCAACGGGCGGTGTTGTCGGAATTGCTCCTGGCGTAAAGGTCGATATCGACAGTGTTGCCGCCTTGGCAAATGCGGTCGGGTTGGAGCGGCGGTACCGCATCAGCTATCCGCAAAGTGAGACCGGCGTGTGGACAATCAACCAGGACACAATGAGCGGCGACGCGCAGTCACCGACCGCTGACAGAACGATGCATGTCGACCAATACACCGGTCGCATTCTGGCCAATGTCGGCTTTGAGGACTACTCGCTCGCAGGCAAGATGATGGCCGTGGGAACACCCTTTCACATGGGGTTGATGGGTCTTTGGAACCTTGTTTTGAACACGGCGATCTGTCTTTCCGTGATGTTCCTGTGCGTGACCGGCGTGGTCATGTGGTGGATCAGGCGTCCGAAAAAGACCTCGGCGCGGATCTTCGCACCAAAGGTGCCTGGCAATCTGCCCCATTGGCCCGCAGCCATGTTGATCATGCTGTTCCTGTCGTTGTTCTTCCCGCTTGTGGGAATAACCCTGATCTCGGTGATCACACTGGATCTTCTGGTGCTGTCGCGCGTACCGGTTTTGCGTCGGGCGTTCGCATAAAACAGATCAGGCAGAGATGTGCCGCTTCAGGTTCATTTCTGCCTGTCGAAAGCGGCCTGTCCAAAGTTGCCTGTCCAATCCCGGATTGGCCGCGGCGGTCTATCTCACGCCGTGGCCTATTCCCAATCCTCACCGACTGGGGGGCGGTCACGGCGTCTTTCCGCTGCAATCATCTCATCAGACTCTTGCAGATCATCTTCGCGGGCACGTTCCGGAGTTTGGTTTTGCCGTGTGTTTGCAAGCGTAACTTCATAGTACATCGGGAAATGATCAGAGCCGACAAAGCTCAATCTCTTCATCTCGATGAGTTCAAAATGCTTCGACAGGAAAATATGGTCGAGTGGCCAGCGCAAGAACCAATAACGGGCATCAAAGGAGTTGAAGAGACCACGGCCGCGCCGCGGATCCAGAAGTCGCGAAATACGCAGGAAGCGACGTGTTGTGCGCGACCACGCAACATCATTGAGATCGCCTGCCACAATAACTGGCCGCTCTTCGTCTCTCGCCAACTCGCTGACGATCAGGATTTCAGCATCGCGTGCTTCGGTATCGCGGATTGGAATTGGCGGTTCAGGGTGCAAAGCGAAGACCCGGGCCTTTTGCCCATTGGAGAGCGTTACTTCAACATCGACACTTGGAATATGCTCGTTAAGCAGAAACTGAATTGATCCCTTGTCTGTCTCGAGCCGGGTGGCAAACAGTATGCCGTAGCTGTTGTCTTGCGGGTATTCAATGCAATTGGAATAGTCCGAGAGGTAAGGCCGCAGCGCTGCAACCCAATCATCGTCGACCTCCATGAAGACTGCGATATCGGGAGTGTGGCGCTCGATCAGCGCACCAACCTTCTGGTAGTCGCGATTGCTCTGCTTCACGTTGCTCGTCAAAATGGAAAGGGTGCAGGGGTCTGCCTCGCCGCCCAAAAACCGCGTCGTTTGCTTATGCCATAGACCGGTAAAGGGCAGGATGTGCGCGCTCTGGACCACGAAGGCCAGCACAGCCATGACAAGGGCGAGTGTTTGAAGGTCCCACACCGCCCATTCGATAGCCCCGTTCTTCACCAGGCCAAGTGCCAGGATCGACGCAATGACCGCGGCAGAGATCGCCGCTACCTGCAGTCTGCAAAAGTCGAAGACACGGAAGAAACCATGGGGCAGCGGAACAAGAGAGAGAAGCGTTGCGCCTAAGGCTAAGGCCGCAATCAATGCCAATGCGCTCAAAATCAAAGCCAGCAACTCCCAATTTTCATTTTTTCTCGCAAGACTTGCTCGACCAAGGTGGTGATCGCGGATCAAATCGGGCGTTGGTCCCGCCAGCATAGTGACAAATCGTCCACCTGCAACTGCCGCGGTCTCGCCGAGGAGGTGGTGTTCAGGGTAAGTGAACGCGAAAGAGCGTCTATCGTTTCCAACTTTTCAAACGGATGGAGTTCTTTTGGCCGCTTGAGTTTCGCCATGCTGCAAGCTATGTACGGCACCCTGCATTTTTTAGAGCTTTCAAGAGAGTCGTGATGAGCATCGCCTATGGTCTCGATTTCGGGACATCCAACACCGTGCTTGCAACCTCGCCGGATGGACAAACCGCCGAGCGGTTGGTGTTCGGCGAGCCGGGCGATACGCATTCTGCCATCGCGTCTATCCTGAGTTTCCTGAGCACGGAATGGGGAGGCACACAGGCCAAACCGGAAGTCGGGCCCTGGGCCATTCGCCAATTTCTGGAATACATCGGCGACGTGCGTTTCATTCAGTCCCTGAAGAGCTTTGTCGCCAGCCGGCATTTCTCCGGCACCGGTGTCTATGGTCGTCGCTATGATTTTCAGGATCTGATGAGCGTGTTCCTGGAGTGCGCTTTTGGTCATCTGGCAATGCCGGTCGATCCGTCCGGCGCGCGGATCGTTGTCGGTCGTCCGGTGATCTTCGCCGGCAGCAAGCCCGACGAGGCGCTGGCCATGCAGCGCTACAGCGAAGCCATTGCGCGCTTTGGCTTTGGCGAGGTCCTGTTCGTCTATGAGCCGGTGGCAGCTGCCTTTTCCTTTGCCCATCGGATCCAGCAGGATGCGACCGTGCTGGTGGCCGACTTTGGCGGCGGTACGACAGATTACTCGCTGATGCGCTTTTCCTCCAAGGCGGGTGTGCTGCACGCCGATCCGCTGGGGCACGGCGGTATCGGCATAGCAGGCGACACCTTCGACTATCGGATCGTCGATCAGGTCGTCCTGCCGCAGCTCGGCAAGGGCAGTCTTTACAAGTCCATGGGCAAACAGCTTGAGGTCCCGCCCAACCTGTTTTCAAACTTCGCGCGTTGGCATGAGCTGTCGTTCTTCAAGGGCTCTGATGATTTCAAGGAGCTGAAAAAACTGCTTCGCTATTGCCTGGAAGAAGACAAGGTCGAACTGTTCATCGAGCTGGTCGAGGAAGACCAGGGCTATCCGCTGTTCAAGGCGGTCTCCGAAGCCAAGGCGCAACTGTCGTCGAGCGAGGAGACCGAGCTCCGGTTTGAACCGCTGGGCTCAGAGTTCAAGGCACAGATCAAACGCGCGGATTTTGAGCGCTGGATCGCTGGTGACTTGGCCAAGATGGAAAAGACCCTGGATGACACGCTCACAGAGGCCGGCGTTGACAGTGCAGAGATTGATCATGTGTTCCTGACTGGCGGTTCGTCTTTCGTGCCAGCGGTGCGCAGCTTGTTTGAAAACCGCTTCGGCGCGCAGCGGATCAAGTCTGGCGAGGAACTGTCGTCGATTGCCAATGGTCTGGCCCTGATTGGGGCAAGGGATGATGGACCACGCTGGGCAGTCGGCGGGTCCTGACCGGATCGCTGCCTCGACCGGACACCCAAATGACGATAAGGTAAGCGCAGATAGCCAAATGTGGCGTCGAACCATGCTTCGGGAGGATCGCATGACCAGTCGTATCGTGCTTACAGTCATCGCACAGGATCGCGCAGGACTTGTGGACCGTCTCGCCATGTCCATTGCGGAGGTCGGCGGCAATTGGGTGGAGAGCTCGATGGCAAGGCTCGGCGGTGAGTTCGCCGGGATTGTCAGCGTCGACGTTGACACCGCGGCCGTTGAAGGTCTGGAGACACTCTTCAAGTCACTGCAGAAGGACGGGATCGAGGTCTCTCTGCGCGCCGGCAAGAAACGGGAAGAGCGCCCGGTGGGCTCTGTCGCGACACTTGAGCTGTTGTCCCAGGACCACCCGGGCATCCTGCGCAAAGTGACCCGCATCCTGAATGAATATGCGGTCAGTATCGACTCTCTGGAAACCGAAGTGACGCCCGGCTCCATGTCAGGCGAACCGATGTTCAGGGCGGTAGCCAAGCTGCATATTCCACCGGGACTGACCACTCAGACCCTTGGAGACGCCCTTCAGGCGACCGCCGCAGACATGATGGCAGACATCAAGCTCGGCGAATAAGCAAGCTGTCATCAATATGTGCCGGTGATCGCTTCTGTACCGCTTCCGTAATCCTGCCGAGAGTCAGAGCCGGCTCCCGAAGGTCCGCTTGCGCGACAGCGTCTGGCAATGTTTATTGCGGTGATCGTGGGAGCATCCATCACACGGCACTCGCTACAAATTGCCGGAATGGCTGAGGCAGATTCACAGACGCACAGCCGTCAACTGCGACATCTGATAGATGCGGCCCTTGGTTTCGAACAATGGGGTAACTGAAAAACTGCGCCCGGGCCCTTGAACGCAGTGTTCACCCGACCTACTTGTCATTTTACTAGACGACCGGTCTATTATTGACTAAAGGTGCCGCATGACAGAACTGGCAAAATCGGAAAAGACCCGGAATACGATCCTGAAGGCAGGCCGCGAACTGGTGCTGGCGAAGGGGTTCTCGGGCGTCGGTCTCAAGGACATCCTGAGTGCCTGTGGCGTTCCCAAGGGCTCTTTCTATTACTATTTCGAGTCCAAGGAGCGTTTCGGCTGTGAGCTGATCGAGGACTACATCGAGGAATATCTTGCGACCTTCGAACGCATAACAGCTGCCGAGCCAACCGGGGCGGGCAAGTTGTTCTCCTATCTCGGCCATGCCTTGCCCGCAGAGGGCCGTTCTCCGATGTGTGAACGCTGTCTTGTCGTCAAACTGGCGGCCGAAGTGTCCGACATATCCGAGCCCATGCGTCAGGCCTTGTCCGGCGGCGTCGACGAGATAACCAGAAGATTGGGCAATGTGCTTGATCTGGGGCGCCGCGATGGATCCCTGACCCTGTCCGGTGATCCACTGGTGGCCGCCAAGGATCTTTACGCCCGCTGGGTGGGGGCTGCCGTTCTGGCCAAACTGGACTTGAGCATCCAACCGCTTGAACAGGCACTTCGCGACACCCGGGAGCGCTTTGCCACCTGATCACCTCACACCGGGGAAACAGAACGAAGGAGCCGCAGCACGCGATGAAGATCGCGCCACATCCAAGCTGCCAAATCTGAAAACACAGCCGCAGTGACTGCAGGCAACAACGGACTTCAGGTCTTCAACAAAAGACATCACGACCTGGTCCTGTAAAGAACAAGGAATAAACCCATGAAAAGCATCACATACAACAAATTCGGCGATCCGGCGCAGGTCCTGACATTTTCCGACAGCCCGGTCCCCACGCCAAAGGCTGGTGAAGTGCTCATCAAGATGCTGCTGTCACCGATCCACAACCATGATCTCTGGACCGCGCGCGGCAACTATGGCTACAAGCCGGAATTGCCTGCCACGGGCGGCACCGAGGCACTCGGCATTGTCGAGGCTGTCGGCGAAGGCGTTGATGCCGCTCTGATTGGCAAGCGCGTCGTCAAGGCCGGTGCACTGGCAACCTGGGCAGAATATTTCACCACGGCTGCCGCCGGTGTGCTTCCGCTGCCGGATGCGATTTCGGATGAAGCCGGTGCGCAATTGATCGCAATGCCGTTCAGTGCGCTGTCCTTGCTGGAATTCCTCAATGTCAAGCAAGGCGACTGGGTCGTGCAGACCGCAGCCAATGGCGCGGTTGGCAAGATCTTCTATGAGCTGGCCAAACAACGTGGCATCCACACCATCAACCTGGTGCGCCGCAAGGAAGCCGCTGACGAGTTGATTGCCGGTGGCATGGAAAACGTTTTCTCCACGTCCGATAGCAATTGGCTTGAGCGCGCAAAGGAAATTGTCGGAGCTGATGGCGCGCGCGCAGCGATCGATTCCGTGGGTGGCAAGGTGGTTGCCGAGATCGTCAATCTGCTGGGCAAGGATGGTGTACTGGCCGTCTTCGGCACTGCCACAGGCGAACCATTGCAGCTCAGTGCTGGCGAGATGATCTCCAAACACTTGAACGTCAAGGGCTTCTGGGGGTCGCGCGTCAGCTCGGAAATGCCGGATGCCGACAAGGCGCGCTTGATTGGCGAACTCATCCACCTGGCCGTTGAAGGCAAGTTGCCTCTGACCTCTGGCGGCACCTTCGCGCTGGCAGACATCAAGCAAGCGGTTGACGCGTCGCTCACACCGGGCCGTACCGGCAAGATCATGCTGCGTCCATAACCAGTCTCAATACCTGAAATCAGCTGCGGCGCAGGTCACCCTTGCGCCGCAGTTCTGGCCGTCCTCTCACAGGCCCGAAGCCTCCGTTCTGCCGGGGTGGGCATTGGATCCCGGATCAGGTCCGGGATGACGGCGGTGGGTGTGGCGAGGCCCCTCATCCCCCAGCGGTCATCCCCGATTTACTCGGGGATCCACTCCACGGTCCGTCATTGGCCAGAGAGACGTGGTCAGCTCGCAGAAGTAACTCCACGCACAGACCCGGGGTCTCCGTAGTGCCGAAAGGGGCATTGGATCCCGGATCTGGTCCGGGATGGCGCGACGTTGTCCAGGATGAGGTGGTGGGTGCGGTGAAAATGGTACCTTAAACCCCGAAGAGGGTCGACAAGGAAGATGAGCAGAACTGTTGCCAGTTGATCAAAAGCGTTAGGAAGACGCCGCCAATTGGCGTGGCCTGCAGGAGGCCAAAGCCAACACAAATCGTAGCGGCAATTGGAACCACCAGCGCAACGATCAAGCGCAGGGTCAAAAGAAAGGCGGCCGAGTGTTTTTCACCGGCGTCCAGAGCCAGTGCAACTGACCCGTTTGGAGGCGCGCTCACAACTTCGCCGGACACCTCACCGATTGCTTTCCCGAGCGTCTTTTCAAGGTACGATGTCATCGGCGGTATTTTCACCGTGATGAGACTGAAGAGCCAGACGCCGCCGTGCAAAATGGTCGGGATCAAGGTTGAGAACAGTGCGAAATAGACCCAAAAATGGCGCCCTGCCCATGGTTCTTCCTTGATATCGGCCAACAACCTTGCAACACCGGCAGGGGCTTCCAACATGCCCTTCGAAATCGCGATCCTGTCGATGGTTTCAAGCACCGAAATCATGCTGAAAGCCAACAAAACCAACAGAAAAACTGCCCCTGCAACATCAATCAGAGAATTGAAAAGCCTGCGCAGAGCTGACGGCTCGGCAAGATTGCGCTTGAGCAGTGTCCGCGTCAGGCCAATCGAAGCCCAATCGAATGGCGCGTTGATCAATGGTAGCAAGGTCAGCCCGATCAACGCAGCATAGGCATTCCCGGATGTGTCTTCGCTGGCCGTGAGCTGAAACGGCAACACGGCCGCGACAAAATACAGAATTGACAGGGCAAGAAGAAAAACGCCAAAACGCCTCATTGCAACAGCAGCAGCGAAAACGCCCGCGACAGCGAAGGTCGCAGCGTAAGCAGCAGCGAAGGCCACCAGAAAGGCCACAGCGTAAGCGGCAGCGCCAGCGGAACCGACAGCGAACGTGACCGCGAAAGCAAAAGCGTAAGCCACAGCGTAAGCCACAGCACCAGCGGAAGCGGAAGCGGAAGCGGAAGCGGAAGCGGAAGCGGAAGCGGAAGCGGAAGCGGAAGCGAAAACGAAAGCGGAAGCGAAAGCGGAAGCGAATATGACGGCGAAAGTGAAAACGGAATCTGCAACTTCCGGAAATAGATAGGGTCCAAACCTCGGCGCAAAGAACACAGCAGCAACGCCCACACCGAGCCAAACCCATTTTTTCAAACCATCAGCTTGGACAAACTTCCAATTAGCAATCAAAATCACGGCAACGGCAACAAGGCTAAAGAAGCGCGCTTGAAACTCACCAGTGGGCACCAGACCAAGGGCCGTGCCAAGTTCCCCTGCGTCACCAAAGGCAATCCAGCCAAACAAAGCCGAGGCCAGCGGATAGAGCAAGGCAATCAGCAAACAGCGGTCATAGGTTGCCGCGCTCCAGGCAGCCGGTTGCCACTCGTCACTGCGCAGCTCATCCGGCCTCCGATAGCCTTTGGGACGGAGAAACAAGATCTCGAAAAACCGTGGCTGCTGTCTACCGAAGCGCGATGATGGTTCCTCTGTCTCGTTTTGATAGGGCCTGCCTTCGAAAAAACGGTCAAGCCACCCGAGAAACCATCCAAGGCTGGATTTATACACCCGTTCAAACGGTGCTCCTCGTTCAAGACTTTCATAGAGTTTTTTGAATGACCGGCTTTGTGGTTCTGACAAGATATCGAAGTAGCGTTTGTAAAGCAGCCCAAACGTGGACAATATTGCTCCTGCGATCAGGCCCGTAACCACACTGTTCAAAAACGCCATTTCACCCCCGCACAATCCGCCTACTGTAAGTTGAATCACGCAAAATAAGTGTTTGCAAGCCTAAGAAGGGCGTGGTCAGATCGCAGAAGCAGCTCGGCGCACAGACCCGAAACTTCCGTTTTGCCGAAAGGGGCATTGGATCCCGGATCAGGTCCGGGATGACGGTGGTGGGTGTGGAGACGGTGCTGCCCCAACAAAAAAGGCCCCGGTTTCCCGGGGCCTTTCAGACTTTGCAATCCGCTCACGCGTCAGATCAGCCGGTGAACGGGCGGATGCCGTCGGCGTCCTTGATCTGGGTCGGCAGGCCGATGTCGTTGAGGATCGAAAGGAACGGCTTTGGATCGAGTTCCTCGACGTTTTTCATCGTCTTGACGTCCCAGGTGCCATTGGCGATCAGCATCGCAGCTGCGACCGGCGGCACGCCTGCGGTGTAGGAAATGCCCTGCGATCCGACTTCATTGTAGGCTTCCTTGTGGTCGGCCACGTTG
>JABXHV010000189.1 GCA_013373445.1 Paracoccaceae bacterium | reverse complement strand
GTTCAGCTTGTGGCTGATGAGGATGGAGGTGATGCCTTGTGACTTCAGCTCGAGCAACAAGTCCAGGAGAACCTGGCTGTCTTTTTCGGAAAGGGCTGCTGTCGGCTCGTCGAGGATGAGCAGCTTCACGTCCTTGGCCAAGGCCTTGGCGATTTCAACAAGCTGCTGCTTGCCAACACCGAGTTTTTCGACCGGCGTGGACGGGGCCTCGAACAGGCCAACCTTTGCCAGAAGCTTTTCCGTACGCTGGAAAGTCTCGGGCCAGGAGATCACGCCACCGCGCTGGACTTCATTGCCGAGGAAGAGGTTTTCGGCGATGGAGAGCAGGGGGATGAGTGCGAGTTCCTGGTGAATGATGATGATGCCCTGACGTTCGCTGTCAGAGATACCGCCGAAGCGTGCGGTGTTGCCTTCGTAGACAATGTCGCCGTCGTAGCTTCCGAACGGATAGACACCGGATAGTACCTTCATCAAAGTGGACTTGCCGGCACCGTTTTCACCTACGATTGCGTGAATTTCGCCTTTGTTCACTTCGAGATTGACCTGGTCCAGAGCTTTGACGCCTGGAAAGGTCTTGGTAATGCTCTGCATTGACAGGAGCGCTGACATCAGCTCCGGCCTCCCATTATTAGATGTTATTCAGGGAAGGAGACCGCCCCTGATGGTTCAGGAGCGGTCAGATCGTCACTAGGCCGGATTACTTGACCTGGTCAGCTGTGTAGTAACCGCTGCCGATCAGGATTTCTTCCCAGTTGGAAGCATCCACGGAGACAGGCTCCAGCAGGTAGGATGGAACAACTTTGACACCGTTGTTGTAGGTTTTGGTGTCGTTGATTTCTGGCTCACTGCCGCCCAGAAGAGCGTCTACCATGCCAACAGTTACACGTGCGAGTTCGCGAGTGTCCTTGAAGACTGTTGAGTACTGTTCGCCAGCAAGGATGGACTTAACAGAAGGAACTTCTGCGTCCTGACCGGTCACGATTGGCATTTTCGTGTCGCCAGAACCGTAGCCAACGCCCTTCAATGAGGACAGGATACCGATGGACAGACCGTCGTATGGGCTCAATACGCCATGAACTTCCTTGTCGGTGTAATGCGCTGACAGGAGGTTATCCATGCGAGCCTGTGCAACAGCACCGTCCCAACGCAGGGTACCAACTGTGTCCATGCCCATCTGGCCAGACTGGATAACGATTGTGCCATCGTCGATCAGGGGCTGAAGAACGGACATTGCACCGTCGTAGAAGAAGTATGCGTTGTTGTCGTCTGGTGAACCACCGAAGAGTTCAACATTGTAAGGACCGTCGCCGAAACGCTCTTTCAGACCGGAGACAAGTGAGCTTGCCTGCTGAACGCCAACCTTGAAGTTGTCGAAAGTTGCGTAGTAGTCGACGTTGCCGCTGTCGCGGATCAAACGGTCATATGCGATGACCTTGATGTCGGACGCAGCAGCGTTTTCCAGAACGTTGGACAGTGTTGTGCCGTCGATAGCAGCGATCACGAGAACATTCGCACCCTTGGTGATCATGTTCTCGATCTGAGCCAGCTGGTTCGGAATGTCGTCTTCTGCGTACTGAAGGTCAGTTTCGTAACCGGCTTCCTCGAACTGCTTGACCATTGAGTTGCCGTCGGAGATCCAACGAGCAGATGACTTGGTTGGCATCGCGATACCAACAACACCTTTGTCTGCTGCGAAAGCGGTACCAGACATAAGTACTGCAGCCGCTGCACCTGCAACGAGCATCTTAGAGATGAATTTCATATTATCCTCCAGGGCCGTTTTTAGAATTCGGCCAGATCTATTTTGGCGCGCCTCCATTAATCCCATGGCGCACATGCCCCAGAAATACAGAATACTCATGACAGTCAAATCCTTTTTTGCTATCTAAACATATCGAAATTTATATGTGAGAAGAGATTTGGACCTGTTGCGCAAGGGACTCAAGATGTCCCACCTACGTTTGTTGGCCGAATTGAGCAGGCAGAAGTCGCTGACGGATGCGGCGAGCGCCATCACAATTTCGCAGCCGGCCGCATCACGTTTGCTTTCAGAAATTGAAAATTTAGTTGAAACAAATGTTTATACCCGTATTGGTCGTGGAATCGAGCTGACCGCTGTCGGGCAAAAGCTT
Source organism: Paracoccaceae bacterium (assembly GCA_013373445.1). Taxonomy (GTDB): domain Bacteria; phylum Pseudomonadota; class Alphaproteobacteria; order Rhizobiales; family Stappiaceae; genus Roseibium. Next base: position 35,356 of record JABXHV010000189.1, on the reverse strand, counting down.
GCCTATCGGTGTCTGCGTATCCTCAACGAGATCTCGGACGCCGGCGATGATGTGGAGCAATTCCGCAATGGTGATCGCGGTGAAGTGCGCATCGGTGCGGTGACCGGACCTGCGATGGAATACGTGTTGCCCGCCATACGCCAGGTGCGTCTGAGCTATCCGGACATTTCGATCTCGGTCGAGGTCGGACCCAGCAGCATGCTGGCGCCGATGCTCAAGGATGGTGAGCTTGATTTTTCTCTCAGCCGGATACCGATGGGAACGGAGGCTGACGTGTTTGAGGAAAAACCGTTGGCGCGTGAGCCCGCCTGTGTCGTGGCGCGCCGTGACCATCCGCTGACCCGGGGCCCATTGCCGATTCCGGCGGTGAATCTCCTGGCCTATGACTGGGTGTTGCCGCCGCCAGGATCGCCAATCCGCAACGCGACCGAGAATGTCCTGCGCGCCAAGAAGCTGCCTCAGCCCGGACGTGTGCTGACCACTTCCTCGTTCCTGTTCACTTTGGCGACCTTGCAACGGACAAATGCAGTCGGGGCGATGGCGCGTTCGGTGGCAGAGAATTTTGCCACCCATTCGGACGGCTCCGATTGCAGTCTGGTGATCCTGCAAAGCGATTTCGACATGTCGGTTGAAACCTATTCCTTCCTGACACGCAAAGGGCAGGTGCTGACACCGGTGGCACAGGTTCTGGCGCGCGAAGTGTTACGAGATATTCGTCAGGAGACCGGCTCTGTGGCGTAATGTGCGTGCGGTCCTGAGGTGATCGTCACACAAGAGTGTCGAGTGCAGGTGGTTCAAGCCCGTCTTCGATCTGCTGCAGGTTCCTGATCATTCGCGAGACGGTCGGGGCAAAACTGTCGTTGGAGATGGCCCCAAGATGCGGCGTCAGCAACGCAGTGTCGATGCCCAAAAGCGGATTGTCCGGCGTGATCGGTTCAACGGAAAAGACATCCACTGCAGCGCCTGCAATCTGCCTGGAGAGCAGGGCGGTCGCCAGATCTGCCTCATTGACGATACCGCCGCGTGCCAGGTTGACCAGATAGGCATCGGGCTTCATCAGGGCCAATGCGTCCCGGTTGATCATGTCCTGGGTGCTGTCGTTGAGTTCGCAATGCAGGGACACAATGTCCGAGCGTTTCAAAAGCTCGTTCAGCTCGACATAGGTCACACCGAGATTGGCCTCTTCGTCTGCGTCCAGCCGGTTGGGTTTGAAATAGAGAATTTGGCAGTCGAAGCCCTGAAGCAGTTTGACCAGCGCCTTGCCGATATAGCCGAGACCGACGATGCCAATGGTGCGTTCAGTGAGCTTGCGTGAAGTTGCGCCCAACTCGCTCTTTGGCCAGGTGCCGTTCATCACCGCCACATGCCCTCGCGCCAGATTGCGCTGAAGGGCGAGCATCATGCCCAGGGCTGTTTCGGCAACGGAGACTGCGTTGGAGCCGGTTGTGCGCAGAACCCTGACCCCATTGGCGCGGGCTGCCTCACAGTCAATGTTGTCATACCCGACACCCCATTTATGGACGGCTTTCAGGCCCGGCGACTTGAACATTTCTGCCGTTACTGGAACATCGCCGGTAATGGCGAAGTCAGCGCCCTGCAGGGCTGCAAGCTGGGCCGCCTCAGAACGGTCCCGGGCGTTGTCCAATGTCCAGCCACTTGGCAGAAAACTGGCCAGGCGGTTCAGGCGCTCCTGGCTCAACGGATCCAGCAGAATAAGTTTGGTCATCGTTTGGTCGGGCTCTCAGTCTTTCCGCAGGTGTCGTCAGCTTCGGACGGATTACAGTTCAAATCGAACGCCGGGACGGGCAAGGCCGCCGCCAAGAGCGGCAACGGTGCCGTCGGCGCGCCAGCAGGCCGCTCCGCTGATCTTGCCACCGTCTTCAAAGGCAATGGCGTTCATGCCGCCGCCAATCAGGTTGGGCAGCACGACGTCATGACCGCGCTGTTCCATCGCCTGTTGCTGGTTGGCATAGGCGGGCTCCAGTTCCACCGGTCCCCCTTGCGTCCAAAGCCGCGGTGCCTCGACAGCCTCCTGCAAGCTCATGCCATGATCGATCAGATTGGAAATGGCCTGCATTGCAGAGGGGAAAATCCGCACGCCGCCAGGAAGACCAAGCGCATATTTTGGTGCGCCATCCTTCAAAACCATCATGGGAGCCATTGATGTCGGGACGCGTTTTCCAGGTGCAATAGACAGGGCACGGTCCGGATTGGGATCGAAGTTGCACATGTAGTTGTTGGGCAAGATGCCGGTACCAGGCACCATGTAGCGCGCTCCAAACAAACCATTGATGGTGTGGGTAGCAGAGACCACATTGCCGTCCTTGTCAGCGACCGTGACGTGGGTCGTGTCGGCGCTTTCATAAGGTGCGGCAGGCATGGCCTTGAGGCCATCAAGTCCGGCGATGCACTGGCGGGCGTAATCCTTGGACGTGAATTTTTCCACCGGAACAGGGACGAAATCGGGATCGCCGGATGCCTGGCGTCTGTCTTCAAAGGCCTTGCTGGTCACTGTGGCCAGCAAATGCAGGAGGTCGGCAGATCCAAATCCCATGCTCTTGATGTCGAAAGCTTCCAGCATGTTGAGCATCTGCACAATGTGGACGCCTGAGGAGGCAGGCGGCGGCGGACCGACGATGTCATGGCCGCGATAGGTCCCAAAGACAGCTTCCCGTTCCTTCGGTCGGTAGGATCTCAGATCCTCCATCGTGAGCCATCCGGCGTATTTGTCACTGCGGGACATGCTGTCGATGAGCGCGGTTCCCAGCGCGCCGCCATAAAGAGCGCTGGCGCCCTGCTTCTGGATCAGTGCAAGGCTGTCGGCGTAGTTGGACATTACGATCTTGTGGCCAACCTCCGGTACATTCCCGTCCACCAGCAAAGTCGCTGCGGTCTCCGGGTCATTGCTCAGATCATCTAGCTCCATCTTGATGGCGCCGGTGAGGTACTGGGTGGCGGCAAATCCTCTTGCTGCGTAATGACGCGCCGGTTCCACGACATCCTCAAACGGCAGGCGGCCATATGTTGTCTGCATATGATGCCAGCCGGCCAGATTCCCCGGTACGGCAACGGCAGACGGTCCGACCAGGTTGACGCGGTCTTTCGAGATCAGAAAGGTCGCGTTGGGATCGTCGAGCGGTTCGTAGATGTCCGGTCGCATGGCAGAGCCAGCGGAGGCCAAAGCATCGATGACAACATGGCGGCCATCTGCCAGGCGGATGTGGGATAGACCGCCACCTGCAATGCCAACCATCATCGGTTCAACCACCGAGAGCGCAAACAACGAAGCGACGGCTGCATCGATGGCATTGCCGCCGGCTGCCAAGACTTGCTGGCCTGCCATTGAGCCGAGCGGGTTGTTGGTAACGACAATACCCCCTGCGCCGGATGCTGGTTGTTTTTCGCAAGTGAAGGGCAGGGATGGCAGGGACATGATGTTTGATTGATCCGATTGATCTGAAAGGACTGGGGGAAGACCTGTGCGGTCGCACATCGGTTGGATTGTGAGACAAGACTGCGTGCTTCGTGCCTGTTCTGCAAGCGTTTTCTGGCGTGTGCTTGAGCGAACAAAGTTCGGGACAAAGGGGCTGCCGAAGACGGTTTGGAAACGAGCCAGCGCCGAATGCGTTTTACAGTGGCCGAAACAACCGGTTTGGGACAAGCCTTTGGCGTGCTTTGAGAAAAATGCGTAAATTCGTGGTAGGAGACGTCTTAAAAAAGAGACCTTCGAGCCTTACATTATGATCAGATAGGCAAAGCGACCTATCAAGAGAATTACGAGGGTTGACGTACGCCAGATATTTGTCAGATATAGCGTCTCTTCAAAATCTGAGCGTCCTCGGACGGTTTGCATGAGCGCGAGATTGAAAACGCGATAATGTTTCGGAACTGTCTAACTCTCTGATTAAGATAAACTATTAGGAGAATTCAATGGGTTTTAAACCGCACGGAAAGCACCTCATCAACGGTGAATGGATCGGAACAGAGGAGAGCTTCAAGTCTTCTCCGGCAAGCGGTGAGGCTCACTCTTTCTCCGTCGGATCGGTTGAGTTGGTTGATCAGGCCTGTCAGGCAGCTGAAGAAGCATTCTGGACTTACGGCTATTCGAGCCGCGAATCCCGCGCAGCTTTCCTGAACGCCATCGCTGATGAAATCGAAGCACGTGGCGATATCCTGACCGAGATCGGTTCTCAGGAAACAGGTCTTCCTGAAGCGCGCCTGCAGGGCGAGCGCGGTCGTACAACCGGCCAGCTTCGTTTCTTTGCACAGCATATCCTGAAAGGCGACTACCTTGATCGCCGTCACGATGAAGCGCTTCCAGATCGTGCACCTCTGCCGCGTCCTGACCTGAAAATGGTTCAGCGTCCAATCGGCCCGGTTGGCGTGTTTGGTGCGTCCAACTTCCCGCTCGCATTCTCGACTGCTGGTGGTGACACAGCTTCTGCATTGGCTGCTGGTTGTCCGGTTGTCGTGCGCGGTCACTCTGCGCACCCAGGCACAGGCGAAGTCGTGACCGAAGCGATCAACGCTGCGATCAAGAGCTGCAAGCTGCACCCGGGCGTGTTCTCGCTCATCCAGGGCGGCCCACGTGAAGTAGGTGCTGCAATCGTCCAGCATCCGCTGATCAACGCAGTTGGCTTCACCGGATCTCTGGCTGGCGGCCGTGCATTGTTCGACCTTTGCGCACAGCGTCCTAAGCCAATTCCATTCTTCGGTGAACTTGGTTCGATCAACCCGATGTTCATGTTGCCTGAAGCCATCAAGGCGCGCGGCGAAGACATTGCCAAGGGTTGGGCCGGTTCCCTCGTCATGGGTGCAGGTCAGTTCTGTACAAACCCTGGTATCGGTGTGATCCTGGAAGAGCAGGCAGACGCTGTCATGTCAGCGCTGAAGGAAGCTCTTGCTGGTGTTGGCGCTCAGGTGATGCTGACACAAGGCATTGCAACGTCTTACCAAAAGGGCGTTGAAGGCATTGAAGCAACTGCTGGCGTTCATGCACTGGTCAGCACCGACAGCTCAGGCCGCGAAGCTTGTCCGAACCTCTTCAAGGTTTCCAGCTCCGAGTTCCTCAAGAACCACAACCTGAGCGAAGAAGTGTTTGGTCCGGTTGGTCTGTTGATCACCGTGAAGAGCGTTGACGAGATGATCGATCTTGCCAAGGGCTTCGAAGGTCAGCTGACAGCAACCATTCACATGGATGCTGGCGATACTGATCTTGCAAAACGTCTTACTCCGGTTCTGGAACGCAAGGCTGGCCGTCTGTTGGTCAACGGTTTCCCAACAGGTGTTGAGGTTTGTGACACAATGGTTCATGGCGGCCCATACCCGGCGTCCACGAACTTTGGTGCAACCTCTGTTGGCTCCATGGCGATCCGTCGCTTCCTGCGTCCGGTCTGCTACCAGGCGTTCCCGGATGCCGTGCTTCCAGCGGATCTTCAGGGCTAAGCCTGACGGTTTTGTCGAATTTGAAAGGGGCGTGTCTTGGACACGCCCCTTTTTTCATGATGACTTCAGCTTTTCGTCCCTTGAAAGCGGGTCTTCTTCGATGATGTGTTTTGTGATCTTGCTCCGGTTTCCAACGATATGACCATGCCTTGCGTTTCCCCCATTCGTGCAATCCTTTTTGACAAGGATGGTACGCTGATTGATTTTCAAAAGTCGTGGGAACCTGTCACGCGGTCGCTGGCGGAATTCGCAGCGGGGGGCGATCCGGTGCTCACTGACCATCTGTTGCGGGTAGGGGGCATGGACCCGGACACCGGGAGAACGGCAGCTGACAGTCTTTTCGCGGCGGCCAGCAATGACCTGATCGCTGAGGCGATGGTGGTGGCCGGGGCGGTGGTTCCTGTCGCCCAACTTGTTGAAACATTTGACAGGATTGCTGCGCAAAGCGTCGACCATCATGTGCCGGTGTGCGACCTTTCCCAGTTGTTTTCCAGTTTGCGGGCGGCAGGATATCTGATTGGCATTGCCAGCAGTGACGCGGAGTTGTCGATCCGGGCCCTGGTCGACCGGTTTGAATTGGGCGAGCATTTGGCTTTTGTCTGCGGCTATGACAGCGGTCATGGTGAAAAGCCGCAGCCCGGGATGTTGCTGGCGTTTGCGAAGGCGATTGGCGTTGAACCGCATGAGGTGGCGATGGTCGGGGATAATCTGCACGACATGCATATGGCTCGGGATGCGGGAGCGGGGCTGAAGGTCAGTGTCCTGACAGGCACCGGGACACGAGAATTGCTTGAGCCGGAAAGCGACGTTTGTCTCGCTGGTGTCGAGGAATTGCCTGTGATGCTGAGCAGGCGATCAGCTCTTTCATCCAAGACATGAAAAAGCCCCTCTAACCATTTCTGATTGAGGGACTTTTGATCTTTTAGAATTCCACGTCAAACTGATCTGGTTCAGATCTGAGCGAGGGCCTGATCCAGATCGGCAATGATGTCTTCCACATCTTCAATACCCACGGACAAGCGGATCACGTCGACGCCTGCACCTGCCGTTGCCTTCTGGTCATCGGTCAGCTGACGGTGGGTCGTGGAGGCCGGGTGAATGATCAGGCTGCGTGTGTCGCCGATGTTCGCCAGGTGAGAGAACATTTCGACCTTTGACACGAGGCTGACGCCAGCTTCATAGCCGCCCTTCAGACCAAAGGTGAACACGGCACCGGCGCCTTTTGGCATGTATTTTTGCTGCAGGGCATGGGTCTTGTCGCCTTCAAGGCCTGCGTAGGAAACCCAGGACACTTTTGGGTGGTTCGACAAGTGCTGTGCGACCTTCAGGGCGTTGTCCGAATGGCGCTGCATGCGCAGTGGCAGGGTTTCAATGCCGGTGAGGAGCATGAAGGCATTGAACGGGGAAATGGCCGGTCCAAGATCACGCAAGCCGAGAACGCGACAAGCGATGGCGAACGCGAAATTGCCAAAGGTCTGATGCAGAACAACATCATTGTATTCCGGACGTGGTTCGCTCAACAGCGGGTAATTGCCACTGGCGGACCAATCGAATGAACCGGCATCAACAATGGCACCACCCATCGAGTTGCCGTGTCCACCCATGAATTTCGTCAGGGAATGCAGCACGATGTCCGCGCCATGTTCGATCGGACGGCAAAGATACGGGCTAGCCATTGTGTTATCGACAACCAGAGGGACCCCTTTGGCCTTGGCAATGGCGGAAATGCCTTCAATGTCGACGACGACACCACCCGGATTGGCCAGGCTTTCAATGAAGACCGCGCGGGTTTTGTCGTCAATGGCGGCTTCAAAAGATGCCAGGTCGTCGGGATCAGCCCATTTCACTTCCCAGCCAAAGCTCTTGAATGAGTGGTTGAGCTGGTTGATTGAACCACCGTAAAGCTTCTTGGAGGCGACAATGTTGCAGCCGGGCTGCATCATTGTATGGAAGCAGAGGAGCTGCGCAGAGTGGCCGGAAGCAACGGCCAAGGCTGCTGTTCCACCTTCGAGGGCTGCGACACGCTCTTCAAGAACGGCTGTCGTCGGGTTGGTGATGCGTGTGTAGATGTTGCCAAAGGCCTGCAGGCCAAACAAGGAGGCCGCATGGTCCGCATCGTCGAAGACGAAGGATGTCGTTTGGAAAATCGGGGTTGCTCTGGCACCGGTTGTGGCATCGGGCTGGGCGCCTGCGTGAATGGCTTGCGTTGCAAAGCCTGGAGCTCCGTCTGTCATGTTTTTCCTCCAATCGGATTGGTTTTCTTGGTCAATTTTGCCGGCAGTTTGACGCAAGGTTCGAAGTGGGTAAAGACTGGTTGATCCAAGTTTCGGCGTTATTAGGATGATGAATTTTCAAAAATCCACCGCTTGACGCAATGAACCAGTCAGCAGGCTTGGGAGAAGCCGCTTTGCCCTTCCGCGTTAAAGCGCGGGCTCTCGCCAATGTCGGTCGGTTTCGGTCGATCAGGCGATACAGCGCTGCCAGGTTATGAAGGCCCAATAGATTTCACAGAAGAAGACGATCGTATTCGATCTTCGGGCAACGGTTCATCACGACCTTGATACCCTGTTCCTCGGCGCGTGCTGCCGCCTCAGGCGCTTCGACTTCAAGCTGCATCCAGATCACTTTCGGCAGCTTTCCAGATGCGACGATTGCATCGGTGACCTGTCCGGCGGCGTCCGAGTTGCGAAAGATATCGATCATGTCCGGGGTGTCCGGCAAGTCTTCCAGTGAGGCATAGACCTTCTGTCCCAGAAGATCCTGGCCAGCAAGCCCGGGATTGATTGGCCAGACCTCATAACCTTTTTCAAGAAGATACTGCATGACATTGTGGGACGGACGAGCGGTGTTGGCGCTGGCGCCGACAAGGGCGATGGTTTTGACCTCTTTCAGGATCGCTGAGAGGTAAGAATCTGAATAGCTGTCGCTGAGAATGTCGTGGGACATGGGTTTCCTGCTGTATGATGCGCTTGGTGGAGCATTTGCACCTCATCAAGACCGGATTTTGGCTCTGCTACAAGTAGTGAAACTGTCGCAAGGGTGTGTGCTGCGTTCGGCCCAGTGCTTCAGCTGTCTTTCCACTCCGGATTGCGCTTTTGCAGGAAAGCATTGATGCCTTCTTCTGCATCTGCGGACATCATGTTGTCGACCATGGTCTTTGCCGCAAAGTCATAGGCTTCGGACAAAGGCATTTCCAGTTGCTGGTAAAATGCCTGTTTGCCAATTTTCAGTGTGTGGGCTGACTTTGACGCGATGGCCGTCGCATATTTCTGGACGATCTGCTCCAGATAATCACGCGGGATGATGCGGTTGATGAGACCGAAGTCCTTGGCGGTGGACGCATCGATGGCTTCGCCTGTGAGCAGCATTTCCATGGCTTGCTTTGGTGCCATCGCACGGCTTGTCGCCACCATGGGCGTGGAACAGAACAGCCCGATGTTGACGCCGGGCGTGCAGAAGGTTGCCGTATCGACCGCGAGAGCAAGATCACAAGAGGCAACGAGTTGGCATCCCGCTGCGGTCGCAACGCCGGTGACAACGGCAATCACCGGTTTGGGCAGGGCGATGATCTGCTGCATCAGGTCGGCGCATTGGCGCATGATTGCTTCATAGGTGGCCTTGCCGCCATCCGGTTCGGCGCGCGCTGTGGTCAGTTCTTTCAGGTCGTGGCCTGCACAAAAGACCTTGCCTTCGGCTCCGATCAGGACAACGCGGATGTCTGGATTTTGGGCTGCGACTGTCAACTCGTCTGACAGGGCGGTCATCATCTTCGAAGACAGCGCATTCATGTTCTCGGGTTGCTTCATCACAATCCGATAGACGCCTTCATGCAGCATGGTGCCGAGGAGCGGTTGGTCGTTTGTTTCACCTTGGTTGGACATCTGGCGTACTCCGCGAATATGGGTTTGCGCCGCTTATATCCGATCCGCTCCACAAGGCGATAGCCTGTTCAAGGTTTGGCAGTTCCGCAGTTTGTTGAGACCATGCCTCTGGCGGCTTTTAGCCCTTCAGCTCCATCCGGCCGCAGGTCATGGGTGCTAGTGAGCCGCCACGCTTATGTTGGGGGCTGCAGGCGTTGATTCGAAGTTGTCTTCAAAAATGTCATCGAGATCTGGAGCATATTCGATGAATTGTCCTCGTCCCTGACGCTTTGCGGCGTAAACGGCGGCGTCTGCCCGGTGCAGAGTGTCGCGCTCACTGTCGCCGTCGCATGTGACATAGGCTCCAACACTCAGACTTGGCAAGGGAATGCGCGTAGAGGAAACCTGATTGAGGTGGTTCTTGATGCGCGTGTGAATTCGCTTCAGGGTGCTCATGTCGGCATTGGGGCAAATCAGTAGAAATTCATCGCCGCCATAGCGCGCTGCGACATCGGTATCGGCGCGAATGCTGTCTTTGAGGCTCTGTGCGACGCGCTTCAGGATCTGGTCGCCGCCTTCATGGCCATAATGGTCGTTGATTTGCTTGAAGTGGTCCACGTCAATGAACAGAATACCGAGCTGAACGGATCTGACGTTTTGAGAAAAGTAGCTGTCCAGTATGCGCGTTGCCGACGCGCGGTTGAGCAAACCGGTCAGCTGATCGTAGCGGGTAAGCTCAAGAAGTTCCCGGTTTTTGCGGATCACCTGCCAGCTTCGGAACATAAAGGCGAGGCTTGGAATCATGAGCACGCACATGGTTGACACAATCAAGTACTGTCCGACGCGTTCAAAGGCGAATTCCAGATCTTTCTTCAGGCTGCTGACGTCCACATGTGCCTCGATGACACCCACTTTGGTCCCGTGTGGCGAGATCGCCGGGATGAAGGTGATTACCGTATGATGCGGGTTCGGATTCGGGGCGCTGTAGTCAATTTGCCGTGTGAGCTGTGAGTTGGGTTGTCCGGTCTGGAATGTCTTCAACGCCTTGAGGTTCTGGTAATCGGACTCGCGCATCGTCATCGTCGTGCCACTGGTCTTGTATGTCAGATAGCCGCGGTCGTTATAAAGTCGCAGTCGGTTGACATCTGAGAGTCTGGACAGTGAATTGATCGCGTCTTTTTCGCGCGTCAGGCCCTGTCCGGACTGAATCATTTGGGTTGCACGCGGGGTCATGGAAAAGAATTTTTCAGACCAGGTGTAAACACTCTGCTCTGCATGGTGCAGGATCGCGGAGTTTACCTGCCATGCTAGGAACCGTTCAACGGCATGTGAAAAAATCAAGCCGATGCCTACAATCACAAACATCGCGATGAAAATAGAATGTAGAGAATTCTTTTTAAAAGTCACGATAATACCCGACACATGTCAGTCCTGCCCAAGGGTTACATGTGGAAATTACCTAGCGCTTCTTAATGCTCGGTAAAGTTGTCGACGTGGTACGTAATAATTTCAACTATTAGTAGAATTTCCTATCGTGCGGCCTGAAAGAAGAAGAGAGACATGGTGAAAGGTCGTTCTGAGGCTTCAAATTGTGCGATTTTATACGGTATTATAGTACCGTTTTTTTAAGTCGTTGATTTTAAATATAAAATTTAATCAAACGGCTTGATAATGGTCTTGACGGCGTCTCATGTCTCACCTATAAGCTGCTTCGACGAATTTGCGGTCGTTGTGTGATTTACCAGCGGCCGCTTTGTTTTACGAAAAAGACGGATCAAACTCATGAAGACCTTCTCTGCCAAACCGGCTGAGGTCGAGAAAAAGTGGATCTTGATTGACGCAGAAGGCATGGTTGTTGGCCGTTTGGCTGCATACATTGCATTTCATCTGCGTGGCAAGCATCTGCCGACCTACACGCCTCACGTTGATTGTGGCGACAACATCGTTGTTATCAACGCTGACAAGGTTGTCCTGACCGGCCGCAAGTACGACAACAAGAAGTACTACTGGCACACAGGCCATCCAGGCGGTATCAAGGAACGTACAGCACGTGCAATCCTTGAAGGCCGTTTCCCGGAGCGCGTTCTCCAGAAAGCTGTTCAGCGTATGATGCCGGGCGGTCCGCTGTCCAATCAGCAGCTGAAGAACCTGCGTGTCTATGCAGGCGCCACCCATCCGCATGAAGCTCAGTCACCAGAACTGGTTGACGTCAAGAGCCTCAACTCCAAGAACGGCAAGAGGGCTTAATCATGGCTGAGCTGCAATCCCTGGAAGAGCTGGGCGGCACTGTTGAAACTGCCGCTCCTGAAGCACCTGTCTATGTCCAGAAGCTGGACGCACAAGGCCGTGCCTACGCAACTGGCAAGCGTAAAGATGCGATCGCTCGTGTCTGGATCAAGCCAGGTACAGGCAAAGTGACCATCAACAAGCGGGACATGAGCGTTTATTTCGCACGTCCTGTTCTGCAGATGATCCTTCGTCAGCCTTTGATGGTCGCAGAGCGCGACGGTCAGTATGACGTTGTTGCAACTGTTACCGGTGGTGGTCTTTCCGGTCAGGCTGGCGCTGTGCGTCACGGTCTGTCCAAGGCTTTGACACACTACGAGCCAACGCTGCGTGCCGTCTTGAAGAAAGAAGGCTTCCTTACCCGCGATAGCCGTGTTGTTGAACGTAAGAAGTTCGGCCGCGCCAAAGCCCGTAAGAGCTTCCAGTTCTCCAAGCGTTAATCGCGAACGGCGAACATGCTTTGAAAAAACAAAGGGCCTGCAGCAATGCAGGCCCTTTTTTGCTGTCTTCTACTCCACATTGGCATGTAGCGTATCGTGGCGAGTTGCTGACTAAAGGGACTGCTATGGATGACGTTGCTGCATATTTAGGTCTTTTCGGTCTCGCCTTTCTCGCAGCCACGATCTTGCCTGCGCAATCGGAATTTGGCCTCGTTGGGTTGATGATCGGGGGCTATAGTAACTTGTGGGCCCTGATTGCGGTGGCGAGTGCCGGCAACACGCTGGGTTCTGTCGTAAACTGGGGGCTTGGGCGAGGTGTCGAGCGGTTCAAAGACCGGAAATGGTTTCCTGCTTCATCCAGGCAGCTGGATCATGCGACCCGCTGGTATCACAAATATGGTCGCTGGAGTTTGCTCTTAAGCTGGATGCCCTTCATCGGCGATCCGCTGACATTGGCCGCCGGTGTGCTGCGTGAACCGTTCTGGAGCTTTCTGGCGCTGGTTGCTGTGGCCAAGACCACGCGTTATGTCGTGGTCGCCGGGCTAGCGCTGAACTGGATCTGATTGCGGGCCCTCGCTGATCGTTTTTTGGCAATTTTTAGACATTGGCGCAGTGACCAGTGTGGACCTGAACTTGTGAAGTTTTCACACGGACTGTTCCCAGCGCTGAAGCAGACTAACGTCCTGATCTGCAGTTCGCGGGATGGAATGCAAGAAATGCTGACCACCAAAGACTGCTGGAACTTGCTCTATTTCAAGCCTTAATCAACCGGCTTACCGGTCTCAAACATCAACAACACTGCTGTGGTTTGCCCGCGTTTTTTGTTCTAATCGCGATGTGTTGAGGGCATAGTGGCGACGCGTTCATCAGGAAAGAGACAAAAATTCGATGTATTTGCCGGCCCATTTTACGGAAGAAGACCAGACGGAAATTGCAACGCTCATGGATGGATTTCCATTTGCGGTTCTCGTTGCAACTGGTGCTGATGGCCTGTTTGCCAATCATGTCCCGGTCCTGCGTGATCGGGAGGACAGCCTGATCGGCCACGTCGCTCTTGCCAATTCCATGCATCGCCAGATCGAGGATGGGGGTGATATCCTTACCATCTTTTCCGGCGAAGATTCCTATATTTCGCCGAACTGGTATCCGTCCAAGAAGCAGAACCACTCGCATGTCCCGACCTGGAACTATCAGGCGGTGCATGTTTATGGTCGGATTTTCTTCCAGCACGACGACAAGACAAAGCTCAAGGTCGTCGGCCGCCTGACCAAGCGCTTTGAGGCAGAAACAAATGGGCCGAACGCATGGCGTATGGCGGATGCACCGAAGGACTACATGGACAAGTTGCTTGCCCATATTGTTGCCTTTCGCATCGATATCGACCGGATCGAGGCGAAATCAAAACTCAGCCAGAACAGGGACCCGGGTGACTTTGGCAATGTTGCGCGCGAATTGGAGGCGCGTGAGAAGACAAAACTCTCGGGCCGGATGGATCACATATCCGCGACACTTCAAGGCGACAGTTAGCAAGCAAGGAAAACGGTTCCAGCCCAGGCGAGGTGCGCTCAGTTGCCTGAGGCCTTCATTGGCTGGCCTGCAACATAGGTCTGGGTGATGGCACGATCATCTCCCAGGGTCTGGAGCAGAAAAAGTTCTTCTGACAGACTTTTGACCGTCTCGTGCCGGATCGCCATTTCCGGCGTAGCGCTGGCGTTCAGGACAATAACATCGGCATCTGTTCCAGTTTCCAGGGTGCCGATCCGGCTTTCCAGGGACAGGGCCCTGGCATTTCCAAGAGTCGCCCAGTAGATGGTTTCCAGCGGATGCAGGCGTTGGCGTTGCAGTTGCAGTACCTTGTAGCCTTCATCGAGGGTACGCAGCATCGAATAGCTGGTGCCGCCGCCAATATCGGTCGCGACCGCCGTGCGGACGCCGGAGGCTTCGAGCCTGGCCTTGTCAAAGAGACCGCTGCCCAAGAACAGATTGGACGTCGGACAAAAGACGGCGACAGACCCGGATTCTGCCATGAGCCCGAGTTCCCGTTCCTTCATATGGATGCAATGACCCAAAAGCGTCTTGTTTCCGAGCAGGCCATAGGTCTCATAAACCCCCAAATAGTCCTCGGCGTCGGGATAGAGCTCCAACGTATAGGCGATTTCATTGTGGTTCTCGTTGAGGTGGGTCTGAACGTGACAGTCCGGGTAGCTTTTGGCGAGGCTTCCTGCTGCTTCAAGCTGGGCAGGGGTCGAGGTGATGGCAAAGCGCGGAGTGATGACATAATGCGCCCGGCCGCGGCCGTGCCACTTTTCCAACAGCGCCTTGCTGTCGTCATAGGAGGACTGGGCAGTGTCGCACAGGGCAGGCGGGGCACCGCGATCCATCATCGTCTTGCCACCCAGCATCAACATGTTGCGGCGTTCCGCCTCTTCGAAATAGGCGTCAACGGAATTGGGGTGGCTGGAACAATAGGCGGCAGCGGTCGTGGTGCCGTGAGAAAGCAAGGTGTCGTAGAAGCTCTTGGCGATCCTGTCGCCATGGTCTTTGTCGGCAAACTTTTGCTCAGCTGGAAATGTATAGTCGTTCAGCCAGTCAAGCAGTTGATCTGCCCATGAGGCAATCACCTGAACTTGCGGGAAATGCAGGTGCGGGTCGATGAAGCCAGGCACTATTAGATGTGGGCGGTGGTCAATTTCCTGGCAGCCTTGAGGGGCTTGCTTCCTGACGTTCGAATAGTCACCTGAAGCTGAAATTCTTCCCTCTGAGATCAGTAGGGCGCCATCTTCTTCATAGGTGTAGGCGCTGACATCATCGGCGCCTTTAGGCTGCGCGTTGAAGGACAAGAGGCGTCCGCGCAGTATCTTTGCGTTGCTTGTGTTCACATTGAGACCTTTAATCCAGTGATCAGCATGCGACCATTCGTTTATATCGGAGCGGATTATACCGCCATGACGTTCTGGGTAACACCTACCGCTCAGTTTTTAGTTGGCGTTACCTAGAGAGCAATGTGTCATGTGGCCGATTGTGGTTTGGTTCTGGTCTTGCGTTTAGAGCCGCGCTTTGTTCCCATTTGAACAAGCCGACGAAACTTGCCGCACTCCATGTGCGAGTGGTGAGGGCACTCGGCCACATGAAGAACGGCTTCCCGTAGTTTCTTCAAACGCCGGATCTGATTGTCCAATTCGTCAACCCGCTCCATGAGCTTTGGCCGCGAAATGCGCGGCTGGCCATCGGGACCAACCATCGTACGGATCTCGTCCAGTGAAAAACCAGCTGCCTGCCCAAGGGAAATAAACGAGAGTTTGAGGACAATATCGGGCTCAAACAAGCGCTTCAGCCCACGTCGACCGACAGATTCGACGAGCCCCTGTTCCTCGTAATAACGCAGTTTCGAGGCCGCGACACCGGTCTGTTTAGAAACCTCTGCGATATCAAGTAATTTCATGACTTGACCTCAAGTTGACTTGAGGTTGTAGCTTATCGGGGAACTCTCCGAACAGCAAGAGGAACGGATTTGTCCCAGTCACAGTCTTCAATCATATCACAGGCCTCATCGGGCGATCTCATGAGGGATCCGCGAACAATCGCCCTGCTATTGGCCGGTACATTGGTCATTATGGCGGCGCCGACCATCAGTCCTGCACTGGCGGGGTTGCAGCAGCGTTTTTCTGACGAGCCGCACGCGGCCATGTTCACCCGACTTCTGGTTCCTGCCCCGTCACTTTCCGTTGTCCTGGTAGCACCCTTTGTCGGGTTTCTGGCCGACCGCTTCGGAAAAAGCCGTATGTTGCTTGTGGGAGCATGTCTGTTTGCTCTGGCGGGCAGTGCGGGCCTTGTTCTGCCAAGTCTCAAGCTTATCCTGGCTAGTCGCCTGGTCCTAGGTATAGCCGTTGCGATGATCATGACGGCTCAACTTTCCCTCATCGGCGATTGCTTTCACGGCGCAGCGCGGGGCCGGGTCATGGGCTGGCAGATATCGGCCCGCAATTTCGGCGGAATGATCTTTGTCTCGCTCGGCGGATTTCTCGCCGGTATCGGGCCTCAAATACCCTTCGCCATATTTGGATTGGCGGTCTTCTATATTCCGCTGGTCTGGTTTGCCTTCCGTGAGCTCAATGGGCCGTCCGTCCACGGGGATGAGGGGATTGCCACGCAAGCAGATATTGAGAGCGATGTTGCCTGGTTGGGGCCGGTCTTGTCACTGTCCGCCCTGATGATGCTTACCGTGGCAGTGTTCTTTCAAATGCCGACGCAGCTGCCGTTTTTCGTCGTGTCGCGGGGACTGGACGGCGCCTCTGTCACTGGCTTCGCGTTGGCTGCGCTGACATTTACCGGGGGCGTCGCTGCCTTGGGGAGTTCCGGGTTGCAGACGCTGCTTGGTCTTTCAGGTCAGCTGGCCCTTGGGTTTGTGCTGATGGCATCCGGGTTCGGCGTTCTGACGTTAGATCTGGGCCTTGGCGTTTTGCTGGTCGGAACATCTCTTATCGGTGCCGGGTTTGCCGTCCTTATGCCTGCATTTTCCGGATTGCTGCTGCAGATTGTTCCGCCAGAACGGCGTGGCACGGCGTCCGGGATGCTGACAACGGGAGGCTTTGTCGGTCAATTCCTGTCGCCGGTCATTTGCACACCGGTGATTTCAAAGGTTGGATTTGAAGCCGATTTCCTCGCCAGCATGACAATTCTGTTGGTGCTTGGGCTTGGGGCGTTGGTCGTTAGTCTGGCACAATTGCGCGCCAAAGCAGTTTGAAGCTGGAGCGGACGCCACTGTGTTTATCCGTTGTTGTCCCCGTGCAGGATTTAGCGACGGGCGCCAACAACGCGAGGGCTTTCATTGGCCATGCTGTGGCACCAGGCTTCAGGTTCCCGTTTAAACGTTTTCCCGATCAGCTGGTTATGGATGCGCGGGCGACTGCGCGTTCAATCGTTTTCACGGTTTCTTCCAAGGCTGCATGATGGGGCATGTGACCGATACCGTCCAAAAGCGTCAAATTCGCATTGGGAGCGATTTGAGAAAGCGGCTCGGAGTGTATTTTGGCTGGTACGGTGGTATCCGCCTTTCCATGCAGAATTTCTATTGGCATGGACAGCGTGTTGTACAACGGTGACATTTCCCGCAAGTGGGGCTTCAAGCTGCCGACCTGACGGGCGTTGGCGACGATGCTGTCCGCAGCCAGAACAAGGTCGGGGCGGATGTGATCCGCATAACCATCCGGAACCGGGTTGGGTGCAAAGACGCCCTTGGCAGCGCTTTCAACGTAACTGTCGGGAACAAGGCGGGATAAGATTGGTACGAGCAGGTGATCGCCAATTCCGCTCCCTGCGATCGCATACCACGAACTCAGCGGGCCCGGCCATGGCATGGCAGCACCGGCCAGGGACACAAGGCCTGCTGCCTGGTCAGGGCGCTCCAGGCCCCAGGCAAGCGCGACGGCTCCGCCGTAACTGTGACCAACAATGACGGCCTTGCGAACACCAATCATGTCGGCGGCTTTTGCCAAATGCATAGCTTGTTCGCGTGGGCTCTCACCCCGATCATTCAAGCGCTCCGACAGCCCCATTCCAGGCCGGTCGAATGCGATCACACGATGGTTGGTGGCCAGCTTCTGGCTCAGGTCGAAGGTCATGTCGAACAGATTGCCGCTCGCACCGTGGATCAGAATGACATCTGGGCCGGCCCCGGAGATCTTTGCATGAACCTTACGTCCATCGACCTTAAAGCTTTGCCCTGGGACCGCTTTATCGTCATCCCTGGCTCGCGATCCGATCAATGCAGCGGCGGTCCCCAGGCCGAGCGCTGCAGCTGAAAGACCTGCACCCATAAAATGCCTTCGGTTCATTACGAGTTCTTTCCTTAGCGTGTCGAAGGTGACTGACTGATCTTTATACGGACAAGAGGCAGGTTTGGTTCTGTCGTTTCTTCAGATTACGCAATTGCGGTCCTGATAATGGAACGAAAACTGCTTCTTCGACATGGATTGGGCAGATCTGCCGAGGGGAATTTTCTTTTCAATCAACGAATGGTGTGCGATCAAGGCTTCATCTGTCCAAGCATGCTTTCAAGGTATTTTCATGTCTGACAAACGTCCACGCCCGACCGACAACGCTGTCTTTGGCAGTGACATCAAGGGAGGGGCGCACGAGCCAACCTACGGTGGGATCCTGTCTTTCATGCGCCGTCGCTATAGTCGCGATTTGACAGGTGTGGATGCTGCAGTCTGGGGCATTCCATTTGATGCGTCTGTCTCCAACCGGCCGGGTGCGCGTTTTGGCCCGCAAGGTGTGCGGCGTGCGTCGGCGATCTTTGATGGTGATCCGCAATACCCGTTCAATGCAGATCCTTTTGCGACACTCAGCGTTGTCGATTACGGCGATTGTTCTTTTGACTATGGCGTTGGTGCAGATATCCCGGGGTGTATTGAATCCCAGGCGATGGAAATTCTGCAGCAGGGCGTTCATCTGTTTTCCATCGGCGGCGATCATTTCGTCACTTATCCGCTTTTGAAGGCGCATGTTGCACAACACGGTCCGCTGGCATTGGTACAGTTCGATGCCCATCAGGACACTTGGGATGATCAAGGCAACCGGATCGATCATGGGACCTTCGTTGGTCGCGCGGTGCGCGAGGGGCTGATTGATGCGGACAAATCGATCCAGATTGGTATCCGTACTCATGCACCGGACGATTTTGGTATCGAGATCCTCTACGGTGAAGAGGTCGAGCTTCTGGGCGTGAATGGTGTAGTTGAGCTGATTCAGGATCGTGTTGGTGATGCCAAGGCCTATATGACCTTTGATATCGACTGTCTCGATCCGGCATTTGCACCGGGTACGGGAACGCCGGTTTCAGGAGGTCTTAGCTCGCGCGAGGCCTTGATGATCCTGCGTCGCCTGGGAGAGCTTGATTTCGTTGGTGGTGATGTGGTTGAGGTTGCCCCCGCCTATGATCATGCGGACATTACGTCTATTGCTGGTGCGACGGTTGCACAGCATTATTTCGGATTGCTGGCCGAAAAACGCGTAGAGGCTGAGGAGGGCTGATCAGCCCTGCCTCTTATCTGATCTATATAGGATTGGAACGGGCTTGGCGGCGTTCAGGCACCGCCGCTTGCTGCTTTGGAGTCTTGTATGTTGGCACTGTCGTCATTGTCGGGAGCGCTGGACCAGAAGCGATAAAGCGGATGGGCATCGCGCATTGCGTCATAGAGCAGCACCATGCGGTTCAAGAACACCAGCTTGCCAGCATAAGTCACGATCATTCCGGTCAGCGCCAGCAACAGATTTGTCGTGATTGCGCCATACGTCGCGCTCATGAAACCGACACCGGCAACCACTGACAGAAGAAGTGCGGTTTTTGCTTCTCCGGCGGGAATTGGAACCCGGCCACGGTTAAGCCAGACGCGTTCGCCGAAGGTCGCCTTTGCGGCCCAGGTTTCCTTGTTCTTGGGAGCCGGGAAAAGGCGCGGGTTAAGCCAAAGCCAGACAATCACCAGCCCAACTGCAATCGAGGAAAGGCCGATGCCGATCCAGACGTGGCTCCATAGCGCCAAGAGCAGCAGGGGCAGCGTTGCCATGCGCGTGTAGACGCTCCATGGGGAGGCGTGGCGCTGCCAGGTTTCTGCGCTCATGCCGACCGCAGGCATCTGCGCCGCAGGAAGGGAGGCGGGGTGCGCTATATCCGGACGCCCTTGATGATCAGGTTTTTTCATCGCGCGCCCTTAGCTGTGCTCACCTGATAGTTCGGAAACCCCCTGAACTGCAGATTCGAGCAGAAATGCAAAACTGGAACGCCGCTTATTGGTTTTCCCATGGCATCCTGATGTCCCTCGGCGCATCGCTGATTTGGCGGTGCGTCATTTTATGTTTAGATGAAATATAGCCTTTTAGCGGCGTGACAGCAACTTTGCCGGTTAGGCTTTTGCCTGCACATACGAACCTGGAGCGTCTTCGATGATCTTCATACGATAGGCGCCGGGTTTGCGAGCTTTGACTTCGCGGTCATCGAGCGAATGTAGCCAATCGTTCCAATGAGGCCACCAGGAACCAGGATGCTCTTCAGCGGTTTCGATCCAGACATCAAAATCGCCCTTTGGTTCGCGGCCGGTCCAGTATTGGTACTTGTTCTTATCTGGATGGTTCACCACGCCTGCAATGTGGCCTGATCCGGACAAGACATACTCAACCGGTCCACCGAAGAACTGGCTGCCCAGGAAGACCGACAAAGGCGGGGCGATATGATCTTCGCGGGTTGCCAAGTTGTAGATGGGGATCTTGACCTTGCCGAGATCGAGTTTGACGCCGTCTATTTCCATGCGGCCGTGGGACAGGTTGTTTTCCAAGTAGCAGTTGCGCAAATAAAAGGAATGGTTGGCAGCGGGCATACGGGTGCTGTCGGAATTCCAGTACAACAGGTCGAACGGGAAGGGGTCTTTGCCCTTCAGGTAGTTGTTGACCACATAGGACCAAATCAAATCATTAGAGCGCAGCATGTTGAAGGCCGCTGCCATTTTCGAGCCTTCCAGGTAGCCGGTATCCTGCATCTGTTTTTCAAGCAGGGCGATTTGTTCTTCATCGACAAACACCTTCAGGTCACCTGCATGGGTGAAGTCGACCTGTGTGGTGAAAAGAGTTGCGCTCTTGATCCGGTCATCTCCCTTTTGCGCCATATAGGCGAGGGTGACTGAGAGCAGGGTGCCGCCAACGCAATAGCCAACGGCGTTGACCTCTTCCTGGCGTGTAGCCCGTTTGATGACATCCAGTGCATTCAGGATGCCTTCTTTCATGTAGTGCTCGAAACTCTTCTTGGCCTGATGCTCATCCGGGTTGACCCAGGAGATGACAAAGACCGTGTGTCCCTGATCGACGGCCCACTTGATGAAGGACTTCTGTGGGTTGAGGTCAAGAATGTAAAACTTGTTGATCCACGGCGGCACGATCAGCAACGGCCGCTTGAGAACGGTCTCTGTGGTTGGCGTATACTGGATGAGCTGACACACATCGTTTTGAGCAATCACCTTGCCCGGTGTCAGGCCCATGTTTTCGCCAAGCGCGAATTTTGATGGATCGGTTTGGCGGATGCGCAGATCACCATGGCCTGCCTGGATGTCTTCCCATAGATGGCGCGTGCCATTGACCAGGTTTTCGCCGTTGCTCTGGACAGTCAGGCGCAAAAGCTCCGGGTTGGTCAAAAGGAAGTTCGATGGTGACAGGGCGTTGGAAATCTGGGTGACATAGAACCCGGCCTTGTGGCGGGTGTGCTCGTCGAGACCGTGCGCCTCCTGGACCATGTCCTCAGCCCATTTGCTGGTGATCAGGTAGAGCTGTCTGATGAAGTCGAAAAACTGGTTTTCCTGCCAGTCGGGATCTGCAAAGCGTTTGTCGGTTTTCGTGACCGGCGCTGCTTCAGTTTCGTCTTCTTCGCCCATCATACGTTTGAGTGAGGAGTTCCAAAGGCCGATGTACCCATTCATCAGGCGGCTTTGGGCTTCAAAGGAACGTTGGGGGTCGGACATCCAGTATTCACCGACCTGGGTCAGCGTCTTGATGATCGTGGTGAGCTCTTCGGAGCCATTGGTCTTGATTTCGCCGGACTCTCGCGGCGCCAGATAGGCAGCCAGCGCTTTGCCAGCATTTTCGGCGGTTTTTGCAATGTTCTGGGCAAAAGCTTCGGGATTCTCGATGATGTATTGCAGCAATGGATGTTGGCCAGTGTCTGTCATATCGATCGAATTCCTCCCCTGAAATCGTCTAAGGGGTTGCAACCCTAGCGAATTCTCATTTTTTGCGCTCAAAGAGCTTATTTGATTCCGCAGCGATTTGCGCCTCTCGTCAAGACTTTTCGTCCAAAAAAACCATGGGTGTGCTTTTCTGTACCGGGCTTGCGAGGCACTTGTATCTTAGTGCCTTTCTCAACCTAGCATGGGTTTGTGCAGATCTTGTGGCCATTTGCCCGGATCAGCGGATGTGCACATGTGTGTGAGTTTGCTGGTCAATTCGGGGATGGGATCAAATTTTCTCAAAAATACCCCAGTTTTAGAGTTTAGAGAGGTGCGGAGGCGGATTCTGACTGCTAAAAGGCTTCTTGACAAAACTGCCACCTAATCTTGCGACCAAGAAAGAACGCTAAGGACTGCGCCATGGAGGAATTTCATAAGACACGTCGGCTGCCGCCTTATGTGTTTGAACAGGTCAACCGTCTTAAGGCAAAAGAACGGGCTGATGGCGCTGATATTATCGATCTTGGTATGGGCAATCCCGACCTGCCGACCCCGAAGCATATCGTTGATAAGCTGACGGAAGTTGTTCAGGATCCGCGCAGCCATCGCTATTCGGCGTCCAAGGGGATTCAAGGCCTTCGAAGGGCTCAGGCAGGTTACTACGAGCGCCGTTTCGGAGTGAAGCTGAACCCTGAGACCCAGGTTGTCGCGACGCTTGGTTCCAAGGAAGGCTTTGCCAATATGGCGCAGGCGATCACCGCACCCGGTGATGTGGTCTTGAGTCCCAATCCTTCCTATCCAATTCACACATTCGGTTTTCTGATGGCAGGCGCCGCGATCCGCTCTATTCCAGCGGAGCCGGGCCCGGAATTCTTCCACGCGCTCGAACGAGCCGTTCAGCATTCTGTTCCTAAGCCGCTCGCCGTGATCTTGTGCTACCCGGCCAATCCGACTGCGTATTGCGCCGACATTGAGTTTTATAAGGATGTCGTGGCCTTCGCGCGCAAACATGGCATTTTTATCTTGTCCGATCTGGCCTATTCAGAAATCTATTTTGGCGAAACGCCGCCGCCGTCTGTTCTGCAGGTGCCAGGTGCGATGGACATCACAGCTGAGTTCACCTCGTTGTCGAAGACTTTCTCAATGCCTGGTTGGCGCATGGGGTTTGCTGTTGGCAATGAACGCCTGATCGCTGCACTTGCACGGGTCAAGTCCTACCTCGACTATGGTGCCTTCACGCCAATTCAGGTCGCTGCAACCGCTGCTTTGAACGGCCCGGATGATTGCGTTGTTGAAACGCGGGGCATCTACAAAAAACGCCGGGATGTGGTCATCGAGAGTTTCAGTCGCGCAGGCTGGGATATTCCAGCGCCTGAGGCCAGCATGTTCGTCTGGGCGCCGATTCCGGAGAAATACAAGGCGCTGGGCAGTCTTGAGTTCTCAAAGCTGCTTCTGGAGAAAGCTCAGGTGGCGGTCGCTCCGGGGATCGGTTTTGGTGAGCATGGTGATGACTTTGTTCGTATCGGACTGGTCGAAAACGAGCAGCGCTTGCGGCAAGCTGGCAGAAACGTGCGTAAGTTCCTTGAAACTGCAGATGAAACGTTGCACAACGTGGTCCCGATCGGGGCATCTCTTTAAAAATCAGAATACAACTGGAACACGCTCAATATGACTAATGCTTTGAGACTTGGGGTAGCGGGCCTGGGCACCGTTGGTGCTTCTGTTATCCGTCTTTTGAATAAGCATGGCGATGCAATTGCTGACAAAGCAGGGCGCGCAATCAAGGTAACGGCTGTAAGTGCACGTGATAAGACACGTGATCGCGGCGTCGACCTGTCCAATGTTGCCTGGTTTACCGATGCGATCGAAATGGCGAAAAGCTCGGACGTCGACGTCTTTATAGAATTGATGGGCGGTGACTTTGGACCGGCTGAAGACAGTGTTCGCGCAGCCCTTGCCAGTGGCAAGCACGTGGTGACAGCCAACAAGGCGTTGTTGGCAAAACATGGCGTCGAACTGGCACAGCTTGCGGAAGAAAATGGCGTTTCGCTGAATTATGAAGCCGCGGTTGCCGGGGGCATTCCGATCGTCAAAACACTACGTGAAAGCATGGCGGGCAATGAAATCACCCGCGTTTACGGCATATTGAACGGGACCTGCAATTACATCCTGACGCGTATGGAAGCCGAGGGTATTTCCTTTGAGGATTGTTTGGCTGACGCTCAAAAGCTGGGCTATGCCGAGGCTGATCCAACGTTTGATATTGAAGGCAATGACACCGCGCACAAGCTGGCAATTTTGACCAGTCTGGCATTCGGTACAAAGATTTCGGCAGATGATGTCTATTTGGAAGGCATCACCTCAGTCACGACTGCGGATATCAAGGCTGCTGATGAACTTGGCTATCGGATCAAGCTTCTGGGCGTTGCCCAGAAAACCGAGACCGGTATTGAGCAGCGGGTTCATCCGACAATGGTTCCAAAGGCGTCCGCGATTGCTCGCATTGACGGTGTCTTGAACGCTGTCGCAGTCGATGGTGACTTCGTGGGCGAGATCGTTTTGGTCGGGCCGGGCGCTGGCGGCAATGCCACTGCATCGGCTGTCGTGGGTGATATTTCCGATGTGGCGCGCGGAGATTTGGTGCCTGCTCTGGGCAAACCAGCCTCGAAGCTTCTAGACTATACGCGGGCCCGCATGCGTCTTCATGAAGGCGGCTATTACATCCGCTTTGCCGTTCATGATCGTGCGGGCGCCTTTGCTGCGATCGCGCAATGCATGGCCGATGCCGAGATTTCGCTGGAATCGATTGTTCAGCGGCGCACGGGTGACTTGGTTGAGGGTGGTGAGATGGAAGGGGCTGACATCGCTCAACCTGTCATCTTGATCACGTATGAGACAACAGAGGTTGCAGTCCGCAAGGCGCTGGATGCCATAACGGCAACAGGCGTCATTGCTGGCAAGCCGCAGCTGATACGAATTGAAAAACTGTCCTGACCGGGCATTTGGCAACCATCCGAGGAGGTGGCCTCCCGATGATATGGAATTGGAGAACTTGATGGCGAAAACTGAGACCTCTGCAGCGAGTGGGTTGGACCGTATTTTGACCCTGGAGCTGGCACGTGTTTCAGAGCGTGCTGCTGTTTCTGCTGCGCGGCTGCGTGGCCATGGTGATGAAATGGCGGCCGATCAGGCCGCTGTGGATGCGATGCGCCGCGAACTGAACCGTCTGCCAATCGATGGCACGGTGGTTATCGGTGAAGGTGAGCGCGACGAAGCCCCGATGCTCTATATCGGCGAAAAGGTTGGCAACAAGAACGGTCCCAAGGTCGATATCGCACTTGATCCGCTTGAAGGCACAACCATCTGCGCCAAGAGCCTGCCAAACTCGCTGGCTGTTATTGCCATGGCACCAGAGGGGGATTTGCTCAACGCTCCTGACAGCTACATGGACAAGATTGCGATTGGACCAGGCTACCCGAAGGGCACCATCGATCTGGATGCGTCGATTGAGGAAAATCTTTCCAACGTTGCCAAGGAAAAGGGCGTGCCGATCAATGAGATCACCGCTTGTGTTCTTGACCGTCCGCGCCATGCACGCTTGATCGAAGACATCCGTGCCACTGGTGCTGCTATCCGTCTGATCGGAGATGGTGATGTTGCTGGTGTGATCCATACGACGGATCCGGATGAGACCGGCATTGATTTCTACTGCGGTATCGGTGGTGCACCTGAAGGCGTTCTTGCAGCTGCTGCGCTGCGCTGTATTGGTGGTCAGATGCAGTCGCGCCTCGTCATCACTCGTGATGAGCAGGTCGAACGCGCCTATCGCATGGGCATTGACGACATCAAGAAAAAGTACACCCTGGAAGAAATGGCGGGTCCGGATGTTCTTTTTGCTGCCACCGGCGTGACCGATGGCAACATGCTTCAGGGCGTGCGTTTCTCGCGCGACAAGATCACGACGCACACTGTTGTGA
Organism: Paracoccaceae bacterium; assembly: GCA_013373445.1. Classification (GTDB taxonomy): domain Bacteria; phylum Pseudomonadota; class Alphaproteobacteria; order Rhizobiales; family Stappiaceae; genus Roseibium. The sequence continues at coordinate 9,638 of JABXHV010000189.1, read as the reverse complement.
TGCGCTCTTCAACCGGTACCGTGCGTTACATCAAGGCGCTCCACACACAGCTGGACAAATTCCACCTGGATTGAGACCGTCAATGACAGCTTTGGGGTTCCAAAACCTCACGACAGGACAAAAGTATGGCCGGCCCGATCGAGACTGACGATGCGGGCCGCGTCGTTCTTGGCGTTGTGCGTTCTGCAAGCGATAACACCTGGCGCGAACGTCTGAGTGCAGGCGAAGCGCTGACCGCGATGACCATCGCGCAGCGCAGCGGTGTGCCGGATGTGCTTGCGCGTGTCATGGCTGCCAGAGGCGTGCTCCCCGAACAAGCCGATGATTTTCTCGAACCCTCCCTCAAGACGTTGATGCCCGATCCGTCCTCGCTGGTGGGGATGGATGCCGCGGTTCAGCGGGTTGCTGATGCCGTCGTTGACAAAACGCGCGTTGCGATCTTCGGGGATTATGATGTGGATGGCGCGACGTCGTCTGCTTTGCTGGCCAAATATCTGCGCTGGATGGGGCTTGATCCTCTGATCCATATTCCCGACAGGATTATCGAAGGCTATGGACCCAACGGTCCGGCGCTGGAATCGCTGAAGGAAGCTGGTGCTGAACTTCTGGTCACCGTGGACTGCGGCAGTACCTCGTTCGAGGCGTTTGAAACAGCGAAATCCCTCGGTCTTGATGTTGTGGTCATTGATCACCACCAGGTTGGCGAGGAACTGCCCGAAGTCGCCGCATTGGTCAATCCGAACCGGCAGGATGATTTGTCGGGGCAAGGGCATCTGGCCGCCGTCGGCGTCACTTTTCTGTTTGTCGTCGGCTTGAACCGCGAACTGCGAAACCGAGGTGTGTTTGAGGGTCGGCCTCAGCCGGATCTCATGACCTTGCTTGATCTGGTTGCGCTTGGAACTGTTTGCGACGTGGTGCCGCTGAAAGGTCTGAACCGGGCCTATGTGACCCGAGGCCTTGCAGTGATGCACCGGCGTCTCAACCCCGGACTCGCCTCGCTCTGCGACGTGGCGCGGGTGTCGGGCAAACCGGCTGCCTATCATTTGGGGTTTCTCCTTGGACCACGGATCAATGCGGGTGGCCGTATCGGGGATGCTGCACTTGGTGCCCGGCTGTTGACCACCGAGGATGGTCTGGAGGCGCGTGCCATTGCGGAGCGGCTGCATCAATTGAACGCAGAGCGTCAGGCGATGGAAGCCGAAATGCTCGAAGAGGCGGGGGCTCAGGCAGCGATTGCAGTGGACCAGTTTGACCCTGCGGTCGTGATGACGGGATCGCAAGACTGGCATCCGGGCATCGTCGGTCTGATTGCCTCTCGGCTTAAAGACGCCCATCGACGTCCCTCATTTGCCATTGCCTATGGCCCTGACGGCAAGGGCACCGGATCAGGGCGTTCGATCCCTGGTGTTGACCTTGGCCGTGCCGTTCGCAAGGCGGTGGATCTCGGATTGCTGGTCAAGGGTGGCGGTCACGCTATGGCCGCCGGTATGACGGTGGAGCAATCCAAGGTCGAGGAGTTGGTTGCCTATTTCAACGAGACACTTGGGGCCGAAGTCGAAGCCGCAGCTGCGAAGCGTGACCTGCGCATCGATGCCGCCTTGACTGCAAGTGGGGCTACTCTGGAGCTGATGAACCTGCTTGAGAAGGCCGGTCCTTATGGTGCTGGTCATTCCGAGCCGGTGTTTGTTTTTCCAGCTCACCGGATTGCCTTTGCAGACGTCGTTGGCAACGGCCACATTCGCTGCAGCATCGCGTCACCGGATGGCACAAGCCTGAAAGGCATCAGTTTCAAGGCGGAAGACAAGCCGCATGGACAGATGCTGCTCGCGAATCGGGGGCGCAATCTTCACGTGGCGGGATCGCTCTCAATCGACACCTGGCAGGGCACTCCCAAGGTGCAAATCCGCGTTTTGGACGTTGCAGACCCGCAAAAAGTGCGAATTTAGACTTTCTAAAACATGGTTTATTTTCATTAACCTTTTCGAAAGCTCCAAACTTCTAAGATTGAACCATGGACGGTTTAGCCAAGGAAGTGGCAATGAATGCTCAGAAAGAGTTGAAAGACCTGTTTGCGCAACTTGATCAGTCAACGGATCGCGCGCTTGTGGGAATCAGGACTATTCGTTCCGGTGACAAACTCACGGAGATTCCCTCAGAGACTGGCTTTGGGCTGCTACAGTTTGGTTTTCTGGCCAGTCTGATCGGTTTTTTTGCACTATTAGCTGCAAAATAGGTCCTGCTGCCGTGAAGGTTGTTGGTGCTCATTTGAAAATTCACTAAGCTTGCGGTTTCCTCGGCTTCTTTCGTGGAATGCCAGATCAATTGAGACCAAGAGTTTTTGATGCAGGACTATGCCCTAGCCCTATGTGCCCTGAATCTCGGCTTTGCTCCAAAGAATGCTTTGGAGTTTGCCGCGCATATTGAAGCTCGCGTTGAGCGCGCGGCCGGTGAGGGGGCAAAGCTTCTCGTCATCCCGGAATATGCGATTGAAGCCTGTCTTGCCTACAAGCCGGAAGGGTTGAAACCCACCCAGGAAATGGCCTTTCTTGCAGAAGAGGGCGCTAAGGTCGTAGAGGCGCTTTCAGCCTTGCCTGCGCGTGCAGGCGTTCATCTCTTGGTTGGCTCGATGCCGATGCAAACAGAGCTTGGCTTGACGAATGCCGCTGTTTTGTTGACCTGTGACGGGCGAAAGATTGTTCAAGATAAATTGTGCCTGACACCGGGCGAAAGAGATCCTGAAACATGGATGTTGGAAGGCGGTCAGGTGCTCCAGACCTTTGATCTGGACGGTCTGAAGACGGCAATCCTGATTTGTCTCGATGTCGAGATGCCGGCGCTTTCCTGTCTTTTAGCGCGTGAGGAACTTGATCTTCTTCTTGTGCCCTCGATGACGGAGATGTTGTCGGGTTATCACCGGGTGTTTGATTGTGCCAAGGCCCGCGCTGTGGAACTCATGGCAAGCGTCGCAGTGTGCGGCACGGTCGGTGCGACGCCGGGCTCAACACAGATGGAAACCAATGTCTCCGGCTGCTCCCTGTTCGTGCCGTGTGAAGAAAGCCTTGGCTACAAAGGCGTTGCGGCGAGCATTGCTCCAACAGGAGGTCTCAATGGTGAGGAGCCGTTTCTGGTTGCCTCTGTTCCAGTTGCCGAGGTGCGAGCCTTGCGACGGGGCAAGGCGGAGGTCTGGCCTGGAGCCTGGTCTGCCGATCACATTTCCATTCAACCGAAGTGACTTGGTAGTGTGAAAGACCAAGTCCTTTAAAAAGTCGATTGAGACACTAATTGTCGGAAAGACTTCAAGCTGACATTTAGAGTCGCCAGTTTAATTGAACCGTTGTTGCGATGTTTTCTTCTCAAACCTGGTCTCTTGCACCAATGCCGATCTGGTCTAAAACGAAACACCTTTTCCGCCGGCCTTCGCGATTGCAGATCGCCGCGCTGTGTTATCGTATGCGCAACGGGGCGCCAGAAGTGCTCCTGGTAACATCGCGCACGACACGTCGGTTGATCATCCCAAAGGGCTGGCCGATCATGAAAAGCCGGGCCCACAAGACGGCCCGCACCGAAGCCTATGAAGAAGCCGGAGTGATCGGGAAGGTTTCCAAGAAGCCTTATGGAAAATACCGGTCGCACAAAGGGCACAAGGCTGGTTTGAAACTGCGTACAGAGGTGCTTGTTTATCTGCTGGAGGTCAAGAAGACCCTGGATGAGTTTCCGGAAGTTGGACAGCGTGATTTGCTGTGGTGCAGGCTTCCTGAGGCCATAAAACGAGCTGATGAGCCGGGATTGGCGCAGATTTTGAAACAATTTCAACGGGAATTTGCAAATAATTAGCCGGGTAATCAAATTTGCCATTGATTATCGTCGCATATGGCTTATCGCACACATGGTAAGATTGGGTGTCTGGGGCTAAAAAACCTCCAGGAAAGAGCCGGTTCTCCTTGAGTGGGCAATTCGCGGTTGTTCTCGGGGACGACTCTGTTTCTATTCAACACCTCGTCAGTAGCCGAATGAATGCCTGTTATGGGCGACTTATGCGACTTGGATTGTGTGACAATGCCGAATTACAAAAAGCCGACCCTTGATAAGGATCTGGACAAGCTGAGCTACATGGAAGAGGCGGCGGGCCGTCTCGGCCAGGGTCTTGTCGCTCCAGGTCTTGCACTGGTGTTCATTGCTCTTTGCGCCATGATCGCCACGGCTGTCCTGTTCGGTTCCCCCGGATCAGCCGTCATAATTTCCGCAACTGCCATCGGGGCCTATATGGCCCTCAACATTGGCGCCAATGATGTGGCCAACAATGTTGGTCCTGCCGTTGGCTCCCGCGCTATGTCTTTGCTTATGGCGCTGGTAATTGCAGCCGTCTTCGAGAGCGCAGGTGCGCTTCTGGCGGGCGGCGATGTGGTTGGAACGATTTCCAAGGGCATCATTGATCCGGCCAGCGTGTCGGACCCGCATGTGTTTATCGCTGCGATGATGGCAGCTCTGGTGTCTTCAGCGCTTTGGATCAATCTGGCCACCTGGATCGGTGCACCTGTCTCGACCACGCATTCTATCGTCGGTGGCGTGATGGGGGCAGGGATTGCCGCCGCAGGCTTCGCGGCTGTTGACTGGAGCACTATGAGCAGCATTGCTGCAAGCTGGGTCATCTCGCCCTTGCTGGGTGGTGTGATCGCGGCAGGCTTTCTGGCATTGATCAAGACACAGATTATCTATCGGGAAGACAAGATTGCTGCGGCCCGGCTTTGGGTGCCGATCCTGATTGCCATCATGGCCGGTGCCTTTTCCGCCTATCTGGCCATGAAAGGCCTGAAGAAGATCATCAAGATTGATCTTCAGATCGCGCTTCTGATCGGGCTCGGCACCGGGCTTTTGGCGTGGGCCTTGGCGCGTCCATTTATTGCCCGGCAGGCAAAAGGGCTTGAGAACCGCAATCAGTCGTTACGCAAGCTGTTTGCCTTGCCATTGGTTTTTTCAGCGGCTCTGTTGTCTTTTGCCCATGGCGCCAATGATGTGGCCAATGCCGTTGGCCCGCTGGCTGCGATCGTTCATACGGTGGCGCTCGGCGATGTGGCGACAAAGGTTGTCATCCCGCTGTGGGTGATGGCCGTTGGGGCCTTCGGGATTTCCTTCGGGCTCTTGTTGTTTGGCCCGAAGTTGATCCGCATGGTTGGGCAACAGATTACCAAGCTAAACCCGATGCGTGCCTATTGCGTGGCTATTTCTGCCGCCATCACCGTGATTGTAGCTTCCTGGCTCGGGATGCCCGTGTCATCGACCCATATTGCCGTTGGTGCGGTGTTTGGCGTGGGCTTCTTCCGTGAGTGGTATACGGAGAACTCGGCGCGCCGTATTCAGTATGTGAATGAAAAGACCGAGGGCAAGGTCAAGAAGGTCCGTCCGGTGCGTAACCGGGAGGAACAGGCACGGCGCAAGCTGGTCCGCCGGTCGCATTTCATGACCATTGTGGCTGCGTGGGTGATCACGGTTCCAGCGGCAGCGGTGCTGTCGGCCTGTTTGTTCTTTATTCTGGACAAGTTGATTGCCTGACCTGAGGCTCACTTGTGAACAGGAAACACAAAAAGGCGCCAATTGGCGCCTTTTTTACCGTCAAATTTTGTTGGCCGTTCTTGGACGGGATAGACTTCGCACCGCTCAGGCAGCTTTGAGCTCTTCAGCGGCCTCGATCATGATGCCCGACACATAGTCCATGAAAGATCCCCATGCTTCGACCACGAAGCTGTCTTCGCTGACGCGCCACAACATGATGGGTGCCTTGTTGAAAAGCGTTCGGGTGACTGTTCCAACGGCAAAGGCGTCAATGTGCAGATCAATTGCAATGCCGACGTTCAGCAGCCATGTGGCTTTAGAACCGGTGACGAGTATCGCGTCCTGACGATGCGAAACATCAACCAGTGCATGCGGGGTCTCACTCAGCGCTTTTTCCAAACTGCTGAGGGTTGTCTCGAGCGCATCGTCCTGCGCCAGGAGCAACCATTCATCTGGTCCCAACCAAAGGGCGGCCTTGTCGTCCTTAGTCTTTGCGTTCAAGGCCTTGGTCGGCAGCGCAAAGCCGAAGCCTTTGCCTGCTGCCTTGCGGGCCTCTTCTCGGCCACGGAAAGATAGCCGTGTCACGGGAGCCGTTTTGAGCATCGACACATCGGGAAGAGACAGCAATGGTTCTTCGCCGGCGTCGGGGGCGTAGAGTGTTGTCACCATGTCCTCAGCCATTGAGACGTTCTCCCTCTTTGTCAAAAAACACCGTGCCCGTGATTTTTACGGGAATGCTGCCTTCCGGCATCGGTACGTACAAAGTTTCACCTTCCAGGGCGCGTCCGTTCTTGACCATTGCCAGGGCAATGGAACGGCCAAGCGTTGCGCTGTGATAGGAGGATGTGACGTGGCCGTCGGCCGGCGTTCCCTTGGCGGGATTGGCAGAGGTCGTAACTTGAGCGCCTTCTTCCAGAACCACTTTCGGATCTGTGGTTAGAAGGCCGACGAGCTGCTTGCGGTTTTCAGCAACAAGATCGGGACGTGCCAGGCCGCGCTTGCCGACAAAGTCGTGCTTTTTCTTGCCGATGGCCCAGTTCATGCCGCAGTCATCGGGCGTCACTGTGCCGTCGGTTTCCTGCCCGACGATAATGTAGCCTTTTTCAGCGCGCAGGACGTGCATGGTTTCCGTCCCGTAGAAGACGCCGCCACGCTTTTCAACTTCGGCTGCAAGTGTCTTCCAGACCATTTCACCATGGCGCCGCGGCACGTTGACCTCAAAGCCCAGCTCTCCTGTAAAGGAGATGCGGAACAAGCGGCACGGGACGCCGCAGAAGGTGCCGGTCGCGACGCTCATGTGAGAGAAAGCCTCGGCAGACAGGTCGATGCCTTCTATGAAAGGTGCGATGACTTCGCGGGCCAATGGCCCCTGAATGGCTGCAACCGCATATTGTTCGGTTGTGGACGTGATCCAGACATCAAGCTCCGGCCATTCCGTCTGGAGATAGTCTTCCATTGTTGCAAAGACGTGGGCAGCGCCGCCGGTCGTTGTTGTGACATGGAAGCGATCTTCGGCAATGCGACCAACCACACCGTCGTCAATAATGAAACCGGCGTCATTGAGCATCAAACCGTAGCGGCATCGCCCAACACCCAGCTTCTTCCAGGGGTTGGTGTACATGCGCTCGAGGAATTCGGCAGCATCCGGGCCCACGACTTCGATCTTGCCGAGGGTCGATGCGTCAAACAGACCAACCTTCTCGCGGGCGATCTTGCATTCGCGGGCAACGGCGGCATGCATGTCTTCATTGTCTTGCGGGAAGAACCAGGCCCGTTTCCACTGGCCGACGTCTTCGAACTCTGCGCCGCGATCAACCGCCCAATCGTGGGAAGGGGTTTTGCGGACCGGGTCAAAGAACTGACCTCTGGACTGTCCTGCAAATGTACCGAAGGTGGTTGGTGTGTAGGGCTGGCGGAATGTTGTCAGCCCCACCGCGGTGAGCGGCTTGTCGAGGGCCTTGGAGGCAATCGCCAAGGCATTGATGTTCGACAAACGGCCCTGATCGGTCGCCATGCCGGTTGTTGTGTAGCGTTTGATGTGCTCGATGGAATGCATGCCTTCGCGCACGGCCAGTTTAACATCTTTCGCAGTCACATCGTTCTGGTAGTCAACGAAGGCCTTGACGCGAGAGGCATCCCGATCATGTGGAATTTCTCCCATGAAAGTGCCGGAGATCATTTCGTCTCCCGAGCCGATGGAATAGGTCACCTTGCCGGTTTTGCCCGTCGCGGCCTTCGCTGCGTCTTCACCGGCCGCATAGCCGTCCTTGAGCACGGCATCGAGACCGAAGACGCCCTGACAGGTGCCTGCTGAGCGTTCGTTTTGAACGTGAACACCGGGCAAGAAGGCCTGTGCTTCCTCGTTCCACACGACCTTGCCGCGGGACTGGGAATAAGTGCTGACGGTTGGTGTCCAGCCAGCGGACATCAGGATCGCGTCACAGGCGACTTCTCCTGCAGCGCTGACCGAACCGCTTTCGGAAATACGGCCAAGAAGGGCCTTGGAAACCCGCTTGCGACCTGAGGTGCCGGTCACCGAGCAAGCTGTCTCGACACGAATGCCACGCGCCTTTGCTATGGAGACAAGGCTTTCAGGCGGGTTTGGTCTCAAATCGGCAATCGCAGCGATTTCCGTGCCGGCGTCGGCCAGGTCAAAGGCGGCCTGCCATGCACTGTCGCAGGCGGTGGCCACGAGGACCTTGTCGCCAACCTTGACGCCATAGCGGTTCAGGTAAGTTCGTCCGGCTTCTGCGTGCATGATGCCCGGACGGTCGTTTTCCGGGAAAACCATCGGCCGTTCGATACTGCCAGCGGCAATCACGACTTCCTTTGCGCGTACCTGCCACAGGCGTTCACGTGGTAGTTTGGCATCCGGCTGTGCCAGATGTTCGGTCACGCGTTCGGCAAGCGACACGAAATTCTGGGCAAAATACCCGAAAGCCGTGGTGCGCGGCAGCAGCGTGACATTGTCCATCCCCGCCAGCGTTGTAACGGTTTTGACGATCCATTCCGCTGGAGCCAAACCGTCGATTGTGGAGGTCGTTTCACTCAGGAGTGAACCGCCAAACTCGGCTTGCTCATCACAAAGAATGACGCGCGCACCGCTCTCAGCTGCGCTCAGCGCGGCGGCGAGACCTGCAGGACCAGATCCGATGACCAAGACGTCGCAATGGGCATAGGTGTTCGCGTAGCGGTCGTGGTCCGGGTTCTTGGGCGCATAGCCAAGACCTGCGGCCGAACGGATGATCGGCTCATACACGCGGTCCCAGAAGGACTTTGGCCACATGAAGGTCTTGTAGTAGAAGCCGGCCGGGAACAGCGGCGACAGGATGTCATTGATGGCACCAACGTCAAAGCCAAGGCTTGGAAACCGGTTCTGACTGGTGGCTTCCAGCCCCTCGTACAGTTCGACCTGGGTTGCACGAATGTTCGGTGTCTGATCGCCTTTGCGGTGGATTGAGACCAGCGCGTTTGGTTCTTCCGAACCAGCTGTCACAATGCCGCGTGGGCGGTGATACTTGAACGAACGGCCCACAAGATGCTGGCCATTGGCAAGCAGCGCAGAGGCCAGCGTATCGCCTTGGTAGCCTTCCAGTTCCTCGCCGTCGAAGGAGAAGGTGACAGATGCGTTGCGGTCGATGCGACCGCCTTTTTCTAAGCGAAAAGGTTGGCTCACTTTTTGGCCTCCGCAGAAGACTTGGCAAAACGGGCTGCAAGCGCGTCGAGGTCAGGCTTTGGTTCGCCTGTCTTGTAGATGCTCAGGAACTTGTCGCTCACGGTATCGCGCACCGCATTGAAGAAACGTCCGCAGCCGTGGATGTGGCGCCAACGCTCGGCATAGATGCCCTTGTGGTTCTCGCGAAGATAAAGGTACTCGGCCCATTGTTCGTCGGTTTGCGACGATGGATCCTGTGGGCGCGCAATATGGGCTTCACCGCGGCAGACAAATTCCAGCTCGGGCCGTTCTGTTTCGCAGTAGGGGCAGTGGATTAGCAACATGGTCGGCCTCAGATGTTGGTCTTTACGGCAGCAGTCTCGGGATTGCCGGTATTGGGTGTCCCTGCTGGCTCGATCAGCAGCAGATGCGT
>JABXHV010000098.1 GCA_013373445.1 Paracoccaceae bacterium | reverse complement strand
TGCCCCCGCAACTGTAAGCGTCGAGTCCTCCCCAATGCCACTGGCCATGTGCCGGGAAGGCGGGAAGAACGTCATCAGACGCAAGCCAGGAGACCTGCCATCAACGGCTGAGTGTTCAGCAATCCCTTTAACCTGTACGCACGGTGGGTGCGACAAGGAGACAAACATGCATATCGAACCCGGCATCGTTGATGGTGCCAAAATTGTCCTGAGCTACGCCACGGCTGCTGCCTCTTTGGGCCTCGTTGCCAAGCTGGCCATGGACACCCTGTCCCGCGATGGCGGCGTTGCCGCGCTGGCCAGCCGCTCGGTGCTGACCACACTTGCGGTCTTCTGCTTCTTTCAGGTCTTTCCGCATTACGCGGTCGGCGTATCGGAAGTGCACCTGATCCTCGGATCAACGATCTATCTTATTTTCGGTGCCGGCCCCGCAGCCATCGGCCTTGCGGCCGGATTGTTGCTGCAAGGGCTGTTCTTTGCTCCGTTTGACCTGCCGCAGTATGGCATGAATGTCACGACGCTGATCGTGCCGCTGTTTGCCATTTCCGTTCTGGCCAAGCGCATCATTCCGGAAAACACTGCCTATGTGGATGTCAGCTACGTTCAGGCATTTGCCCTGTCGACCGCTTATCAGGGCGGTATTGTCGCTTGGGTCGGGTTCTGGGCGTTCTACGGACAAGGCTTCAGCATGGCGACCGTCACGTCGGTCTCCAGCTTCGGCGCAGCCTACATGCTGGTTGTTGCGCTTGAGCCGCTGATCGATCTTGTGATCCTGGCCGGCGCCAAGTCACTTGCCGGGCTGAAAGGCTCTCCTGTTGTCCAGGCTCGGCTCTATGAGGCGAAATCAGCCTGATTTCCCAAGAGAGGTTCCTGATCTTCTGTGATCGGGTACCAAAAAGACTTTTAATTGGCCCGGAGTTCTTCCGGGCCTTTTTATCGTCCAGCCGTCAATCAGGCCGGACCCAGATCTGGCTGAGTAAATAAAAGACACGCTGCGTGACGCGCGTTTTTGCTTCTCACAATCTCCCATTGCGCCAAGACTTCTTGTAATTCTTGTCAAACGTCGCCCGAGACATTGATCCGATCTGTCCTCAGTTCATTCTTTTTTCACCTCCCTGCTATCTTCTGAAATAAGTATTGGGGGGTACTTATCTTGAACTGGTTTACTAAGCCTCTTGGCAACATTCGATTTTCGATGAAAGTAGGCGGCGGTTTTGCCGCGACCATTTTACTGACCGCAGTCATCGGCGGCCTGGCGACTTTGAGCATTTTGCATTTGCGCGATCAATCAAGCATCAACGCAGAAGCAACAGCCGTTGTCGCACAGCTGCAGGAAGTGTCCGCGACGCGCGAGGCGTATCTTCAGTCTCGCACGGAGGAAGACGCTGCAGCCACGAAAGAAATGATTATTGCTCTCGAGGAGCAATTGATCGACTTTAAAGACAGTCTTGGCGAAGACCCGTCCAGTTCAGCGGCAGCGGCGACCGCCCTGGATGTCGTCAAGCGGCTCGACAGTGAATTCCAGTCGGTGATCCAGGCAATCAATCTGGAGCAGGAAACGTCACGCCGGATGATCCGCTCTGCAGACAAGCTTGCAAGCCTGGGTGCCACGATCAGCGATCAGATGTTCAGCACCTCACAGGCCGCCAAAGGTGCGGCCAAGTCGGCTGACAGCCTGCGCAACAGGGCAGGCAAACTCGGACTTCGCATTCTTGAAGTTCAAGATCAAAGTCTTGAGCTGGCCGGTATCCTGAATGAGCTGAACATTGCAAGCCTTCAGGCATTCAACCCGGTGAGCACGCCAAACAATGAATCGGTGCTTCGGGCCGTGGAGCTCACAGACAGCCTCAAGGCCAGCCTTAAAAAGGCTGGGCGGCTGAAGGTGGATGGCATTGACCCGAGCCAGATGAAGGACCTTGCCTCGCTTGTCGACTCCATAAGAGTTGACCTTGACAAAATGCTTGATGGCTCAGCTTCCAATGGTGACAGGCTGGCAAGCCAACGCAGCGCAGAAGCCGGTGTGCAGACGCTTGTCGCGCAGGCGGTCTCCCTTCGGGACACAACCTTTGGCGTTGCCGAAAAAGCACGCAAAGAGGCCAGCTCAAGCGCATCCAAGCTGACGATCACCAACCTCATCTCGACCAATGCCGACAAGTTCCTTCGCGAAGCCCTGTCGATGCGCGGTACAACGATGGAGCTCTTCTCCAGCTTCGGCAATCTGACAACCGAGGATGTGAGCAACAGGGTGTTGATCCTTGAGAATATCACCAGCACCCTGGGCGCTGACGCGGCAGCGTTCCCGCAAATCGTAGAGCCTGTCGAAGCGATCCGCTTGGAGACGGAAACCTTCAACCAGGAATTCCTTGCAACGACAGAAGCCGAGACATCGTTTCATGAGGCTCTGGGACGCCTTGCCAACCTGTCGGAACAGGTCCGCATAGAAATCACGGAACTGGCGGCGCAGCAGTCAGCTGCTGCCTACGAGCAGGCCCAAACGTCGCTCACACTGATTGGCGTTGTTCTGCTCGCAACAGTCGCCGCAGGCATCTTGATTGCCCTGACGCTGTCACACGTGATCACCAAACCGACACGTCGATTGACACAGGTGATGGCACAGCTCGCCCAGGGCGACACAAGTGTCGAAATCCCGTCCTCCACTCAGAAGGATGAAATCGGCGACATGAGCCGAACCGTTCAGGTGTTCCGTGACAATGCCATTGAACGACGGCGTCTTGAAGGCGAATCCCTGGAAGAAAAGGCGCGTCAGGCAGCGCGCCAGGATGAAGTGGAGAGCCTGATCTCAGGCTTCCGCGACCGGGTGCAAGATCTGCTTGGCATGTTGGACCAGACCGCTCAGGAAATGGATGGAACCGCCCAGACCTTGAGCAGCATGGCCAGCCAAAGCGCGGCGCAGGCAACCGATACCAGCCGTATCAGTGAAGACGCCAGCCAGAGCACGGAGAATGTCGCCAGTGCGGCCGAAGAACTGTCCGCTTCCATTTCGGAAATCGACTCCCAGGTCCATCGCACAACCGAAATCGTCTCCACAGCAACGTCAGCCGTAAATGACACCAACGGCAAGGTTCAGTCCCTTGCCAATGCAGCTTCGAAGATCGGTGAAGTGGTGACCCTGATTCAGTCGATTGCCGAACAGACCAACCTGCTTGCATTGAATGCGACCATTGAGGCAGCACGCGCTGGTGAAGCTGGCAAAGGCTTTGCCATTGTCGCGGCAGAGGTCAAGGAACTGGCCACTCAGACCTCGCAGGCAACAGAAGAAATTGCTGGCCAGATCTCGACCATCCAATCCTCGACCAATGAAGCGGTCGAGGCGATCAGTTCGATCTCTACGACCATGCAGGACGTCAATGGCTACACGCAGTCAATTGCCTCCGCTGTGAGCCAGCAAGGCGAAGCAACCAATGAGATCTCAGGCAATGTTCTCAAGGCATCCGAGGGCGCAAACTCTGTTCGGACCAACATGACAGCGCTTGCGCAGACGGTTGAACAGACGCAGGTGGCCTCTCAGACTGTCCTTGGCGCAGCCGGTACATTGAGCGAGCGAAGCCGGGCATTGAAGGGTGAAATCGAGGGATTCCTGAACCGCGTTTCTGCAGCCTAAACCGCTCGCTTTGTGACTTGTCCGGCGTACCCGAATTGCACCAGATCCAGAGACCACCAACGGTCTGACTGAAGACGCCTTGTCGTCTTGTCATTCAGGCATTCCTGTCATCCAAGCATTCCGGCAGCCAGCTGCCGGAATGCGCCTTCATTTCAAACCTGTTTTGCTCTCTGCCTTGCCCGCTAATCCTGTGTCTGGCAGCAGCCGATTGCCCACGCCTGCCGCGTGCGATCTCGGACCCTGCCATCAGGTTCCGCACACTGGCGAGATAGTCGATCAGTTTTTCTGATCAAAGTTTCGAAACATTCTAATTAGACCTGATTGGAAAGACCTGCGTATCATCCAAGGCACTTCATCAAAGTGGACAGGTCTGCGCGGGCAGTCGCCGTCCATTGGGAGAAGCAGGAGGATATAATGGGCCAAGACAAAGCCGCTCCTCCTGCATGTGAACACGCCCTGGAAATCGCGAAGAGGATCGGAGTACATCATGGACAAGAAAATCGGTAAAGGCGGCGGCTGCCCCGTCATGCACGGCGGCAACACAGCGACAAGCAGCTCGGTCATGGAATGGTGGCCCAATGCCCTGAACCTCGACATTCTTCACCAGCACGACACCAAGACCAACCCTCTTGGTCCCGACTTTGACTATCGCAAGGAAGTCCAGAAGCTCGACGTCGCGGCCCTGAAGAAAGACCTGAGCGCCCTGCTGACCGACAGCCAGGACTGGTGGCCAGCCGACTGGGGCCATTATGGCGGGTTGATGATCCGCATGGCCTGGCACTCTGCAGGCTCTTATCGTCTGGCCGATGGGCGCGGCGGCGGCGGCACCGGCAGCCAGCGTTTCGCCCCCTTGAACTCCTGGCCGGACAACGCCAGCCTCGACAAGGCACGCCGCCTGTTGTGGCCGATCAAGAAGAAGTACGGCAACAAGCTTTCCTGGGCCGACCTGATGATCCTG
>JABXHV010000193.1 GCA_013373445.1 Paracoccaceae bacterium | reverse complement strand
GATCTCGATCTTGCCGTCCATGTACCAGTCGACGATCTGTGGAACATCAGTCCGTCCACGCGCACCACCAAAAGCAGTTCCACGCCAGGAGCGGCCCGTTACCAGCTGGAACGGACGTGTGGAAATCTCAGCACCGGCAGGCGCAACACCAATGATGATGCTCTCGCCCCAGCCCTTGTGAGCGGCTTCAAGAGCCGTGCGCATGACACCAACATTGCCCGTCGCGTCAAAGGTATAATCTGCACCGCCCTTGGTCAGATCAACCAGATACGGCACCAGATCGCCCTCAACTTCGGACGGATTGACGAAATGGGTCATGCCGAAGCGCTCCGCCATTTCCTTCTTGGAGTTGTTCAGGTCAACACCGACGATCATGTCGGCGCCTGCAAGGCGCAATCCTTGAAGAACGTTCAAACCGATACCGCCCAGACCAAAGACAATTGCCTTCGAACCGATTTCGACCTTGGCAGTGTTGATCACCGCACCAATGCCGGTGGTCACACCGCAACCGATGTAGCAAACCTTATCAAAGGGAGCGTCTTCACGGATTTTTGCCAGAGCGATCTCGGGAACAACCGTATAATGCGAAAAGGTTGACGTGCCCATGTAGTGCAGGATCGGCTCACCATCGAGCGTCGTGAAACGCGATGACCCGTCCGGCATCAGGCCCTGGCCCTGTGTCGTACGAATGGCCTGACACAGGTTGGTTTTCGGATTGAGGCAGTATTCACAGGTCCGGCACTCAGGCGTGTAAAGCGGAATGACATGATCGCCTGGTTTCAGGGTTGTGACACCCGGGCCAACTTCGACCACGACACCGGCGCCCTCGTGTCCAAGGATCGCAGGAAAAAGACCTTCCGGGTCCGCACCTGAAAGCGTAAATTCGTCTGTATGACAAATACCTGTCGCTTTTACTTCAACCAAAACTTCAAAAGCTTTTGGCCCTTCGAGGTTCACGGTCATGACTTCAAGAGGCTTGCCAGCCTGCACTGCCACTGCTGCACGCGTCTGCATCGTTTTCTCCCTTTATTATTGAGAAACAGGGGTTTCGGACCGCTTCCAAAATGCAGAAGACTGATTTTCGAGGCTCCAAACTGAGCACACATAAACATTTTCATTTGCGCCAGCGCAAGCATGCATTCTTCAAAAACGACGCACCGTCCAAAGTGAAATTTCCAAATTTGCCGCAGCGTCCTTATACTTCAAGGGACATCAAGATGAAGGCATTCAAAGCCGGTGTCGGTTTTAGACAAGTCCAAGACTATTCCTCGCCAACTTCACGAGGGCCGATCTGCTTGATGACTAAGACAGAAAAATGTTCACTTGTGCCGGACTTCCGCACGCGTTAGGGCATTGAGATCAAGTTCACATTGCGCTTTTGCATTTATGCAATCTGCGCCGGCCTGGAGCTTTCGCCTCATGAAGCGATTTTCCTTTTTGGAACTGGCGAAAAACGCCTTTGATGCGCACCAGAACTGGGGTCGCCAGTGGCGGTCGCCTGAACCCAAATCCGAATATGACATCATCATTGTCGGCGCCGGCGGCCACGGCCTTGCAGCAGCCTATTATCTGGCCAAGGAACATGGCCTGAAGAACATCGCCGTGATCGAAAAAGGCTGGCTGGGCGGCGGCAACACGGGTCGCAATACCACCATCGTGCGCTCCAACTACCTCTGGGAAGAAAGCGCGGCACTCTATCAGCATGCGATCAATCTCTGGGAAGGCCTCTCGCAGGACCTGAACTACAACGTCATGTATTCCGCACGCGGCGTCATGATGCTCGCGCACACCGTTCATGATGTTCAGGTGTTCAAGCGGCATATCCACGCCAACCGTCTGGCCGGCGTCCAGAATGAATGGCTGTCGGCTGAAGAGGCGAAGGAATACTGCCCGCCTTTGAATATCGAGAAGAACATCCGCTATCCGGTCGTGGGCGCTGCCCTGCAACGCGTTGGCGGCACGGCTCGACACGATGCCGTTGCATGGGGCTATGCCCGCGCCGCCGATGACCTGGGCGTTGACATCATACAGAACTGCGCCGTGACCGGCATCCGACGCTCCGCCAATGGCGCTGTTGAAGGTGTCGAAACGCAAAAGGGCTTCATCAAGGCCAAGAAAGTTGGCGTCTCTGCTGCAGGTCATACATCCGTGCTGATGGACATGGTCGGCCTGCGTATGCCGCTGGAATCAACCCCGTTGCAGGCGCTCGTGTCTGAACCGGTGAAAAAGGCATTCCCTTGCGTGGTAATGTCCAACACCATCCACGCCTACATTTCCCAGTCCGACAAGGGCGAAATGGTGATTGGCGCGGGAACGGACCAGTTTGTTTCCTATAGCCAGAACGGCGGCATTCATATCACCACCCACACAATCGATGCCATTTGTGAGCTCTTTCCGATGTATCGCCGCCTGCGCATGCTGCGCAACTGGGGCGGCATCGTCGACAACACACCGGACCGCTCGCCGATCATCGCCAAAACACCCGTACCCGGCCTCTATGTGAACTGTGGCTGGGGCACCGGCGGCTTCAAGGCGACACCGGGAGCAGGCAATCTGTTTGCCCACACCATTGCCAAGGATGAGCCGCATCCGATCAATGCCCCCTTCTCGCTCGACCGGTTCCGTACTGGTCGCCTGATCGACGAAGCGGCTGCCGCT
>JABXHV010000034.1 GCA_013373445.1 Paracoccaceae bacterium | reverse complement strand
TACATGGTTCGCAAGTGGAATGAGTTCATCGCTGCATAAGCGTTGTTTTCTCAAGAACTTTCCCTGTCCGGCATTTCGCCGGGCAGGGGCCTCGGTTGAAGACATGAAGTCCGATACTTCCATGTGGCCCGTTATCTCCAAGCAGACTGACTTATGAAGAAAACCAGGATCGACCCATCAAAACGCGCCGAGCGCATCAGTTGGCTTTTGGTTACGCCATTGGCTGCTGTGCTGGGGTTTTTCTTGCTCATGCCGATTTTTACGATCGTTGTGGTGAGCTTTTGGAACTACAATGAGTGGTCGTTCTTTCCAGATTTCGTTTTCGACAATTATATCTACCATCTGACATCAGCAGTGACCTGGGCGACCTATCTCAAGACGCTCAAATTCGTGGTCATCACCTGGCTGTTTTGCGTGTCGATCGGCTTTACGGTCGCGTATTTTCTGGCATTTCATGTTCGAACGTTACCGGCGCAGATTGCCTTGTTTCTGGTCTGCACCATTCCCTTTTGGACATCCAACATCATTCGCATGATCTCATGGATCCCCTTCCTCGGCCGCAACGGGATTGCCAATTCGAGCCTGATGCATCTAGGGGTGATCGATGAACCGCTGGAGTGGCTGCTCTATTCAGACTTCGCAGTGGTTCTGGCCTTCGTGCATCTTTATGCGCTCTTCATGGTCGTGCCGATCTTCAACACCATGATGCGCATCGACAAGTCGCTGATTGAAGCCGCGCGTGATGCAGGCGCCAACGGCATTCAGATCCTGCTCAATGTCGTCATTCCCTTGGCCAAGCCCGGCATCATGATCGGCTCGATCTTCGTTGTGACGCTTGTGATGGGCGATGTCATTACCGTGCGGCACATGTCAGGCGGCCAAAGCGCCTCAGTCGGGCGGATCATTTCAAATGAGATTTCGCTGCTCCAGTATCCTGCCGCCGCTGCATCATCCGTAGTTCTCTTGTGCACCGTGCTGTTGATGATCGGCGTCATGATGCGCTTTGTGAATATTCGGAAGGAGCTTTGATCATGGAACCTCGTTCGCGCTCGTTTTATATCTTGGCTGCCTTCTTCGCGCTCTTCGTGATTTTCCTCTACGGGCCCGTCATTACAATCGGCATCCTCTCGTTTCAGGGGCCGCAGGGTGGGTTGACCTTCCCGATGAACGGCGTTTCGGTCCATTGGTTCAAGGACCTTTTCGAGCAACAGGCTGTTGGCGACATTTGGGGATCTTTCCGTCGGTCCTTCGCCCTAGGCTTGATGGTGATGGTTGTCACCGTGGTCCTGTCCGTCATGGGGGGGATGGCGTTCCGCAAGAAGTTTCGCGGCTCTACTTTTCTGTTCTATCTGATCATTGCCAGCCTGATCATTCCCTCGATCCTCGTCTCGTTGGGGGTCGGCCTGATCTTCAACATTCTCGATCTGGAAGTGCACTGGGCAACCTCGGGCTTTGGCGCTCAGCTGACATGGACGTTGCCCTTCGGGCTTTTGATCATGTTCGCGGTCTTCAACCGTTTCGACAAATCCTACGAGGAAGCAGCGCGTGATCTGGGGGCGACGCCCTGGCAGACCGTCCGCCATGTCGTGCTGCCGATCATTGCTCCCATGTTGATCGGCGTTGGCCTGTTCGGCTTCACTCTGTCCTACGACGAGTTCGCGCGCACACTTCTGACGGCCGGGTCCTACAACACCCTGCCACTCGAGATCTTTGGAATGACAACCAATGTTACATCGCCTGTGCTCTATGCGCTTGGCACCCTGACAACCGTGTTCTCGTTCCTGGTCATCGGAAGCTTTCTGGCAATCGTCGCCTTGATGCGCCGCCAACAGGCAGGCAAGGGTTCGGATGCCGGTAGTGGATTGGTATAGGGGATCTTCATGCATATTCTGGTCGTGAATCCGAATACGACCAAGTCCATGACCGACAAGATCGGCGCTGCCGCCAGAAAAGCGGCATCTTTTGGGACGTTGATCACGGCGCTTACTTCAAGGCGTGGCCCAAGCGCCATTCAAGGGCGAGAGGACGGGGCAAACGCGTTGCCCGGACTGTATGAAGTCATCAATGAAACACTGGACGCAGATCCGACGATCGATGCATTGGTGATTGCCTGTTTTGATGACACCGGACTCTGGGAGCTGAAGGCTCGGTTGGCGATCCCGGTTCTTGGCGTTGGAGAGGCTGGCTACATTGTCGCTGCGGTGTTGGCACACCGCTTTTCCGTTGTCACAACCTTGTCTGTGTCCATTCCCGTTTTGGAGGAGAACCTGCAACGCCAGGGGCTGTTCGAACGCTGTGCCAGGGTTCGCGCGTCCGAAGTCCCGGTTCTTGATCTGGAAGACCCGGCCAGCGATGCACGCTCAAAGATTGAGGCGGAAATTGCCGCAGCTTTGGCAGAAGATGACATCGGCGCCCTGGTGCTCGGCTGCGCGGGCATGGCGGATCTGGCTGATGAATTGACCAAGACATTTGGTCTGCCGGTTATCGACGGTGTTGCCGCGGCAGTGCGCTTGGCCGAGGCACTTGGACCTGCGGACGTTGGACCAGAAATGGATCTGCGCTCACAGAAGCTTGGCGGCTAACCGCATTGTTCGCCATCGTTGCAGCAGTTCTCTATTCAGCCTCTGTGTCCTGTTCGGTTACCAGCCGCCCTTCAGCAGCCTTGTAGAAATATTGACTGGAAACAAGCCAGCCTTTGAGTGGCCGCAAGGGAGGAATACAGGTCAGAAGGATAAGGGGAAGGGTCGTGAACAGGTGTACCCAATAAGGGGCGGTGAAATACACCTCTAGCCACAAAGCGAACATCACAGCAGGGACGCAAACAAAGCAGATAACGAAGAACGCAGGCCCATCTGCCGGATCTGCGTAGCTGAAGTCTAGGCCACAGACTTCACACTCGGGTTTGAGCGTCAAGAAACCGTTGAAGATGTGTCCTTCCCCGCAGCGGGGGCAACGGCATCTCAGTCCGGTTTGGACCGGGGAGAGAGGCGGCCAGTCTTTTTCGCTTGTCATAAGTATGTTCACTTTAAATTGGAGGCGGACCATTGGCACAGTGATGTATTCAGTTCAACGCGCAAATCGACGCATGTGATCGATCGCAGGGCGCTTCACTCTGAAAACGAAATTCCTGATCAAAAAAACAGATCGTTGTTAAATTTCTGTGTTTCTTCGAAAATCGGCGGGAAACGGCCTGAAATAAACCGATCCGTTTCTGGAAAGACAACAGCGAACGTCCGCGAAGCCGAGCGAGCAGAACAAATCTATTTATTGTTCAACCTTACTTAATAACTGAAGGAGGAATCTGCATTATCAATAATTAGGTTGGACCGGACTATGTTTCTCGATAAATTCCGCATTAGCTTCAAGATTTGGATCCCGGTGATCAGTCTTGCAGTCTTCACGCTTGCTTTGGTCAGCTATGACCTTTGGTCTTTGCGGGCAATCTTGTATGGCGAACGCACCGCCAAGACTCGCACGATTGTTGAAGTGACCAATTCGGTCGTCAAATATTTCCATGGGTTGGAGACATCTGGTCAAATGTCCCGCGACGAGGCCCAGGGTTGGGCGCGTGATGTGATCCGTGCGATCCGCTACGATGGCAACAATTATTCCTTCATCTTTGATGAGGCTGGTACGCGCCTTGTAAGCGCCAACAAGGCCACCGAAGGCGGAAGCGCCTGGGACTCCCAGGACAAGACCGGCAAATATCACGTTCGCGAGATTATTGAAGTTGCCAAGAACGGCGGCGGCGTTGCCAGCTACGTCTGGAACCGCAAGGGCGAAACCGACCTGTTGGAGAAAAAGTCGTGGTCCGAACCTTTCAAACCTTGGGGTTGGGTGATCGCGACCGGCGTCTATGTTGATGATGTCGCAGCGGCCTTCTGGTCGAAAGCAACAACGATCCTTGGCTTCCTGCTTGTCGGCGGTGTGATTGCGGCGCTCATTGCAGTTGCGGCTATTCGCAACATTGCAGGGCCTTTGAAACAACTGACCGGCAGAATGAAACAGCTCGCTGACGGCGACACGAATGTTGAGATTTCTGGTGCCGGCCGAGGCGACGAGATTGGTGAAATGGCCGAGGCAATGGAAACCTTCGTTGCCAACGAGAGCACACGCAGGGAGCTGGAAGTACAGCAAAGTGCACGCCAGGATCTCGATGTTCAGCGCTCTCGCAACATTCAGACCCTGTCTGCTGACTTTGACGTTCAGATTACAGGTCTTCTGGAGACAATCAGTGGTTCGGTGGACAGCCTGCAGCGCGCCTCAACTGATCTCAATTCAGGGGCGACGCAAACGACCAGCCAGAGCGCTGCAGTCGCCTCTGCAGCCGCCAACGCATCAAGCAACACCGAGACTGTCGCTGCTGCTGCCGAGGAACTCGCTGCATCGGTTACGGAAATCAGCCGCCAGGTTGCTGCCTCAAGCGAGATTGCATCCCAGGCATCCGTTCAGGCAACCCAGACCAACGAGCGTATCCAGGGGCTTTCGGAAGCTGCCGGCAAGATCGGTGATGTTGTAGCTCTCATTCAGGCGATCGCTGAACAGACCAATCTCCTGGCCTTGAACGCCACCATCGAAGCTGCCAGGGCAGGGGAAGCAGGCCGTGGTTTTGCCGTCGTGGCGGCGGAAGTGAAAGAATTGGCAACGCAGACATCCAAGGCGACTGAGGAAATCTCAAGCCAGATTTCGAGCATCCAGGGTGAAACAAGCCATGCGGTGGATGCGATTGGGTCCATCACGGAAACCGTGGCGAAGATCAACGAAATCACGACCAGCATTACGGCAGCGGTTGAGCAGCAAGGCGCGGCAACGCAAGACATCGCCTTGAATATTCAGCAGGCAGCTTCTGGAACCCAGGAGGTCTCTGACAACATTGGTGGTGTTTCTGAAGCGGCCAATGTCACCAATCAGGCTGCAGACATGGTCTATAATGCATCCCAGAGCCTTGATCGCGAGGCCAAGGAGCTGCGTGACAATGTCGGCGCGTTCCTGGACGGTATCAAGGCGAATGCAGCAGCTGACGCCGCCTGATCCTGAACAAAACTGAACGCAAAATGTCGGCGCGGACCTAGGGTCCGCGCCTTTTTTTGTGCTGTGCTTTAATTTTGCTGCAAGCATGGCTGCTTTGGTCTCTGTGGCCAGATGCGCCAATTGAGGGATACGCCTGCAGCAGCGAGTATGACAACGAGTGAGCCAACAACTTGCAGCACGCTCAGGCTTGCGTCGAAGGCCACCATGTCGACAGCGACGGCCGCGATCGGATAGATGTATGACAGCGCGGCGACCATAGGTGTCGGTAGCTTTTGAATTGCATCGTAAAGCAAGACATACATGATGCCGGTGTGAAGGAATCCAAGGAGTACAAGGCTGCCCCATCCTGTTGAACTTGTTGGTATATGCGAAAAATCCACCATTGGTGCCAGTATCACGAGGCCGATGCAAACTTGAATGAGCGCGATCAGATAGGGCGGTACGCCGCTGAGTTTCTTGATCAAGAGAGCTGCAACTGCGTAAAGCACGGCAGCTCCGAGAGCCAGAAGCAGGCCTGCTTCAAATTCGCCTGCCGAGAGATAATTGCTGCTCGGTTTGTTGCTCACCAGGAGGCTTACGCCTGCAAAAGCCACGACAAGCCATGTCATTTTGTGAACGCCTGGACGGTCTTTCAAAAACAGAGCGCCAAGCACGGTGAGGATCAAGGGCTGGGAGTTGTAGACAACGGTCGCAAGGCCGATGCTGGCTTTCTCGTAAGAGGCAAACAAGAGCACCCAGTTTAGAACGATAGCGACACCGCACAGCGCTGCCCACATCAGCCGTTTCGGTGTCAGGTACTCGAGCTTAAAGGCGCCAAGCAGAGCGCAAATGAGCGTCAAGGCAATGGCCCCGAAGGCGCAGCGCCAAAAAACAACCTCGATGCTTTCAAGGCCCGAGTGAAGAACGAACCATCCAATGGTTCCCGAGATCAACATGGCAGCCGTCATTTCAAGGCTGCCGCGAACATTTGAAGAGGTCATGTTTTTATCCTGTCATGAGTTTTGACAAGATTTTGGCAAGGTTTTCCCGACCGAAATATGGATAAAGGAAGGAGAATATGCTAATTTGCATCTAAATATTAAGCAGAAGTGGGAAGTAGCCTTCTAAATGAAAATTGATGAAATTGATAGCAAGCTTCTATCTCTCCTGGTGGACGACGCTCGCAGCTCACTTAAGGAATTGGCCGCGGTGGTTGGGCTGTCCTCACCGAGTGTGTCTGAGCGGTTGCGACGTTTGGAGCAGAACGGGGTCATTCGCGGGTACACCGTCGATGTGAACCCGGCAGCCATGGGCTACCTCTTTCAAGTGCTGGTAAGGGTGCGCCCATTGCCTGGAACTCTGCATGTCGTGCAGCGGCTTTTGGAAGAAACGCCGCAGGTGACCGAATGTGACAAGGTGACGGGCGATGATTGTTTCTACGCGCGCCTTCATGTGCGTTCCATGGAGGAGCTAGACGAGACGTTGGACCGAATTGCGGAAAAGGCGGAAACAAGCACTGCTGTTGTCAAAGCACAGCCGGTGACTCGGCGGCTTCCACCAATCTCCTAGGGCTTCCCCTGGCGCTCTTGCCAAGTCTCGCTTGAAAGCGTCGCGAGAATTGGCTTTGCCCATCACGGTTGCTTTGGCTCAAAGCCGAGAGCAAAGCCGGTATGCCTCATAGATGGCGGAGTATATATCGCGGCTGGCGACAGCATCGCCAATCCTGTGCAGAATGAACCCGCCGTCTGGATGTTTCTCTTCAACCTCCTTGGTCTGTCCCGCCATATAGCGAAGGTCGGTCACGCCGAGGTTCTTGGACTGGCCCTTTAGGTCTGTGTAAACGTCCTCCATCGGCATAGTGCCGTGCTCGATGACGATCTGTTGCGCGACATGGGTGCTCACCCGGTCGGTCAGTTCGTGTTTGAAGGTCGCGAGCAACTCGTTGCCCTGCCGGACGACCTTGGTCAGCCTGACGTCGACCCTGGTTTCGATCTCGAGCTCTGCGGCCTGCTTTCGAAAGCCGGTCTTGTCCTGATATGGCATCTCTACGGCGAGCGCTTCGTCCGGTGTGGCGATGGTGACCTTCACGCCTTTACGTGCCAGATCAAGCGCACAGGATGGTGCTGCCTGACGTCCGGTCCCGTCATAGACGAGGATGTCCTGCATGACCGGAACCTGACCAGAAAGCACATCCCACACCGTGTCGCACAACTCGGCGCCCTCCAGCCACTCCGTGTCGGGAATACCTCCGGTTGCCACGATGACCACGTCGGGGTTCTCGGCAACAACAGCAGCGCTGTCGGCATAGGTGTTCGTGCGGGTATCCACGCCGAGCCGTTCCAGTTCGCTCTCCCGCCAACTGACAATGCCAATCAGATCCTTGCGGTCCGATGCCGCTGCCGCGATCAACAATTGTCCGCCAAGTCTTGGCGCGGCTTCCATCAAAATGACCTCGTGCCCACGCTCCGCGGACACACGGGCTGCCTCCAGCCCGCCGGGGCCGCCGCCAACAACGACCACCTTTTTGCGGGCTTCAGAAGGCTCAATGATGTGCGGCCAGACCGTTTCATGGGCGCTGGCCGGATTGTGGATGCAGTGGGCCTTTTTATACAGGCAATAGGATGCCCCCACGCAGGGCCGTATCCGGTCTTCTTCCCCGCGCTCGATCTTGCTGACGATATACGGGTCGGCAATGTGAGCCCGCGTCATGCCGACCAGATCAACGACGTTCTCCCGAATGGCATGTCTTGCGGTGGCAACATCGCGGATACCGCCGGCGTGAACCAGCGGAAGCGTCGTGCAGGCCCTGAACCTGGCGATTTCGGCGAGATAGGGCGCGCTCTTTTGAAACAGACCCGGCATATTGTGCTCGGACAGGGCCAGATCCGTGTCCATTCGGCCAAAAATCGCGTCGAAATAATCGAGCGTGCCTTCGCTCTCAAGGAGTTCGGCCGTCTTTACGGCCTCTTCGAAGGACAGTCCGCCTTCGGTGGCTTCGTTGATGATGAACCTGATGCCGACCACGGCCTGGTCGCCGACCGCCTTGCGGATCGCCTCATGAATCATGATCCCGAAACGCGCACGGTTTTCCGTTGAACCACCAAAGGCATCGGTGCGGCAATTGGTAAGCGGGGACAGGAACTGGCCAATGAGATGACCGCCGGTCAGCGTCTGGACTCCGTCGAGACCGCCTTCCATTGCCCGAGCGGCTGCCTCGGCATACTCCCTGACCACACGCTCAATGTCGGCCAGATCCATTTCTTTTGGAAAGTTGCGATTTCGGGTTTCACGAATCCGCGATGGCGCCAGCGCGGGCAGCCAGTTGCCGCTGTAAGCCGTCGCCCGCCTGCCGAGGTGGGATACCTGGGTCATGACTGCGGCTCCATGGCGATGGATGCGCTCGGAAAGCTGTTGCAGATGCGGAATGATCCGGTCGTTCGACAGATCGAGCTGCCCGCCGCCCCAACTTGAATCGGCAGAGGTCATCGCGGAGCCGCCGATCATGGTCATGGCGATTCCGCCTTTGGTTTTTTCCTCGTGATAGCTTTGATACCGCTCAAGTGGCAGGCCATTGTCGTCCAGCATTGAGGCATGGCTGGTGCTGACAATGCGGTTTTTCAAGACAAGGTGCTTCAAACGGAAAGGCTGCAGAAGCGGATCAGTTTTCGCAGAAGGGTTCGGCACAGTGTCGGTCATAGGGTTCCCGGGAAAGATAAGAAGGCCAAGCGGAACAGGTGAATCCACCTCCCACAGGCAGGAATGGACACGCGGTTTTCACACCAGTTTCCGCCAAACTGGGGCGAATCCAAAGGCCGAATAAATCTTGGGGGGTATACGCCAGGCGAATATCGACTTGGGTTCGAATATCAATCGCCAGCGCCGTCTATCGTCATAAAGGCGGGGACGCTGCCAGATCCTGAAACGGCTGCACTTGCCTGAAGCAAGGCTCGTTTCAGCTGGCCGTCTCCAACTCTGCCAGAAAACCGGACAGTTCGATGATGTCGCTCTGCATTTCGCTTATCAGCCAACAGCGGATCTCGTCCACGATCGGCCGCGGCGCCTGGGATTTCAGCCGGACGATCTGATGAACCTTGCCCGTGTTTGTCATCCGGCCTGCTGCAGGAACAAGCGTGCCTTTGAGCAGATGTTTCGCAACCACGCTGATCCAGCCAAGCGCAATTCCTTCGCCGGCAAGAGCGGCCTGAAGAACCACGGCATAATCGGAGAACTCAAGCCATACAACATTCATGGCTTTGCGATCGGCCAGACCGCCGCACAGTCTTTGCCAGTTTTCCTGCTCGTGATCGGTGAGATGCAGAAACGTATGGCCGCTTCCGTCGCTTGCCGGATCAAGCGGCCCGTGTTTCTCCAGATAGGCTTGGCTGCAGACAGGTATTATTATTTCCGGCGCGAAGTCCCATCGAAGGAAGCGGGAATCCTCAACCGGAATGATGCGGGTTGCGAGATCCGTATTGTCGGGCACGCCGCGCAGCAGACCGGCGGCAAGATCAAAACGAAGATCAACCTGAGGGAAGGCTTTCTGGAACTCCTGAAGCTTCGGAACCATCCAGTGCAGAACGAAGGAACTGGAAAAAGAAAGCGTCACGCTTGGGCGTGTCACCTTGTTGCGTTCTTGCAGCTCGAGCACTTTGCTTTCGATCCGGTCGAGACTGTCGCCGACAACCGCGTGGAATTCCCGCCCATCGTCCGTCAGCGTCAATCCGCTCGGCGTGCGCTCAAACAGAGTGATGCCCAGGCTAGCCTCCAACTCCGCGATGCCGCGGCTCACCGAAGGCTGAGTGAGATTGAACTCCCGTGCTGCCGCGGAAAAGCTGCCGGCGCGGGCTGCGGCGTCAAAGATGAGAAGCTTGCGGCTGGAAGATAAGAGGCGGGATAAGCGGACCATACGTTCAGCGTATATCTCTTTCGGTTTTTTTCAAGCTCCCTCGTTCCGTGCTTCGCGACTGTCGGTCCGGGTCATATCGTATAAGGAACGACTACAAACATTCCGATGCGGTTTTCCGGATACACTCCCACATTGCGGTTTCTGCCCGTGAAAGCGCAGTATTGCGAAGCGTCAGAAGCGACACCGGTAGGTGCGGCGAGTCCATCAAGGGGCGTTGCTCCACGCCCGGAAACATTGCCCGGGATATAAGCTCGTCCACAACAGCCACTCCCAGGCCTTCCCGGACGAAGGCCGCCGCCGGAAGCGATGTATCGATTTCGATGTCGGGCGTGAAACTGGCGCCCGCACGCTGCGCCGCGGCCTCCAGTTCATCATAGGGGCGGGTGCGACTGCGATAGGAAATCACCTGTTCGCCCTGCAGGTCGACAAAGCTCACGGCTTCGGAGGCACAAAGTGGATGCGCCTCGGGGAGCAGGCATCGGAAAGTGATTTTGCCGATGCTCTCAACCTCGATATCGGGGGGCAAATCACTGTCAAACGCCACGGCCAGCGCGGCGTCGCCAGAGCGCAACATTTCGATCATCGATGCCAGGGGCGCAACATAGGTCCGCAGCAGAACCTCCGGATACTGTGCCCGATATGCTGCCAACGCCTGAGGCAACAGAGCTACACCCGCCGGCGCGCCCGCGGCGATGCGAACCAATCCTGTGCGGCCCAGCCGCAGGTCTGCGGTTTTGCGGCGCATCCCCTCCAGTCCTGCGAACAGCCGTTCGGCTTCGGGGTACAGTTCCAGCGCCTCGGGCGTGGGGTGCAGCCGCCCCTTTTCCCGGTGGAACAGTTTGAACCCCAACTCATCCTCGGTATGTATCAGAATCTGGCTCAAGGCCGGTTGTGAGGTGTGCAGTAGCCGCGCCGCACCGGTGATGGTGCCCGCACGCATAACGGCCGTAAACACTTCCAGCTGGCGTGCCCGCATAATTTAGTCTCCATATGATTTACTTATACCTTATAAGCGTTTGCGTCTTTGATTCAATCCGGGCATGCCACTTTACTGCTTCAAGCTCGAAGGAAGGTAATTGGTATGGCAGTTATAGTTCTCGGTGGCGGACTCATGGGCGCCGCCTCGGCATTCTTTCTGGCGCAGCGCGGGGTTCAGGTTACCCTTGTTGATCGCCGCCGCATCGGCGCGGGGGCCACGGTTGCCTCGTTCGGCAATATCCGCCGCAGCGGCCGCCACCTTTCACAGTTGGCGTTGGCGCGTCGCTCCCTGGATCTTTGGAACCAGGCCGAGACACTGCTTGGACGCGATGTGGAGTTCCGTGCCAGTGGTCATCTGAGACTGATTTTCGATGCCGAAAGCCTTGCTGACATGCGCAAGTTTGCAGAGGCTGCACGGCCGTTTGGTCTTGATCTTGATGAACTTGGACCTGGAGAGATCCATCGCCGCTTCCCCGGCCTTGGTCCAAGCGCCATCGCTGCCTCTTTTTCACCCGAAGACGGCTCTGCAAATCCTCGGCTCGTTGCCCCCGCGTTCGCTGCGGCTGCTGCCGCTAAAGGTGCCATGATCGTGGATTCAGCGCCGGTTTCGCAGATTCGACGAAACACGCATGGCTTCACGGTGGAAACTGCGCGGGGGAACTTCGAAGCCGAGATTCTTCTCAACTGCGCCGGCGGCTGGGGCACCACAATTGCCGCTCAATTCGGGGAGCCGGTCCCGCTCAACACCTTCGGACCACAGATGGGGGTAACCGAACCGTTGCCCCATCGCATCCTGCCCGTGGTCGGCGTCTGGTCGAGGGACCATGGCGCGTATTTCCGGCAAGTCGAGCGTGGCAACATTGTCTTTGGCGGCGCGGTCGAGCGGGTGCCAGTCGATCCCGACCCAGGGTTTGCACAGGTTGACCCGGCCCGTCTGCCTGTTCAGCTCGGCGCTTTGTCGCGTTTGCTACCGGCAATTCGTGACGTGTCCGTAATCCGGCAGTGGTCGGGCTGCGAAGGCTATGTGGAGGATAGTCTCCCCGTTGTCGGCGCGTCGTCCACCACGCCCGGGCTGTTCCATGCGTTCGGCTTTTGCGGTCACGGCTTCCAGCTCGGCCCTGGAGTTGGCGCGACCATGGCGGAGCTCATAGCCACCGGTCGCACGGAGATCGAACTGGAGCCTTTCTCGCCAGGCCGGTTTGCACAAAAGAACACCACCAGTCAGTAGAACGAACTGGCGAAGACCTTTTGAGCCGGCCTTACCACTTGAAAAGATAAATAAAATCGGCCCGTCGGTGCGGGCTGAAGAGGTCACGGTGCCCGGCGCAGGAAGCCTCTCCTGAAGAACTATAAGCATTCCTTATATGGTACGCCACGAAGCGACTTGGACTTTGGGCCCGCTTTTTGGTCGGTTGACGGTAACACATTGAAAGAGGGTTTAGCTCATGAACAGCAGCGCTCCGCTGGCAGACTGGAAGATCGGCGTCGATATCGGCGGCACTTTCATGGATTTTTGTGCACTCGAGACCCATACCGGGAAAATCGCCTCGTTGAAGGTATTGACCACCCCTGACAATCCAGGCGCCGAACTGCTTTCGGGTCTGGACCTGCTCAAGGAGCGCGAGGGCCTGGACCCAACCGCGGTCAGCCGGTTCGTGCACGGAACTACGGTCGGGATCAACACGATCATTCAACGCGTCGGTGCTCCGCTCGCGCTGATCACCAATGCAGGCTTCGAGGACGTGATCGAACTGGCTCGCCTTGGAATGCCGGAAATGTACTCGCTGTTCTGTCACCGTCCTGAGCCGCTTATTACGCGGGATAGCATCTTCGGTATTCCTGTCAGAATGCGTGCTGACGGAACCGATGTGATGGCGCCGGAGGCTGCATCTGTTCGCGAGGCCGTGCAGAAGGCACGCGCTGCCGGCGCGCAAGGGATTATCATTTCCTTGTTGCACAGTTGGCGCGACAATCGGCATGAGACCCTGGTCAAGGAGATGATCGAAGCCGAGGCGCCGGATCTTTTTGTCTTCACATCATCGGATGTCTGGCCGGTTATCCGGGAATACGAACGCACGTCGACCGCAATTTTGAATGGCTATGTCCATCCACGTGTCTCCGGATATATCGCGGCTCTGGAGAGCCAACTGGAGGCGCGGGGAGTGCCTGCACGGGCGCTGCTAACCAAGTCCAATGGTGGCCTGATGACTGCCAGTGAGGGACGCCGCGACTGCGTGTCAATGCTGCTTTCGGGATCTGCCTCTGGTGTGATTGGCGCTGCGTGGCTTGCAAGGCAGGCCGGCGAAGAGCGCATCCTGACGCTCGATATCGGAGGCACCTCATCGGATTTCGCACTGATCCTGGACGGTGGGGTGCAGTATGGAAGCAACGCGCTGATCGGCGAGTTCCCGCTGCACGTTCCTTCGGTATCGGTCAGCTCCATCGGCATCGGCGGCGGTTCTATTGCCTCGGTGGACAGTCACGGGCTTCTTCGTGTGGGACCGGAATCAGCCGGTTCGCTTCCCGGCCCGGCAGCATATGGGCGCGGCGGCGAGCAGGCGACCGTGACCGACGCAATGGTCGTGTGTGGCTGGCTGGGTAACTCGGACATGGCCTACGGTCAGCTCAAGATGGATAAAGATTTGGCACGCAAGGCTGTGGGCAAACTGGCTGACAGACTTGGCCAAACCGCAGAGGCGACAGCGCAGGCCATTCTGGACATTGCGGTTTCCGAAATGTTTGTCGAGGTGGAGAAACTATCCTCGCGCGAAGGTGTTGATTTGCGGGACTTCGCTCTGATGCCTTTCGGAGGCGGAGGGCCGATGCTGGCCGCTTTCCTTGCGCGCGAACTCAAGATATCACGAGTGCTCGCGCCGCGCCGTCCTGGCGTGGTCTCAGCGCTCGGCGGGCTGGTCGCGGACATGCGCGGCGATTTCATCCGCACCATCTTTACCGAAATTGATGCAGATGTTTCAGGATCACTTGGCAATGCCTTCCGCGAACTTTCGGAAGAGGGACATGCGTGGCTGAAAGCGCAGGGTCATTCCGGCGCAGTCGATCTGAAGCTGACAGCCGACATGCGGTATGCCGGACAGAGCTACGAAATCGAGACGGAACTCGATCCCGCCTGGCTGGACGAACCGGACCGCATCGCAGACGCATTTCATGCGAACCACCGGCTGCTCTACGACTATGATGACCCGGAAGGTCGGGTCGAGATAATCAACCTGCGACTATCGGCGATCGGGGCAGGGCCGAAGCCGACCTTCTCCGAAGAGAGCGAAGTTCCGACGTCGGCCAGTCCGACGCGGCATGTGCCGGTCTATATCGGTGAAATCCGTGACGTACCGCTTTACGACCGGGTCGAGCTCACCGGCGGCGCGACCTTCGACGGGCCGGCGATCGTTGCCCAGGAGGACACGACTTTCATCGTTCCGGAGGGCGCAGAAGCCCGGGTGGATCGCCACCTCAACATCCATCTCAATTTGGGAAAGTGACCCGATGTACGACAAGATGACCCTCCAGGTTCTGGCGAACCACACCCGAGCCGCTGCTGAGAACATGGCATTGGCACTGCACCGCACGGCGCATTCGGCCTTCGTCAAGGAGACCCAGGATTTCACGGTAATGCTCATGGACGCTACCGGTGACACATTTGCCGTGCCGATGGATCTGGGCGCCACATGGTACCCCGGCTTGTCCTATGGCCGCGCAATCGAAATGGTTGAGGACTACCGCCCCGGCGACGTGGCGTTCACCAATGACCCATATTCGTGCTTTGTGGCGACCCATACACCAGACACCCACTTGTGGAAGCCGGTTTTCTGGGAAGATGAGATCGTCGCATGGACCGGCGGCCATATTCACAACACCGACATGGGCGGTGCAGTGGCTGCCTCGCTTTCACGTTCTTTGACGGAGATTTACCAGGAAGGTATCCGGTTCCCTCCGATGAAGCTGGTGCGCGAAGGCGTGTTCGACGACATGATCATGAGCATCATGGAAACCAATGTGCGCAAGCCGTCGCTGAACATCGGTGACATCAAGGCGCTGGTCGGCGCGTTGAATACCGGTGAGCGCAAGGTTCACGCCATGCTGGAACGCTTTGGCAAGAAAGAGTTCCTGTCCGGTGTTGCCGCGCTCAAGGATCAATCGGAGGTTCAGGCCCGCGAAATCCTGCAGAGCATCCCGGATGGCGACTATGTCTTTGCCGACTATGCCGATGAGGATAGCGATTTTGCGAATCCCTGCCGGTTGAAGCTCACCCTGCGCATTCGCGGTGATGAGGCGGTGCTTGATTTCACCGGTTCCGACCCGCAGCTCGGCTCTTCCCTCAACGTGCCTTCTGGAGGTGATCCGCGTCATACGGTGCTTTTGGTGGGCATCTACTATGTGCTTTACACGCTCAATCCCCGCCTTCTGCTAAACACGGGAATGACGAGACCTTTCACCTGTATCGCCCCGGAAGGAACTGTGCTGAATCCGGTATCGCCGGCGGCTGTCGGGATGCGTTCGCTGACCTGTGCGCGGCTGCGGTCCGTTATATTTGGTGCGTTTTCCCAGGCAATTCCCGACCGTATGCCGGCGGCGCCTGCGGGTAACAACTGCATAATCAACGTCAAGACCCATGACGAACGCACCGGTAAGACGATCATCGCTGCCGTAAACCCTGTCGTGGGTGGTGGCGGCGGAATGCCGACCCGTGACGGCACCAACGGTTCGGGCGCCGATGCCGCTTACCTAAAGAATACGCCAATCGAGATCACCGAAACCGAGGTGCCGGTGGAATTCCTGAAATATGGTCTGGCGCAGGACTCGGGCGGACCTGGCCGTTGGCGCGGCGGGCTGGCGACTGACATGGCTTTTCGTGTGTTCGCTCCCGACTCGCGGATTACCGCGCGCAACCGTGACCGCTCGCGCTTCCGTCCCTGGGGCGTGCTTGGCGGCCGGGCTGCGGGCCTGTCTGACATGGTGGTCAATCCTGGCACTGCCGATGAACGACGTCTCGGCAGCATTGATACGGCGATCCTGCAACCGGGCGACGTGCTTGAGGTGTGCTCGGCCGGTGGCGGCGGGCGCGGTGACCCGATGCAGCGCGAGCCGTGGCGGGTGGCGAGTGACGTGGCGCGAGGCTATGTCTCGGAAGCAGCGGCACAAAGCGAATATGGCGTTGTGCTGTCGAACGGAGAGGTCGATGAGACAGCAACGGCGGCATTGCGCGCCAAGGCAACCCCACATGAGGGGCATTTCCACTACGGCCCGGAACGCAGCGCTTACGAGACGCAGTGGGATAAGGGCGCCTATGATTTGTTGACCGAGCTGTTGGCGTCATTGCCTATCCATTGGCGCTTCTTCGTCAAGACCGAGATATTCCGACGGATGCCCGGTCGGGCCGGCGCGGAAGGCGTTCAGGCTGCCTTCGAGGAAACATGTGAGCGGTTCCCTGATCTGCCGCGCCCCGCGGCTTCGGCTGCGGCGGCCGAATGAGCAGGGTAAACGCCGCCGGTGAAAAGGGGCGGCTGATACGGCTCGCAGAGAGCGATCGTGCGCCGCTACCTTTTTATCTCGACGGCGTCGAGCGGCAGGCAATGCAGGGCGATACGGTTTTGACCGCCGTTCTGTTGTCTGCCGGCGGCCTGCGCAGCGCCGAATTTGGTCTCGAGAAGCGGGCGGGGTTCTGCCTTATGGGAGCCTGCCAGGACTGCTGGATGTGGCAGGAGGACGGTCCCCGGATTCGCGCCTGCTCCACACCCTTGAAAGCCGGAATGCGTCTGCTGACGGATCCGCCCAAAACCTGGCCGGGTGAACTGCCATGACTCGTGTGTTGATCGTTGGTGCCGGACCGGCTGGCATTCGCGCCGCCGCTGAACTTGCAGGGGCGGGGCTTCGCCCTGTTGTCGTGGATGAGGGTGCTCGCGCCGGCGGACAGATCTATCGTCGGCCGCCCGAGATGTTCTCGCGTCCCGCAAAGGTCCTCTACGGCAGTGAAGCAGGGAAGGCGGGTGCACTCCACGGGCTTTTCGATGCGCTCTTGGCAGAGGATCGTGTGGACTACTTGCCAAATCGCACGGTCGTGGGTCTTTCAGACGGTGTCGCACATCTGGTCGGACCTGAGATCGGGGAACGTTGCACCTTTGACCGCCTGATCCTTGCGACTGGCGCAATGGACCGTGTGGCCCCCGTGCCGGGCTGGCAAGCGGCTGGCGTCTATACTCTTGGAGCGGCGCAGATCGCGCTCAAGGCCCAGGGGGTAGCACTGGGGCGGCGGATTGTTTTGGCGGGCTCCGGGCCGCTTCTGACGCTGGTTGCGGCGCAGCTGCTGAAGGCCGGCGCCGATGTGGCGGCTGTCCTGGATACCGCACCTCTGGCCACGCAAATGCGTGGCGGACTGAAAATGGCGCTGGCGCGGCCCGGCGTTACGGCGCGTGGCCTGATGTTACGCGCGCGCCTTGGTCGGCGATTCCGCGCGGGCGTGAGCCTGGAACGAATCGAGACCGGCCCAAGCGGCCCTAAAGCGCTGCATTGGTATGATGCAGCCGGCCGTAGCCATACAACCACATGCGATACGGTCGCGCTCGGCTGGCACCTGCGCGCTGAGACAGCTCTGGCCGATCTTGCCGGGTCCGCGTTCGACTGGTCCGAGACATGGGCGCAGTGGTTGCCGCGCACCGATGTTGAGGGAAGGGCGGCTGACGGGCTGTATCTTGCCGGAGACGGCCTCCGTATTCTTGGCGCGGACGGTGCCGAACTGGCTGGGCGCGTGGCGGCGAGGGCATGTCTTGCCGATCTCGGTTTGTCCACCGATCCCGCCGCACAGTCGCGGGATCTGAAGCGCCTTCGCAAGATGCGCCGCTTTGCCGAAGGCGTTGCAAGCGCCTTTCCATGGCCGGCGCAAATGGTTCGCGATTTGCCTGACGAGACCGTGCTGTGCCGTTGCGAGGGTGTGACTGCTGGCGAACTCCGCGACACTGTGCCGCTTTCAGGGCCCGATGCGAACCGCGTCAAATCGCTGGGGCGGGTTGGAATGGGGCGCTGCCAAGGCCGCTATTGCCAACTTGCTGCGGCCGAATTGATTTCCGAGACGACGCGGCTTTCCTCCGCTGAGGTCGGGCGCTTGCGAGCGCAGCCTCCTGTTCGTCCGGCCCCTGTCGCCGCTCTTGTCAGCGATCACGACGAGGACTGAGCCACGTCGTGTCGCGGCGCCGGCGGCGGCTCTTCACACAATGCCCTTCTCACGTTTGCGCCGATCGGCGAAGAGAGGCGCGGCAGTCAGTCCCGCACATCGACGTAAATGGTCGAACGGGAGACTCCCAGATAGGCCCCAACTGTGTCGACTGCGCGCCGCATATCCATGAAGCCCGCCGTTTTCAACTCTTTGACGAGCGCCTTTCGCTCGTCGGCTTTCAGCGATCGAGGTGTCTTTGAGCGGCGTGCAGCGAACTGGTCAATAGCACCGTGCAGGGCCTCCACATTCGCCGGGCTCAGCGACTCCATCAGCGGCTCCTGCATATCAACT
>JABXHV010000200.1 GCA_013373445.1 Paracoccaceae bacterium | reverse complement strand
CCATGCCGTGACACGTCCCAGAACGATAGCCTACCCGCATAGCCCGGTAACGGCATGGATTGCCTACAGGGGAGCTGGTCACGTCCTGCAATGACGGCGGTGGGTCAGCCGGGAGACTTTGTTAGCCAGCTAAGGGTGCTGAGCGCACTGCAAGATAGATTGTGTACAAGGCGCTGATGGCAAGGACGAGGAAAGTCAGACTCATGCCGATGGTACGGTAGGTGAAGTTCTCGGGAATACGCGACAGTCCGAAGGCGTGAAACAGGCGTCCGGTAACAAGGGCAATGCCAAGGCCATGCAGGGCCCAGTGTGAAGCGCCCTGCAGTTCCAGGCACAGCATGAGGATCAGCGCCAGGGGCACATATTCGATGAAATTCTGCTGGATGCGCTGGCGGCGCAAAAGGAACTCGTTGTTCTCATGTCCAAGCGGCACCCACAGACGACGGCGCAGGGAAATAACGCGAATGCTCAAGACGATCAGCATCAAGACCAGCAGACCGGCGTAAATCGGTGTGACAGACAACATGCTCTCGGGTTCCTCGGGATCGCTACAAACTCGGCCCAGATATACACCAGCTGTGTATTGGGTGGACGCAGGCGAACACGTCTCGTGTCACGCCAGCGTCAATGTTATTCAGCTCATTCCTAGCAGGCAACAATATTGACCGCGAGCCCACCCTTCGACGTTTCCTTGTACTGGTCGCCCATGTCGAGCCCGGTCTGGCGCATGGTCTCGATACAGCCATCCAGCGGGACGAAATGACTGCCGTCACCACGCATCGCGAGTGAGGCAGCCGAGACGGCCTTGACCGCGCCCATGGCATTGCGCTCGATGCAGGGCACCTGAACCAGCCCGCCGATTGGGTCGCATGTCATGCCAAGGTGATGCTCCAGAGCGATCTCGGCCGCATTTTCGATCTGTTCGTTCGTGCCCCCAAGCGCGCCGCAAAGGCCGGCAGCCGCCATGGCAGAGGCGGAACCGACTTCGCCCTGACAGCCCACTTCCGCCCCTGAAATCGAGGCATTCGACTTGATGATCCCGCCGATGGCGGAGGCGGTCAGAAGGAAGGTTCTCACGCCCTCTTCATCGGCTCCTGGCACATGGTCGAGGTAGTAGCGCACCACCGCGGGAATAACCCCCGCTGCCCCATTGGTGGGGGCGGTGACGACGCGTCCGCCACCTGCATTTTCCTCATTCACCGCCATGGCATAAACGCCGAGCCAATCCATCACAGTATGTTCATACGGAGGGTTGGAGCGTCCTTCGCGCAGCAGTTTCTGGTAGATCTCTCCAGCCCGGCGCTTGACCTTCAAGCCGCCTGGCAGGATCCCTTCACCCTTGATCCCGCGGTTGATGCATGAATCCATGGCGCCCCAAATGCGGCTGATCCCGGCTTCCACCTCTTCTGGTGATTGCGACTGGCATTCGTTCTGGAATTTCATCTCCGCAATGCTCAGACCTGAACTTTCACCCAGTTCCAGCATCTGCTTGGCAGAGGAAAATGGATAGGGCACGTCGGGCGCCGGGTCATCCTCATCAGGTGCGTTGCGGGTGTTGCGATATTCGGCTTCGCTGACAACGAACCCGCCGCCGATGGAGTAGTAGACATATTCGTCAACCAGCGCTCCGCTGCTGTCCTTCAACCGAAACGTCATGCCGTTGGCATGCAGCGGCAGGGCCGGGCCGTAATCGAATATGACATCGCTTTCACAGTCGAAGGCAAGGACGGGCAGGCCTTCGGGGAACACCTGACCGGCAGCCTTGAGCTCTTCCATCATCGGCGCAACATCGTCTGGATTAAGGGCGTCGGGTTTGGCGCCCATCAGCCCCAGACACACAGCCTGATCGGTGGCGTGACCCTTACCGGTAAAGGCAAGTGATCCATGCAGCGTCACGCTGATCCGCAGGCCCTTGTGTGCCTCCAGACCCGGCATACCGCGCAGTCGATCGTAAAAGCGCGCGGCCGCGACCATCGGGCCAACCGTATGAGAGCTGGAGGGACCAATGCCAATTTTGAAAACGTCAAAAACGCTGATGAACATGTGTTTCCATCTTCTGCCAAACAAAACCTGAAGGACAATCATGCAGTGATATTGTCATTCTGTCATCTTTTGCGAGACTAAATCGGCCATGTGTCGGAATTGGGTCAGCTTGTGTCGGTCATATTGGTGAAACAAAACTGGACAAAGACGTGCCAAACAAATGATATATATTGTTTTTCTTGCGTTTGAGTACGGTTTCAGGTTGATTATTTGCTTTCTGGCGCTACGGAGGGCGCTGAACAACGCGTAAGAGATGCACGGGCCTCTTTGGGAGAGACAGTGATGCTGGAGTTAGACCAGCTCGTAAAAGAATTTACAGGATTTCGGGCGGTGAATGGATGTTCATTCACGGTCCGCGAGGGAACAATAACCGGGTTGATCGGCCCCAATGGAGCCGGGAAAACGACCCTTTTCAATCTGATCGCGGGGGCCTTGAAGCCCACCAGCGGATCGATCCGTTTCAACGGCCAGGATGTGACAGGCTTGGCAAGCGACGAGCTGTTCCACAAAGGGCTGGTTCGCACATTCCAAATCCCGCATGAATTTCATCGCTTGAGCGTTCTGGAGAACCTGATGATGGTTCCGCCCAAGCAGCAGGGAGAATCTTTGTTCTCCAACTGGTTTGCATGGGGGGCGGTGCAGCGCGGCGAAAAGGTCGTTGCGCGCAAGGCCTGGGACACGCTGGCGTTTCTCGAACTTACCCACGTGGCACATTTGCCCGCCGGACACTTGTCTGGTGGACAAAAGAAGCTTCTGGAACTGGGGCGCACCATGATGACGGACGCCAAGCTGGTGCTGCTGGATGAGCCGGCAGCCGGCGTAAACCGGACATTGCTGCGGCAGCTGGAAGAGAAAATCCTGATCCTGAACCGGGAACATGGCTACACCTTCATCCTCATCGAGCACGACATGGACATGATCTTCAAACTCTGCCATCCGGTGATCTGCATGGCCGAAGGCTCCGTTCTCGTGGAAGGCAGTTTTCACGAGGTACGTAACGACCGGCGCGTGCTTGAGGCCTATCTGGGCGAGACGACTGGAGATGCTGCGTGAGTGCTCTCCTGTCAATGAATGAGGTGAGTGGTGGCTATGGCGACACGCAGATCCTCAAGGCTGTCTCCATCGAGGTAGCACCGGATGAAATCGTCGTGATTGTCGGGCCGAACGGGGCTGGAAAGTCCACGGCAATGAAAGCCGTCTTCGGCCTGTTGAACGTACGTTCCGGCAACATTGTGTTTGATGGTGACGACATCACAAGTTGGGCGCCGAACAAGATCGTCCAACGCGGCATTTGCTACGTACCGCAGGTCGATAACATCTTCCGTGACATGACCATTCATGAAAATCTGGAGATGGGTGCCTTCCTGAAGAGCGGCGACCTGTCGGCCGCTTTTGACCGGGTCTATGAACTGTTTCCCGACCTGAAGGACCGGCCACGCACATTGGCTGGCTCCTTGTCCGGCGGGCAGCGCCAGATGGTGGCCATGGGCCGTGCACTGATGCTCGATCCCAAGCTGTTGCTGCTGGATGAGCCGACCGCAGGTCTGTCGCCGAAATACATGGATCAGATCTTCCAGATCTGCCGTGATGTGCGGGAAACCGGTGTCTCCATCATGCTGGTGGAACAACATGCCAAACAGGCGCTGGCGTTTGCGGACCGGGGATACGTCCTGGCAGCGGGCCAGAACCGGCATGAAGGGACGGGCGAACAATTGCTGGCCGACCGCGAGGTCGCCGAAATGTTTCTCGGCGGCTAGGGGCTGGAAAAATGGATTTTATGGAACTTCTGAATTTCTACCTGATGCCGGGTATCGTGCTGGGATGCATTTATGCCCTTGGTGCAATTGGCGTGACGCTGATCTTCTCGATCCTGCGCTACGCGCATCTGGCCCACGGTGATCTGGCAACCCTTGGCGCCTTCCTGGCGCTGGCGATTGTCTCCGGGTTTGGCGTTTCGCCATTGGCGGCCCTGCCGGTTGCCATGATCGGAACCGCCGTGATCGCGGTCTTCATTGACAAGGCCTTTTACAATCATTTGCGCGAGCGACCCAAAATCGTCACGGTGATGGCATCGCTCGGAATAGCCTTGATGATCCGCGCGGTTATCCAGGTGGTTTGGGGTGTTGATTCAGAAAGCTATGTGCGCGGCATCGTGCGCCCCGAAAACTACTGGGGTCTGCGTATTCGCGATCGCGAGATCTACACCATCGCCTTCATGATAGCCGTTGTTGTGGCACTTCAGCTCTTTTTGGGTCGCTCCAAATGGGGCAAGGCCATGCGGGCCATGTCCGACAATCCGGATCTGGCGCTGCTCTCGGGCATCGACAATCGTAAGGTGATCATTCTGACATGGCTCATCGCTGGAGGACTTTGTGCCTCTGCCGGTGTTTTCCTGGGCCTCAATACAGAACTCAAGTCGATGATGGGCTGGCATATGTTGCTGCCGATGTTTGCCGCGACGATCCTGGGCGGTGTTGGCCGGGTCGACGGTGCCGTTCTCGGCGGTCTGATCGTTGGCGTTGCCGAGGAACTCTCGGTGCTTGTGCTGCCAAGCGAATACAAGACAGCCACTGCCTTTGTCATTTTGCTGCTGATGCTGCTCGTCAGGCCGACAGGCCTGTTGCGCGGCAAGGTGCTGTGAGGGGAGACGGAACATGGAACTGATCGGTCTTCTCAACTATGCGCTGTTCATGGCGATCTTCATCGGCATCTATGCGCTGTTGTCCTTGGGGCTCAACATCCAGTGGGGAGGGGCGGGGCTCTTCAACGCTGGCATCGCAGGTTTTTTTGCGGTGGGAGCCTATACCTCTGCGATTCTCACCAGCCCTGCCGCCGATGGCAGATTGGGCGGCTATGAAATGCCGTTTTACGTTGGCTGGGCCGGCGCCATGCTGGCAGCTGCCCTGATCGCCTGGCCCATTGGCAAGATCTGTCTGCGGTTTCGCTCGGATTATCTCGCCATTGCGACCATCGGAATTGCCGAAATCATTCGTCTGGTGATCAAGTCGGAAGAAGCTTTGACCAACAGCGCGCGCGGCATCTCCAGCATTGAGCGTCCATTTGGCGATCTGCCGTATGTGTCCAGTCAGGCAGCCTTCCTGGGAATCGTCTTGTTTCTGGTCATTGCGGCCTATTTTCTGGTCCAGCGTCAGTTCAACGCCCCGTGGGGCCGCATGATGCGCGCGATTCGCGACAATGAGCTGGCCGCGCGCGCGATGGGCAAGAACATTGAATACCGCCGCCTCGAAGCCTTTATTTTCGGGTCGGCACTGATGGGTCTGTCGGGTGCGGTCTTTGCCGCTTTCAACAGGTCCATCACGCCCGAAGCCATCGACCCTATGGTCGCCACATTTCTGGTGTGGATCATGTTGATCCTTGGTGGTTCTGGAAACAACAAGGGCGCAATCCTGGGCGCAGTCATCGTGTGGGTGATCTGGTCCGTTTCAGAGATTGCAACTGATCAACTTCCGCATGAATATGCGGTCAAGGCAAAATATGTTCGTCTGTTCCTGATTGGGTTGATGTTGCAGCTTGTGTTGCGCTTCAGGCCAGAGGGGCTCCTGCCGGAACGCACCACAGGTGTGACCCGGCCGGAAGATGAAAAATCCCAATAAAAAGGGGAGCCGGTACACGGCCCAAACTCGGAGGTACTTTTTATGAAAACGAAATTTATTGCACTCGCAGGCGGTTTGCTTGCTGCAACAGCGCTTGCCAGCGTGCCTGCAAAGGCCGATGTCAAAATCGGTTTGCTCGGCGGCGTGTCAGGCGCGATTTCGGCGATGGCACCTTCCATGCTCGAAGCGTCAAACTTGGCGATCAAGCAGGTCAACGAACAAGGCGGCATTCTGGACGGCGAGACACTTGAAGGTGTCATCGGCGACAGTGCGTGCAACCCTCAGGGCGGCACCGATGCAGCAACCAAGGCTGTCAACATCGAAGGCGTGTCCGTTCTGGTTGGCCCACATTGCTCAGGTGCCGTTCTTGCGGCATCCGGTTCGGTCTCTATCCCTGCCGGCATTACGATGATCACGCCATCAGGTACGTCTCCTGAAATCACCGGTCTTGAAGACAACGACACAGTTTTCCGTACCGTTTCTTCCGATGACTATCAGGGCCGCGCGCTTGCACGTACCCTGAAAGACGCTGGTTACGAAAAGGTGGCAGTTGCCTACGTCAACAACGACTACGGTTCAGGTCTGGCCAACGCATTCAAGGCTGAGTTTGAAACCCTGGGCGGCGAGATTGCCGGCTTTGCAGCGCATGAAGCTGACAAGGCATCTTACCGTTCCAACCTGGCTGAACTCGCTGATGGCGGCGCAGACACACTTGTGCTCTTCGACTACGGCGATGGCACAGGTCTCACCATTTTGCGGCAAGCACTTGAAAACGGCTTCTTCGAGAAGTTCGTTGGCGCCGACGGCATGAAGTCAGAAGCATTGATCGAGGAGCTTGGTCCTGAAAACCTGACCAACTTTGTGACCTCCGCGCCGGTTGGCGAAAAATCCGACGCGCTTGATGCGTTCAACAAAGCCTTCCAGGCTGATGGTGGCGATCCGGATGCAATCTTTGTAACCACATCCTACGATGCAGCTTTCCTTGCTGCGCTGGCCATCGAAAAAGCTGGCGGCGACAAGGCGGGTATTGCCGCAGCGCTGCGTGAGGTGTCCAACGGCGAAGGCGAAACCATCCTTCCAGGAGAATGGGCGAAGGCCAAGAAGCTGATCGCTGCCGGTACAGCGATTGACTATAAGGGCGCTGCTGGCGACCAGAACTTTGACGCTGCAGGCGATGTTCCAGGCATCTATGCCTTGTTCAAGGTCAATGGCGACCAGTTCGAAACCATGACTGAAATGAAGTAAGCCTTTCCGGCATTACAACGAGAAACCGGCGGTGAAAACCGCCGGTTTTTTTATGCGGATTACATCCGCAAGACGGTCAGGGCGGACGCGGGGAGTGTCCGCTCTGACGTCGACTATTTGGTCAAAATGAGCTTGCCGAGCTTGGTGATGCTCAGGCGATAGATTTCCGAATTGTGACTGATCTTGAGTTCCCGGGCCCCTTTGAACAATGTTTCAGTGTCCAGGATCACGTCCGAGGTGTTGGAGGCTTTCGGAAGCGTGTGTCCGGTCTGCGCAGCTTGGCGATTGGAGATGGTCAATTTTTCACGACGTACGTTGGAGGAGGACATGGGAAATCTCGATTTCGATGCAGTTTCTACCCTCTTATAAAACCTGACTATAAAACTCAAGAAAAACTTGACACCCACACTCAGGTTTAGTTATCAAGGGTCATCAGACAGGAGTGCTTTGAAATCGCGTCCTTTAAAGTGATCCTCTGATGCCAGAAATGAAACCGGCCAGCCAACTGCCCTCTCCTCTCCCTCAGCAGTCAGCCAGCGCGGTCTTCGTTTTTGAATTGAGCTTTTGCTAGTGGGATAGGGGAAGCTCGCGTTCGGCAGTCCGTCGTTTAAAAAATAAAAAACCCGCTCTTTTTCAAGGGCGGGTTTTTTATATGCCTGACGTAGAATTAGGGGAGGGCACTCTACGCCCCCGGTATTAGCTTGCTGCAGCAACCTTGAATTCGTCACCGATCTTCAGGAGTTGGCGCAAGTGCGGGCGGTCCTCGGAAAGGTCAGCAATGGTTTTGGTGTCCAAAACGTCCATGAAGGCTTCAAGCGCTTCATGCAGCAGTCCGGAAAAACCACAGGAAGAAATCAGCGGGCAATCCTTGCGACCCGCTTCAAAGCATTCAGCAAGCAGGAAGCTTTCCTCGGCTGCACGAACAACTTCACCAACGGTGATTTCGGCCGGGTCGCGGGCGATCATCACGCCGCCGTTGCGGCCGCGAATTGTTTTCATCAAATTCGCGTCAACCAGCACCTTCATGATCTTGAAAAGGTGAGTCTCTGACATGTCGAAGCTCGCTGCAATCTCTGCAACCTTGCTTGGGCGGTCAGGATTCGCAGCGCAATACATCAAGGCACGAACCGCGTAATTTGTTTGTTGTGTCAGGCGCATAAGTCACTTCGTTGCAGCAATGCAACTTCCCCATCTGCTTCTAGTTTGGAACGATTATAAAACACTTTGAAGCGAATGGCTAGATATCTTGAGCTTTTGACGACAGATTTAATTTTCGCCCACTCGAATACCTAGACGGCCTGCCCCGCAGCGTGCCCCGACGCCCAGGCCCATTGGAAGTTGAACCCGCCAAGATGCCCCGTGACGTCGACGCTTTCTCCGATGAAGTACAGGCCCGGAACAGCGCGCGCCTCCATTGTCTTGGAGGACAGCTCATTGGTGTCGACACCGCCGAGCGTGACCTCTGCCGTTCTGTAGCCTTCGGTGCCAACCGGCGTCAGCTGCCAGCGTTTGATCTGGTCTTCGGTCTTGCGCAGGGCCTTGTCCGACTTGTCCGCAATGCGCCCGCTCAAATTGAATTCGCGCGACAGCTCATCGGCGAGGCGCTTGGGCAGCAGGGTGGCCAGAGCGGTCTTGAGATCCTGCCTCGGGTTTTCCTGGCGTTGGGCCTTGAGCGCTTCGAACACATCGACATCAGGCGCCAGGTCGACAGTGATCGGTTGACCTTC
The DNA here is from genome assembly GCA_013373445.1 of Paracoccaceae bacterium. Lineage (GTDB taxonomy): Bacteria > Pseudomonadota > Alphaproteobacteria > Rhizobiales > Stappiaceae > Roseibium. Next base: position 618 of record JABXHV010000200.1, on the reverse strand, counting down.
TTGCCAAAAGGAAGAGATCTGCAAGACAGAAGGGCCTGAGAGCCCGCGGTGGGTGAACAAAAGACCTTCGCGGAATTTGACCTTGCCGAAGGACACGATCGCATCCAGAGAAACCCCGGCGAGTCGTTTGCAAAGTTCCTTGTTGGCGTCGGAGAATGTCAGCGGTACGAGCGCTGCACGTGGGGTGATGACATTCAGGCCAAACTGGCGAGCGATTTCGTATCCAAATCCGGTTGCACCCATCTTTGGAATGGACGGGCCGCCTGTTGCAATGACGACGGAACCGGCAGCGATCTCTTCGCGGTTGGTCTTCACCAGAAAGTCGCCGTCACGCTTCTCAATTGCGGTAACGCTCGCTTCCATCTGGATTTTGGCTCCTGCCCGGTCCAGCTCATCAAGCAGCATGTCGATGATGTTTTGGGCGCTGTCATCGCAAAACAATTGGCCAAGCGTCTTTTCATGCCAGGCGATGCGGTGCTTTTCCACCAGTGCCAGGAAGTCGTGTTGTGTGTAGCGCTTGAGCGCGGACACACAGAACCTCGGGTTTTGGCTGAGGAAGTTGGCAGGCGTGCAATGCAGGTTGGTGAAGTTGCAGCGTCCGCCGCCGGAAATCCGGAT
>JABXHV010000032.1 GCA_013373445.1 Paracoccaceae bacterium | reverse complement strand
GAAATCGAAGTGAAGGAAAAGAAGGACCGCGTCGACGACGCCCTGAACGCAACCCGCGCTGCTGTCGAAGAAGGCATCGTACCGGGTGGCGGCACGGCTCTCCTGCGCGCCAAGAAGTCCGTCGAAGGTCTCTCCTCCGACAACCCGGACATCATGGCAGGCATCAAGATCGTCCTGCGCGCTCTGGAAGCTCCGATCCGTCAGATCGCTGAAAACGCTGGTGTCGAAGGCTCCATCGTTGTTGGCAAGATCCAGGAAAACGACGACGCAACATTCGGTTTCAACGCTCAGACTGAAGAATTCGTCAACATGATCGAAGCTGGTATCATCGACCCAACCAAGGTTGTTCGTACTGCGCTTCAGGATGCTGCATCGGTCGCTGGTCTTCTGATCACAACCGAAGCCATGGTTGGTGAACTTCCTAAGAAGGACGCTCCTGCAATGCCTGATATGGGCGGCATGGGCGGAATGGGCGGTATGGGCGGCATGATGTAAGCTGCCCGGACCCATCCGGACTTTTAAAGGGCGTCCTTAGGGGCGCCCTTTTTGCTTATCCACTCGCGATCACGTTTGCATGCCTTTGGCATGCGGAGAGCACCGTTTTCGTTTGGTGGATGCACGTTGTCTGCTCTAAGTTCAGCGAGCTCAACTAGCCTGTAACTTCTCCCATCACTGCCAATCTCCGGCACTCATTTCCGGGCCGACTTCATGGCGCTTGCCACAAGACTACGAACAATGATGCACGCTTCCCTTTCAGATAATGCCAGGGGCGCAATTTTCATGGTGCTCGCCATGACGACATTTGCGCTAGAGGATATGGCCATAAAAGCCGCCGCCAGCGACATTCCCGTTGGCGAGGCGGTTTTGCTTTATGGTCTCGCCGGAACAATGCTTTTTGCACTCATCGCAAAGGCGCGCGGCTCTCAAGTCTTGCACCCTGCAATCCTGTCACCGGTAATGGTACTGCGGTCCGGTTTCGAAATATGCGGGCGACTGTTCTTCGCCCTCGCCCTTGCCTTTACCCCGCTCTCGAGCGCATCGGCCATTTTGCAGGCAACTCCACTGATCGTAGCTTTGGGAGCCATCCTGTTCTTTGGCGAAAAAGTTGGAATCCGCCGCTGGCTGGCAATCATTCTCGGCTTCTTGGGCGTCTTACTGATCCTCCGCCCCGGCCTTGAGAGCTTTGAGATCAACTCAGTCTTTGCCGTTCTTGCGACCATTGGCTTTGCCGGGCGTGATCTTGCCACACGCGCGGCTCCCGTCTCCATGTCGCCAGAACAAATTGGCGTCCTCGGTTTTTCTGTTCTAACCGTTTCAGGCGCCGTATTGCTGGCAATTTCTGGAGGTGCTACGTGGCCCACGCTGTTTACTTGGGGTGCTCTGGGGATGGCGATGGTGTCTGGCGCTTTTGCCTACAATGCACTGACGATAGCCATGCGGACCGGCCACCTGTCCATTGTTGCCCCCTTCCGATACTCCCGACTTCTGGTCGCTCTGGTCCTTGGTGTCCTTGTCTTTCAGGAACGGCCAGACATGCTTTCACTCATTGGCAGTGCCGTTGTTGTTGGAAGTGGCATCTGGATTCTCAGGCTGCGCAACTCTGACTGATGAGCTGCCTCTACAGGGACCAGCTCACAGACAGCTGTGGAGCCAGGTGTTGACGTCCTGCAACACGGCATCGGTTTCAGCGCTGAGCTTTTCGGTCACACCGGTGTATCTGGCACGGATCTCGTTGCCGGCTTGAAGATCCGCCTGCGCTGTCTCGATCAGGTTCGTCGTGAAGTCACCGTTCTTGAGGTCGCAAATCCGGTCTTCGAGTCCAAGCTCTTCGTACAGTAATTTGACTTGCGGATAGCAGTAAAGACCACGTGTGGGCACACCCATGCCAATCGGGCAAACGTTGGCGTGGAAGCGCATTCCCAACACCAGATCATAGCTTGCATATCGTTGCAGGAACTCCGGCAGTCCTTCGCGCGTCGGTAGCAAAGGTGCTATACCGACATTACGCCGCAGATAGGGATCAGGCAGTTCGCCGATGAACTCTGAGATGAACACAACATCCCGCCAAATATGCGGGATCAAATCAATGCGCAAACTCGGGTTTTGATCGATCAGAGTCGTACAGACCTGCTGCAGCCCAGAAATGAAGTCCTTGACCGATGTGCCTTCATTGAACCGTTGATCCAGCATGTCACCGGCGATATTGATCCCGATAGACTGCGTGGCACCGCCAACTTTCGGCGTTGGCTCATGGCAAAAGAAACCGCCATCGGCAATGACCGGGATCTTGGCCGATATCTTTGCTCCAAGAATCAGCTCCAGTGCGCGTTTTGATCCATCGTTGCGGACAGATACAAAGGCCGCCTCGCGCTCGAGCACTGTGTCGATGAACGAGCGAAAACGCGTCGCCGAATGCTCGCTGTATCCCTGACCGATGTCGGCACCTAGCGAGTAAAACATCACAGGTGTTTCCAGCTTGGCAAACTCATCCGGCTTGATATCGATGGACGTGCCCGTCGCGGAATTCTCGACCCAAAGTTCGAAGTAGTTGCCGCCTCCGATAATCAGCAGATCAAATGAGTTAGCGTAGTCGACAAAGCTGGAATCGAACTGGCGTTGCTTCCAGTAGAATTCGCGGATTTCAAGTTCTGTTATGTCGAATTCGAGATCAATGTTCTGGGAAAACTTACGTCGCGCGCCCGCATGGTTGGCCAAGTCACCAATGTTGCCGGCAAAGCTCGCCAAGTGCAGCACTCGTATTTTTTTTCGCTCAGCCATTTTCTCTCCCCGCTCTTACTGCGCCTCAGTTCACACGCTAGCTCACCGTGTGGCGCAACGCCCAGACACCATCCTTTTGATGCCATAAGTGTGGACTGCGGAACTTGTCGATGGTTTCGAAAAACTCGGCTTCACTGATGTCAATGTACTCAAGGAATTCCTCGAAGTACTTGGCCGGAAACTCCTGGTCGAATTTCTGCACCAGATTGACCCCCTCTTCACGGGTGATCTTGCCATTCCGAATTTCCTGGGCGGCGTCATAGCTTGCTCGCCCAAGACCGAACTTGATCAGCGTCGTAAAATAGTGGAATGGGTCAACGCGGTCATCGATACTGGAGTACTTCGAATACGTACCCTCTGTGCGTTCCGGATTGGCCTGAAAACCGGTGTTCTCTACAGCGTAGTAGTAGCACTCCTGCGGATCCCATTTCAGGTAATAACCAAGGTAATGAACCTCGACCTTTGCCTGATCCAGAACCTCCTTTTTGGGAGGAACATAGGGTGCAAAGTCGGCCTGAACGAACCCGTGCTCTTCAATGATCTGCCGCATTGTCACTCCGCCGAACTTCATGTCGAGCGGGTCACTGGTAGAGAAGAAGTCCGTGCTCATTGTCGGCTTCTTGTTGTCTTCGATATTGTTGCCGTATTCGGCCTGGTTCTCGCCGTAAAACACCAGCTCAACACCAAATCTGGCAGCCATCGCAGGGCCGATGATACGCTGGCCGACAATAAACGGCTGGAAGGGATGCAGCAGATTCAGGAACGCGAACTTCGTCAGAAGCCGATGCAGACGTCCGTTAGGCGTATAAAGAATGTTATCGAGCCCGCCTTCATGCATCCAATTGATAAAGTTGGACCAGCCAATATCGGTATAGACATGCGGCGCCCAAGTCACCGTCAGCGGGTTCATACCGTATTTGTATTTCAAAACATGCGCCGTATAGGCGCTATCCTTGCCGCCACTGCCTGGAACAATGCAATCATACCGCCCGTCATTACGACGGAACTTGTCCAGCAGCTGCAGAAGATTGTCTTCACGCGCCTTCCAGTCGATGTTGGTTTCTTTTTCTTCCGCATAGGCACACGCAGAACAAAGATCATCATCAAAGGCAATGGTGCTTTTCTTCTCGGCCTTTGAGCTGGCGAATTCGACTGTCGAACTCGGGCGTTGATTTGAAATCACGCATTTTCTGCAGAACTTCACCTCTTCTGGAAGACCAAAATATGCCTCAAGTGCCATCAAATACTCCGTATCGTTCAAGCAGCGCCAGAAAGACGAGCAGGATTTTGCGTCGAGATATTTTAGTCGACTTTCAAACCGTAGATGGAACCAAGAAGCGGTTTTCCAGATGAATCACGCACCAAATGCTATTTTGACAGTCCCATCGCCATCATGTCGGCCTCGAACACGGAAATCCTTACACCTGATTTAGAAATCCTCTGTAGAATTTTCGCAAAGGAATCACTCCATTGATCACCAATTGCATCAGGTTGATCTTTAGAGCCATCACGAAAAGAACGACATGTTGCGCATCATTGCCCGCCTCGACATCAAGAATGGCAAGGTCATCAAAGGCATCCAGCTGGAAGGCCAAAGGCAAATTGGTGATCCAATCGAGATCGCGCGCAAATACTACGAAGACGGTATCGACGAGATCCTCATCATGGATTCCGTTGCCAGTCTTTATGGCCGCAGCAACCTGTTTCATCTTGTGGCGGAGGCCTGCAAAACCGTCTTTGTGCCAATCACCATCGGGGGCGGTATCCGATCGCTTGAAGATGTGAAAGATGCCCTCAGCTTTGGCGCTGACAAGGTCGCGATCAATACCGCCCTCGTACATGACATCGATCTACTCAAGGTGCTGGTCACGACCTACGGCAGTCAGTGTATCGTCGGATCTATCGAGGCTAAAAAAACCGGCAATGGCTGGCAGGCCTATATCGACAATGGCAGAGAGCCGACCGGCAAGGATGTGATCGAGTGGGCCAAGACGCTGGAACAAAACGGCGTTGGCGAACTGCTTGTGACCTCCGTTGACAAGGAAGGCATGCAGAAGGGTTTTGATCTGCCGCTCTACGAGGCGCTCGACAAGGCTGTATCGATCCCGATCATTGCGTCCGGAGGTGCCGGTCGAGTCAGCCACCTAAAGGATCTGGAGCAAAAGACCGAGCTGCAAGGCATCGCGATTGCCGCCATCCTGCATTATGCGAAGTGCACGGTTCAGGAAGTGAAGAACGAGCTGCAACGCACGACCACCAGAAGAAAGTACGTACATGCTGGCGATACTTGATTACGGCATTGGCAACATTCGCAGTGTCGCCAACGCGGTGCACTATCTGGGAATGGACGCCACAGTTACCAACAACGCAGACGAGATCGCGGCAAGCGACGGTTTGATCCTGCCTGGTGTCGGCGCCTTCGGTGCGGGCATGCAGCGGATCGCAGACCATGGCCTTCGACCATTGATCGACGGTTACGCTGCTTCCGGCAAGCCACTGCTTGGCATCTGTCTCGGCTTCCAGCTTCTCATGCGCTCCAGCGACGAGTTGGGCGATGTTGCCGGGCTTGGGTATATCGACGCTGATATCCGTCGTTTGAAAGTCAACGCCAAGATCCCGCACATAGGCTGGAACACGGTTGCCACGCCAAACGGCTGCACAGAGCCATCCGACCTGATGCAGGGCCTG
>JABXHV010000064.1 GCA_013373445.1 Paracoccaceae bacterium | reverse complement strand
TAAACGAACCTGTCTCCGCTGTCGCCACGAATGCCCGCAGCCCGTCAATCAAATCCATGCAACACCAATTAGGAACAATATGAGGATAGTCATTCCATATATTCGCTATTTTGTTCCGGAATAGCAAGGCGCATATTCTGCTCATCAAACAACCCGACGCTCCTCCCCATCAAAGGAGCACACGGAAGGATAGAACAATGAATATCGCAATTATAGGAACCGGAAACATTGGCTCAGGCTTGGCCAAAGTGCTTGCCAAAACAGCCAACGGCGTTGTCATTACCGATCAGCATGGCGGCCAGGACGCTGCGCAGAAGCTCAAGAAAGACGGCGTCACAGTTCAGGCCGCAAACGTCGAAACCGCGATCAAGCAGTCTGACATCGTCATTCTCGCAACGCCCTATGCAGCAAGCAAGACCATTGCCGCTGACAATGACTTCACCGGCAAAATCATCGTCGACGTTTCTAACCCCGTCACCGATGACTTTTCTGGAATACAGGTTGGTCACACCACATCGGCCGCAGAAGAAATCGCTGCATTGGCTCCTGCTGCCAAAGTGGTGAAGGCCTTCAACACCGTCTTTGCACAGCATTACGCAGGTGACTTGAAAGTTGGCGGTCAAAAAATTCAGACGTTCGTTGCGTCTGACGACGACCAGGCAAAGGCACAGGTCCTCAAAATCGCTGACCAGGCAGGTCTGAATGCGAAAGATGCTGGCGGACTTAAGAACGCACGGTATCTGGAACCGCTTGGCTTCATGAACATCACCTTTGGCTACATTCTCGGCCAGGGAACTGAAATCGCACCGCTTTGGGTTGCGGCTTAATCACTAACTAAGGACTCTCTAAAATGATCGATCTCAAGACCGCACCATACGCTGCTCTTCTCTTGCGCCTGACAACTGGCGTTCTGTTTCTGGTACACGGACTCACAAAACTCCTTGTGTTTACACCCGCAGGTACAGCCGGTTTCTTCAATAGCCTGGGATTGCCGGGGTGGATGGGATACCTGACAATGATTGCAGAGATTGCCGGCGGCATCGCGTTGATCCTGGGCATCGCAACACGCCTGGTTTCAGCAGCGCTTATCCTGCCGCTTCTCGGCGCAATAGTTTTCGCTCATGCAGGAGCAGGCTTTGGATGGACCAACGCCGGCGGCGGCTGGGAATATCCGGCAATGTGGGCTTTGGTACAGGCCGCGCTCGTCTTGCTCGGCGACGGCGCTTATGCGCTCTACCCACTAAAATCAAAATAACACCATGCCGCACCAGCATATGGTGCGGCATGCCCCCCGAAACGGGAGACAGGACAATGAGCATCACCCAATCACTGCAACAACTAAAAGACACGCTGAAGTCCTCCGACCGGATGCCAGTCGTTTTTCTCGGCCATGGGAGCCCCATGAACGCGATTGAGGACAATGACTTTTCCAGAAATTGGACCAACTTGGGACAATCTCTCCCCCACCCACAGGCGATCCTGGTTGTTTCCGCGCATTGGATGACAAAGGGATCCACCCTTGTCGATATTTCAGCCATGCCACGAACCATCCACGACTTCTACGGCTTTCCGCAGGAACTCTTTGAGCAGCAATATGCGGCTCCGGGAGCTCCCAGCGTTGCAAAGGAAGTGATCTCAATTCTGGCAAGCCACCATGCAGAGGGAGATGACACCTGGGGTCTGGATCACGGCGCTTGGTCCGTCCTCAAATCTCTCTACCCGAATGCCGATGTGCCTGTCTTCCAACTATCGATCGACATGAACGAGGACCTTCCTCATCATGTTGAGATCGGCAAGGCCTTAAAGTCCCTCCGCGACCGTGGCGTATTGATCCTGGGTTCAGGGAATGTCGTCCACAACTTGCGCAGAATGCGCTACGACACAAACCCTTATGACTGGGCAATCGAATTCGATCAGCTCGTCGCTGAAAAACTTGAACACAGAGATCTTTTGGCACTCTCCAATCGACAAGACCTGGGGGCGTTGCTCAAGATGGCTCATCCGTCCGTCGATCATTATCTGCCGGCTTTGACAATCGCAGGTGCCGCGGACGACCGAGACAGCCTGCTCTTCATGAACTCGTCCATCGATATCGCATCCGTCTCGATGCGTAGCTTTATTTACTACTGAGGACTGATCCAATGCTTGTAAACGGAAAATGGACAAAGGACTGGCAACCAATCCAAGAGGCCGATTCAAAAGGACGGTTTGTGCGCCAGACATCCAGCTTTCGCAACTGGATCACCCCAGACGGCTCGGCTGGGCCAACCGGAGGAGCGGGATTCAAGGCCGAGGCTGGACGGTATAGGCTTTATGTTGCCTTGATCTGTCCGTGGGCGTCGCGAACCTTGCTCGCCCGGAAGCTCAAGGGGCTGGAAGAACTCATTCCCATCACTGTCGTCAATCCAACGTTGACTGACCAGGGCTGGCAGTTCGGAGGCTATAAAGGCGCCGACGCCGATCCTTTGATGGATGCGGACTATATCCATGAGCTCTATACCGCAGCGGACCCCCACTTCACCGGACGTGCAACGGTTCCCATGCTCTGGGACATGGAGCGGAACGTCATGGTCAACAACGAAAGTGCGGACATAGTGCGCATGTTCGACACCGCTTTTGAACATCTGGTGCCGTCAAACTACCGGCTTTATCCCGCTGACCTGGCTTCGCAAATCGATGAACTCAATCAGCAGGTCTATGACACCCTCAACAATGGTGTTTACAAAGCAGGCTTTGCCTCTACTCAGGAAGCCTATGATGAAGCCGTCGATGGTGTCTTCAAGACACTGGACGAACTCGAAGAGCGCCTGAGTGACGACTATCTGTTTGGCAACCAGCTGACGGAAACGGACATTCGGACCTTTGTCACGCTCATCAGGTTTGATGCTGCCTATCACGGTCTGTTTAAGGTCAACCGGAAACAGGTAAAGGATTACCCCAAGCTCCACGCCTACATGAAACGTATCCTGGACCTGGCCGGTGTCCGAAGCACGGTGAACATTGATCACATCACCAAAGGCTACTATTCGATAAAGGCACTCAATCCTCTGGGAATCGTGCCGACAGGTCCAAGCCACATACTTGAATTGATGGGCGACTAGATCAACGGAACCATCATGGCTGTGGTGGAAACAAGACCCCGGGCGCATGTTTAAAGGTCATGCGTCCCTTCTTCATTCCCCAAATCGGGCGAACGATTTCCGCAACAACTTGCCCGCCGCTATCCGCTTGCAGCGCTACAAATGTAGCCTCCTGCCCAGGAGCTATCGACCTGTGGTGATTGATCAGCCGCAACGGCGCATCGCAGACCATTTCGAAACAGGCTTCAAGTTCCATAGGTGTGCTCAACTGATGCACGTTTGCATAAAGGTTCGCCATTCTTGGCAGCGAGCAATCGCCAAACGGAGTGAACGGGTTCAACACATTATTTGTGGCCACCGTGCAGCAAACGCCGTTTTGATAGAACAGATGTGCAGGCGCAACTCCGCGTGGAACAAGATGATCGTGACCGCGGCCCATCAGGAACAAATCCGTTGAAGGAAGCACCGTCAGGGCAATGCCGCAACGCTTCAAAAGCGCAACGGCTTTCATAAGATCCTCTTTCTTCAAGGCCGACAACTTGCTGACATGACCGATCGCTACGCGCCCCTGCCAGCCATGCGCCAGGGTCTGTCGTGCCACCTCGTCCAGATGGTTCCAGCTCGGATCAAGGTCAAAGTCGAGATGAAAGTCCAGGTCGACATCGAACTGAACAGCAAGGCCAAACAAGATCCTGATCTGCTCAGCCGGATCACTATCCGTATAGGGGCAACCTCCAAGAAGATCTGCACCACGGCGCAACGCCTCTTCCAATAGCTCCTGCGTTCCGGCAAAGTTGGTAAGACCTTCTTGTGGAAATACGCAGATCTGCAGATCCAATGCCCATGCAAAGTCTTCTTTAAGCCTCAAGATAGCATCAAAGCTCTTAAGCCCAATGACGGGATCGACCTCCACATGGGTCCGCATTGCATTGGTGCCCTGGATAACCGCACGTTCAATGACCTGCCTGCCACGCTGATAGACATCATCTTCATCGAATTTCTGCTTGGCGATACCAACGGATTTTATCGCCCCCTCGAGCGTTCCCGCTTCGTTATGGCAGCGATCCAGAATACAGGCCTTGTCCAAGTGAATATGGCTCTCGACAAAGCCGGGGACGAGCAAAGCGCAATCGCCTGAGATCTCCTTGCAAGAACACTCCAATTCCGTGCCGATCTGGACGATTTCGCCATTCGACACAAGAACGTCGACGGTCCCATCCCAACCAGGAATCCTGGTGTGGCGAATAACCAAGTCACTCATAGAATTGTTCCCGAAGAGAATAAGACAGCTGCGAGATAATCAGTGACAGGATAGGCCGCGATAGCTAACAGAAAAAGACAAAACTGCGAGGCCGGTATTCCCAATAAAAAATGCCGGATCGCACCTGAGCAACCCGGCAAAAAAACCACTGCGTCAAAACTAGCGAAACGCCTCGGTGCAAGTTTGGTAGATACCCGGGAGAAGAGGTCCGTCAACGCACATGATACCACCCCACTGATAGGCTGTTCGCCCCATGTAGTTAATCTCGAACCAATCATAGCCATCAAACACGATATTCGTATTCCGAACGATTACTATGGTGTCACCAAACGCCAGACTTCCCAATTTAGAGAAGTTCGTGCCAGGTCCATCACGCAACGAGCCGCCCAATGAGCGGCCAGAACGTTGAATCAGCTCGCCAGCCTCGTTGTGATTTGTTGTTGCAGAAGATTGAAAACTTGGTTTCAGCAACTCGCATTCTAGTCGATCACCTAGAATTTCAAGAACACCCTGCGTCCCTTTTCCAAAGAAGCTCACTCCATCAGGCGTGCTATATCCAAAGCCAGAACTAGTTTGCACCTGCGACAGGTCAAACTCACGAGCGAGTGACTGATCCATCATTTCTGAAACCGAAACATTGACGGTGACATATTCCGGAGTGGCAGCATTCATCAGGATTTCATATCCGATATCACCTGCATCACACACGAACACGTCAATGTTCGACGCTGAGCTTTCGTTGGCAAGAGCGGTAAACATGAAGATGCCAGTCAAGCCAAGAACTATGTTTTCAGTACACCTACGCAAATGCCAGTCTCCCTGATCTAAAAGCGACCATCAGGCCCAAAACCGCGATACTCATTTTCAATTGCAGCCAATGCCTTTTTTGAAAAATAATAGGCGACTTCATTCATCCGCTCAGAAGACCCCAGGTTCGGAATTTGCTCACCACCGATAAGCGTGATGGCTTCATCGGTCTCAGCGTGAATGGGTCCATAAGCCATCAATTCAATACCGGTCACATCGTCGATAACCGCGAAAACTGCATCCATATAGAAACCTTCACCAACGAGCTCGCCGCGCAGCTTGCCAGGTACGAAAACCTTCAGAACTCGCACTTCAATCGTTACCGCTCTAGAGCCTGTCATGCGCGGCCGAAAAACGCGCTCAAGATGTGGAGCAAGATGATCCTTGATCCGACCGCGAACATAGGCTTGAGACTCTGGCGTGCTCGCCAGAGTAATTTTGGAAATTGTGGCCAAGTCGGTCCGTTGATCTTTGTACTCACGCTCGAAATCAGCAACCTGATAATCCGCCGTGACGGTGTAACGAACGATCACCTGACTAAGATTAAACTTGCTCAGTGGCGTGGAAACAGGAGTGGATACACAAGCGGCCAACACTCCAGAGAAGATCAAAGTGCATAGAACACGCAAACGCATCAACTCTACCTTCCGTTTGGCAAGCAGTTCTCTCAAAAGCCTGCAGAGGCGCTTGCTCTGGAAAGTTCGCTTTGAACCTCGCCAAGCCGTACACTCAGCAAAGTGATCTCACGCAGGTTCGCCTTGATCTCACCGTCATACTTGTAAAACTCACCGCTGCCAGCCGCGACTTTCTTCATCTCATTTTCAAGCCGTGCATTATCACGTTTCAAAGTATTTATCTTGGAAGATACCTGATAATACTTCTGACCCAACGCATATCCCTCGCGGAAGATAATGTCCGAATCGCCTTGGCAAACTCCAGCATAAGTTTTACCTCCCTTGCCTTCAGAAAGGCCCCGCTGGAAGGTACAATAATCTGCAAGGCCAGCTTGATAGCCTAACTGATACTGCTGCTGGTCAATCGCTATGCCGTGCTCTCTACAAGCCTTATTGTGTTTACCCAGACGTTCATAGGAAACATAACCGCTGTAGCCATCTGATTTTCCAATGGAATACCAATCGCCCACTTGGCACTCGGATTCGGAAAGGCTGGCACAACCAGCAAGTGAGAAGGCAAATGCCAAGACAAGAAGAAGTCGAAAGAGCATAGGAACTACAACCAAAAAGTTTATTTGAGAGATTTAGACTAAAGAGGCCGCAGAGTGTCAAGCATTATCAAATAAAGCGCCCAATTTTAATCAGGATACCAGTCTCAATTAACAGTAAGTCGGCGAGCTGAGGTTCTGACCTAATGTGTTTCCAGAACACAATCTCGAAAAGCATGCGCGACATGAGAAAGAGTGCTCACTGGAAAGTGTGCGATACATAGGCCAATTCTGAAATTCACAATATCCGCTCGAAGCGCTCGCATCTGGCCCTCGTCAACCCATCTCTGCGCATAGTGCTTTGGGAGGAAACTCAGATAGCGGCCACTCAAGATGAGATGTGCAAGACCTTCCATTGAATAGGCAGTCGCTGAGGGGGCATTAGCGAAAAGCGAATTGTAAGCCGTTGCAATTGTGTATCCGCGTCGGGCGTGAGCTGCCACTGATATGCGGTCCAGCGTAAGCTCAGATGCAGGCTTCAAGAACAGCTCATGACGCTCACCGCAGTAGAGATTCTGTTCTTCGTAGAAAAGCTGCTCAAGTTGCACCGCAGCATTCATCGGTTGGTTCGCGACGAGGCCAACTTCGATTTGTCGATTGGCCAATGCCGTTGCGATCTGATTGGCACTCATCACCATTACAGTCAGATGAACTTCGGGAACACGTTCGTTGAAAAGGGCGATTGCATCTGACAAATGGCAGTTGGGATTTTCAACAAAGGCATCCACAGCGCCGATGCGCAGTTCGCCAACCAACCTGCCTCGCATAGCGCCGACTTCATTCCGGAAATTTTCAAGTGCCGCGAAACACTTGATCGCTTCTGCATAGATCTTGTGGCCATGCTCGGTCAGCGAGAAGCCCGACCGTCCCCGGTGGCAGAGTTTCAGCCCCAGACGTGTCTCCAATGCCGCCATCTGAGCACTAATGGTTGAGCGCGAGAGGCCCAATGAATCTTCTGCGTTTGTAAATCCGTTGTGATCCACAACCGCCCGAAAAATCTTGAGCTGCCGCAAATCAACATCGCTCAAGGGAGAGACTGGAGAAACCATGATACGTTGAAACTTTCAGACGTTTACTCTTGAACTTCAGTATTATCGGACGTTTTTGTGCATGGCAACATAACGGGAGTAAAGTTCATGCCTTTCGCAAAGAACGCGAAAGCTCAATGTTTCCGGAGTACCAGATGTCCGATAGGAAATCCCCGACCAACCCAGCGTTTTTCCAACCGATTTCAGGAATGGAACTTCCACGCTACGCAGGCATGCCATCCTTTATGCGCCTGCCAATGGTTGATTTCGAGGACGAGGCCATCGATCATGTCGACATCGGCATCGTTGGCGTTCCATGGGACGGTGGCACGACGAACCGCCCTGGCACCCGTCACGGCCCGCGTCAATTGCGCGACCTTTCCACGATGATCCGCACTTTGCACCCAAGCAGCGGCATTGCGCCATTCGATGCGCGCAACGTTGCAGATTTGGGCGATTCACCCGTTAATCCGGCAGACACAGCCGATGCCCTCAAGCGCATCACAGCCTTCTTTGCCAAGATGAAAGCTCAGGGTATTACGCCGCTCAGTGCCGGCGGTGACCATTTGGTGTCCTACCCGATCCTAAAGGCACTGGCTGCTGACGCTCCTGTTGGAATGGTCCACTTTGATGCCCACACAGATCTTTGGGACAGCTATTTCGGCGGTTTCAAATACACCCATGGCACGCCTTTCCGTCGCGCAATTGAGGACGGCTACCTGGATCCAAAGCGCGTTGTGCAGATCGGCATTCGCGGCACGATGTATGACAACGAAGACGTTGAATGGGGCATAGCTCAGGGTGTGCGCATCATTCGCATTGAAGAAGTTGAAGACCGCGGCATCGCATCCGTCATGGAAGAAGCCCGTGCAATCGTTGGCGATCTTCCAACCTACATCAGCTTTGACATCGACTGCATCGATCCTGCATTTGCACCTGGCACAGGAACCCCGGAAATAGGCGGCTTCACGACACGCGAAGCCCAACGAATGGTCCGCATGCTCGAAGGCCTAAACGTGGTCGGTGCTGACCTCGTCGAAGTATCTCCTCCTTTCGACCCATCAGGGGGCACCGCATGGGTCGGTGTGTCCATGATGTTCGAGCTGCTCTGCATTCTCGCAAGCGCCCCTGGCACAAAACGCGACAAGGCCTGAGCCAACAACAAAAAGTAAAACTCAAACCTCCCGGAGTAATCATATGAAATCACTATTATCACGCATTGGCGCCACGGCGATTGCCCTGGCAACAATCTCAGCATTCGCACCAGCGCAGGCCGCTGAGAAGCTGACCCTCGCCCACTCGACCTGGGTCGGCTACGGTCCGCTCTATATTGCAAAGGACAAAGGGTTCTTCGCAGAAGAAGGCCTGGATGTTGAACTCGTCATCATGGAAGACGCGAAGACACGCATGCCTGCATTGGCGGCTGGTCGCGTCGACGTTGCGGTCACGACAATCGACACCGTGCTTACCTTCACATCTGAAGCGCATCCGTTGACTTACCTGTTTGCACTCGACGACAGCGCAGGCGGTGACGGCATCGTTGCCAACAAGGAAATCACTTCTGTGGAAGACCTGAAGGGCAAGAAAATCGCCTACACCGAAGGTTCAGTTTCCCAGTTCTTCCTCAGTGTTCTTCTGAAAGAAGCCGGTATGAGCCTGGCCGACGTGGACTCCCTTAACATGACGGCTGGAGATGCCGGTGCAGCCTTCGTCGCAGGCCGCGTCGACGCTGCTGTGACCTGGGAGCCTTGGCTGACACGTGGTAAAGCGACCGACCATGGCGCCTTGCTCGTCGACAGTTCAACAACACCAGGTCTGATCACCGATGTCGCGGTCACAACAGAAGAGACCCTGGCAGCGAAGCCTGAAGCAATGGCAGCTCTGTACCGTGCATGGGCCAAGGCTGTTGCATGGCAGAAAGAAAACGAAGCCGAAGGCGACGAGATCATGGCGAAAGGCGTTGGCGGCTGGCTCGAAGATCCAGAAGTCTTTGCAGAGACCCGTGCAGGTATCGTCTTCTACGACGCTGAAATGAACAAGAGCTTCATGGATAAGTCCAACGAAGGCGGCATCTTGAAGACCATCATCAACGCCAAGACCCTTGGTGAAGAAGGCGGCCTCTTCGAACTCAAAGCAGACCCGGCATCAATGATCGCCAGCGGCCTCGTTAAGTAAGTAGCTCGGAGCAGATACCATGTGGACCCGAACCCTATTCTCTCCCAAGACTGACATCCCGCGCAGTCTCTATATAAGTCTGAGCATCAGCTCGGTGCTTGTGGTCCTGGGCCTGTGGTGTCTGCTCACTTACGGCGGCTTTACGCCGCCGGACTTCCTGGCCACGCCAGTCGAAGTCCTGCAGGCGGCGGTTAAACGAATTTCCAACCTGTCCCTCTTTGAACACATGTGGGCCAGTTTGACCGTGATCATGTCAGGTTTCATCCTGGCATCCGTTTTCGCCGTACCCCTTGGAATTCTCATGGGCAGCTTTCGGGCGGTCCAGGCAATGCTTGAGCCAATCACCGGTTTCATGCGCTACATCCCTGTCTCGGCCCTTATACCTCTCCTCATTTTGTGGGTCGGCATTGGCTTTGAACAGAAGGTCATGGTGATCTTTCTTGGAACCTTCTTTCAACAGTTGATCCTGATTTCGGATGTCTCCTCACGCGTCAGCAAGGACCTCATCGACTGTGCTTACACACTGGGTGCAAAACGCGGGCAAGTCGTACGCAGCATCCTGCTTCCAGCCTGCATGCCCGGCGTCATGGACAACTTGCGCGTCACCATGGGGTGGGCCTGGACCTATCTTGTTGTGGCAGAGCTCGTGGCAGCGAACAGCGGCCTTGGCTACATGATCCTCAACGCGATGCGTGGCCTGTTCACCGATGTCATTTTGCTGGGTGTTTTCACCATCGGCATCCTCGGTCTTATCACCGATTTCCTCTTCAAGTGGCTGCGTCAGCGGCTCCTTCCATGGTCCGCTGAATTCTAGGTTTTCCAATCATGTCCCAACTCGCCCTAAAAGACATTACTGTGCGCTTCGAGCCGAAGGGAAAACCAATCGTCACAGCTCTCGACGATGTTTCCCTAAGCGTAGAACACAACACTTTTTCAGTCATCGTCGGCCCATCGGGCTGCGGCAAGTCGACCTTGCTACGCTTGGTCGCTGGTCTTGAAACAGCCACCAGCGGCAGCCTGATGCTTGACGACAAGCCCATCATCGGCCCTTCTGCTGATCGCGGCATGGTGTTTCAAAGCTACACGCTGTTTCCATGGCTGACGGTTCGCGAAAACGTCATGTTCGGCCCAAAGCTGAAAAAGCTCCCAAAGGCAGAATGTGAAGCCATTGCGGATGACCTGATTTCGGCTGTCCATTTGAACGGCTTTGAGGCCTCCTATCCGAAGGAGCTGTCTGGCGGTATGCGTCAACGCGTTGCTTTGGCAAGAGCACTGGCCAATGACCCCCAGATCCTTCTCATGGACGAACCTTTCGGAGCCCTGGACAGTCAGACGCGGCAGTTGATGCAGGAATTGCTTCTCGAGATCTGGCAGACACGTCGGAAAACGGTTCTCTTCATCACGCACGATATCGACGAGGCAATCTTTCTCGGAGACGAAGTCCATGTCATGAGCGCACGTCCTGGACGGATCAAATCGACGCTCAACATCGAGATCGAACGGCCACGCAACATCGATGTGCTCACATCGACCAGCTTCATGGAATACAAAAGGGAAATCCTCTCCCTGATGCACTCAGAATCGCTGCGGGCGGCACAAGTCTAAGACCAATTTGAAACAAGAATTGGCTGGCGGATCAGCTCCGCCAGCTGAGAATCTTTTTCTCAATCATACCGATCGCCGTGCTGACGATAATTCCAAGCAGCGACAAGATCATTACGCCGGCAAACAGGCGTTCAAGATCATAAAGAGATCCGGCTTCCAGAATATAGGCGCCAATGCCATATTGAGCCCCAAGCATCTCGGCAGCAACCAGCAAGATAATCGCAATTGCCAGACTGATACGCAGTCCCGACAAAATGCCCGGCATTGCGCCCGGCAACACGATCTTTCGTACGATCGAAAACCAGGAGAGCCCAAAGCTCTGGCCCATGCGTATGAGTGAGCGATCAACATTATCAACGGCACCATAAGTCGCCACGACAGTCGGCGTGAACGTTCCAAATGCAATCAGGGCGTATTTGGACCCTTCATCGATGCCGAACCAAATTACAAACAACGGCAACAACGCGATCTTGGGAATTGGAAAAAGAGCCGCAGTGACAGGCACAAGTCCTGACCGCACGAAGGAAAACAAACCAATCGCGATCCCAACCGATACGCCCACAAGCGCCCCCAAAGACGCACCGATAACCAATCGGCTCAGAGAAAGACCGAGGTGCTGGAAAAGCATACCGCTTGAATAGAGTTCGACGAGCGTTTCAAGAACGTCGGACGGACGAGGCAGCGTAAGCGAGGAAATCCAGCCAGTCCGTGTGCCCCATTCAACAACGCCAATCAGCAACGCAAACACGACAAGTCCGACCCAGCGCCGGTCATCGGGAGAGAACCCGCCACCGCGAAACCGAACCTGCTGACTTTTCTGCTTAGATAAAGCTGTGTCGTCAGACACGCCATTGGAATGCATCGTGGTATCAGACATCCACCAGCTCCTCGTCTGCCGCACGGGCTTCTTCGCGCATCAGATCCCACAAGTGTTTCTGAATTTTCTCAAGATCGACGTCCGCGTATCCGCGGTCGCCCAAGGGCTTGTCAATTTCAACGATCTCGCGAACGCAGCCTGGACGCCGCGACAGGACGACAACACGATGGCCAAGACGAACTGCCTCCGCCAGATTGTGCGTCACATAGATCGCGGTGAAGGGCGTCCGCTCCCAAAGCGCGACCAGATCGTCCATCAAAAGCTCGCGAGTTTGGCTGTCGAGCGCGGACAACGGTTCGTCCATGAGCATGACGGCAGGGTTGACCGCCAATGCACGCGCGATGGCAACACGTTGTTTCATGCCACCAGACAGCTGCTTGGGAAGCGCATTTGCAAAATCACTCAGCCGAGTACGACCAAGCACATCAGAGATTATTTCATTCCGCTGAGCTTCAGAAAGCTTGTGGTCTTCAAGAACAAGCGAAATATTGCCGTGAACCGTACGCCATGGCAGCAGCGCAAAATGCTGAAAGACATAGGTCAACGGATTAAGGCATCCAGCAGGGGCATCCCCGATCTGCAAAACCTGTCCGTTGGTTGGACGCTCCAGTCCTCCTGCGAAACGCAGAAGTGTTGATTTGCCACACCCAGAGGGCCCGACAAGACAGACAATTTTGCCCGAAGGAATGTCGAGAGAGATATCTCTCAAAACTTCAGTATCGCCGTAGCGATGACTGATGGCGTCAAGCCGAATGTCCATAATCTACTCTGTCTGGGATGGTTCATCGGCAGCAAGACATTTTCGCAGCCGATGAACGTAGGGTCATGTTAGCCGTCGATGACATCGACGAAGCTGGTGTCAACAATCGTGTCCAATGTGATTGAACTGTCGACCAGGCCTTCGGACTGGAACCAGTCAAGCTGATCTTGAATGGAAGCAACGTTAAGGGCTGCTCCACGGTTGAGGCGCATCGACCCATTTATGATAGACGGAGCAGCCTTTTCACGTGGACGGTCATTGTAGACATACTTATGGATGAGATCGACCATATCTTCGACAGCCGCATCCCCCTTGGTACGGTCAACCATTGTGTCGTCATAGTCATCAACACCAGCAGAGAAGCCTTCGAGGAAGGACTTCACCAAAGCTGCGTCATCGCTTGCATTGGTTTTTGATGTAAAGACTGTCGTGACCTGGTAGTTCGGGAGGTAGTCAGCAACATCGCCGATAATGTGAACCGCGCCAGAACCGGCGAGAGGTTTGGCAATATGCGGAACGATTGACCAGGCATCAATCTGACCGGATTTCAGAGCGCCGATAATCGCACCAACTTTCTGCAGTGGAATGAACTGTGGTTCACCACCTTCTGCAGCAGCGATTTTCGAACCCATGTAATGAAACGATGACCCTGCAGTCGTCGTACCGAAACGTTTGCCGTCAAGTTGAGCGGCCGATGTCAGACCTGCCTTGAAGGCGGCATCAGATGCGAGAATTTTCTGGCCATCGATGCCCTTTTCTTCAGACAATGCGCCGCCAATCACGCGAACGGCATCTTTCTGCGCCAGGGAGATCAGGCCACCCGACATTGCGGTAACGCCAAAGTCAACATCGCCGCTAGCAATTGCAACGGCCATAGGCTGTGCCGCCTGAAAGAATTTCAGCTCAACATCAAGACCCGCGTCCTTGAAATAGCCGCGCTCGAGCGCAATGAAGCTTCCCGAATGGCTGGTCAGACTCAGCGCACCAACAACGGTTTTCCTGTTTTGGGCAATGGCCGGGGAAGCCAAGCCAAAAGCTGCAGCGCCACCCAAAAGGCCGAGCGTTTCACGTCTAGTTATTTTCATTGTTATTTCCTCCCTGATGGGTTCGTCCGTAACTCTTGTAAACGAGGTTTTAGACGCTTCTACACCAAGGGCAAGGCCGCCTGCAATTCATTCAGCAATTTGCGGCTGATTAGTGCACCTTGTAGCATCTGTGCACCGGTACCTTAAGCGTCGCAAAAAAGCGCAGGCGGTAGAATAGAGCTTTTGAACTACTGGCAGAGAAGCCCGTATTTTCCCGGCTGCCGGTGAGCTGCAAAATTGAAGATATTATCCTGGATTTCGCGGCAACGATCCAAATCGCAAGTGGCGATCGCAAGTTCATCGCCAAGCGTAGCGCATTGGGCCACAATCTCCCCTGTTGGGGCGATGATACAAGTTCCGCCGATCAAGTCACAGCCTTCTTCGCAGCCAGCCTTGGCAACTCCGACCACCCAAGTTCCATTCTGATAGGCACCGGCCTGCAAAACCAAATGATTGTGAAAATCCTGCAGGTGATCATGCTCAGGTGCTGGTGGATAGTGAGCTGGTGTGTTGTAGCCACAAAGCACCAACTCCGCCTTTTGCAGCCCAAGCATCCTGAATGTCTCTGGCCAGCGACGGTCGTTACATATGCACATTCCAATTCGACCGCCCAACGCTTCGACAACGGGGAAACCGAGATCCCCACTTTCGAAATAGCGTTTTTCCAGATGCTGAAATGCGCGCCAAGGCTCGTTTTCCCAATGTCCTGGCAGATGTACCTTGCGATATTTCGAAAGAGTCTCGCCATCAGGCCCAACGAGAATGGAGGTGTTGAAACGCTGGGTCTCACCGGCCGAATTCTGAGCTTTCTCTGCGTAGCCTAGATAAAATCCAATGCCCAACCGTTTGGCTGCGTCGAAAAGCGGCACTGTTTCGACAGAAGGCATTTCGGTTTCAAAATAGCCATCGACCTCGCTCTGGTCTTCCATGTACCAACGCGGAAAGAACGTTGTGAGCGCCAACTCTGGAAAAACCATAAGCTCAGCGCCTTTGGCCGCCCCTTCTTCCATCAATGCAATCATACGGTTGACCGCCGACGTTCGGCTTTCAGATTTGGAAATCGGCCCCAGTTGCGCAGCTGCAAGGGTTATGGATCTACTCATGACACTGTTCTCCTTCGCGCTCAGGCTGCCCCGCCAGATACTTCTTCCGGAGTTTTTCCGACAAGTTCCGTGTAGACATCCACATCAGTTGCCCCTTCTGTTCCAAAAGTCAGGACACGGGAGTTTTCATCCAGACCGAGAGCAGCTCGAACACCGATATCTTCGGCGACCAAGAGAAGCGCCATAAGCCCAGCGACTGCGGATTCGCCGGCAACCAATGGGGCGTCTCCATACCTGCCTTCCGCAAGCAGTTTCATTCCATCAACGGCTGCGTCATCATCAAGTGCAATGACAGCATCTGCAGATGGTCTCAGGATCGTCCACGCGAGCGCAGATACTTCGCCACAGGCAAGCCCAGCCATAAGCGTATCGAGATCCCCTTCAATCACGCATGGCTTGTCGGCCTTTATGGTTTCCAGCCAGCATGCTGAATTGATAGGGTCTGCGAGCACAATGGTAGGTCGACTGCCTGCATAACGTCGCCAGAAATAAGCCGTGACTGCGGCGGCCATACCACCGACACCAGTCTGCAGAAAAATGTGCGTCGGCGGAGTATTGTCTGGCCATTGATCGTTGGCTTCAGCCGCCATCAGCTCATAGCCCTGCATCACATCCTTTGGGATATCCAGATAACCCTCGTAGGATGTATCAGAAACAACAACCCATCCCTCACGATCCGCGTTTTCCTGCGCCGCACGGATGCTGTCATCATAGTTGCCTGAACAACGAATGACCTGGGCACCATATTTCTCAATCTCACTCTTGCGGCCTTCACTCACTGTCGCATGAATGAAGATCACGCAATTGCAACCGAATGTTTGCGCGCCCCAAGCAACCGAACGTCCATGATTTCCATCTGTCGCGCAGCAAACGGTTGTCGCAGCTGCAACTGACGCGAATGCATCGCTATCTGAAGGCTTAACACCCTGCTGCGCGGCCTTACGAACCAGAACCTGCCAAACTGCATACGCACCGCCCAGCGCCTTAAAGCTACCCAATCCGAAGCGTTCCGCCTCGTCCTTGTAATAGAGCGCTGCAATTCCAGCTTCCTTTGCCACTCCAGGAAGTCCGACAAGTGGTGTCTTTACATACCCGGGCCAATTGGAAATTGTCCCCTTCGCGAGATCAAATGCTGCATCATTCAGAATATCAGCCTGATCGGAGGAATATGGAACTGTCTTGTCTGCAGCTGCATTCAAGACAAACGAATATTCACCACGCGGTGAGCTCATGTCGCATTTCTCCGATCGATGAAAGGGTACGTGAATAATGGGCAGCGCTGCCCGTGGAGCGTGTCATAGTGCCATAGAATTTGCGCAGACAAAATATTGGTTTATAGGCAAGTTAAAGCCCAAAAAACGGGTTCCCGCCTAATAGGCGTGCACGGGGAGGAAATCAAAATGCCGGAACAAACACCCATTTCCAAAATAGCCATTGTCGGCGCAGGTCTGGTCGGCCAAGGCTGGGCAATTGTCTTTGCACGTGCTGGCAAGAAGGTTACGATCTTCGATGAAAAAACCAATGCCCAAGACACCATCAATGCGCAAATCAACCAGGCGGTCCAGGACTTGGCAAACGGCGGATTGTGTGCAGATCCAAAAACAATACTGTCCAACATTTCCTACGCTGAAACACTTCAAGACGCGGTGGCAAGCTCGGACTATGTTCAGGAATCCACCTTTGAGCGCATTGACGTGAAACGTTCAGTCAGCCGCGAGATTGATGCCGTTCTTCAGCCTCATGCCTTTGTCGGGTCCTCTACCTCCGGCTTCCCCGGTTCTGAGTTTTATCAAGACTGCGACAGCCGCGAACGCATGATGGTTGTCCATCCGGTCAATCCACCACATCTGGTTCCGATCGTGGAGATCGTGCCGACCCAATGGACCAATCCGGCATTTGCGGTCGCGGCACGCAACCTCATGGATGAAGTCAAACAATCCCCGGTCTCCTTGTCTCGCGAGATCCCCGGCTTTGTGTTGAACAGGTTGCAAGGGGCCCTGCTCGACGAAGCTTTTGCCTTGCTGGAAGAAGGATATGCGTCGGCAGAAGACATCGACCGCACAGTCCGCGATGGGCTAGGTCTCAGGTGGGCCTTTATGGGGCCTTTCGAGACCATCGACCTGAACGCACCGAAGGGCCTTGCCGATTACTCGCAGAGACTGGCACCGATGTACTCCGGGTTCGCCGCCCAGCGCCACAGCAACCGAGACTGGACAGATCGCGCTGTCCAAAGGGCTGACGCAGAGTGCCGTATGGCGCATTCACTCGAAGATCTGGAGAACCGCCGGTCCTGGCGTGACAGCATGCTGATGAGAATCCTCAAGGCTAAAATGTAGATCAGCTGGCCCAACTCACCTCTTATTCACCTGATCGCTATTGGACATTTGACTGATCGGAAACCATATAGAGGGAAGTAACGAAGAACCTCGCACCTATATGGAACAGCGAATGTCCTATAAGAAAACACCAGACGCACTCGCCCAACTCACACCTGAGCAATACCATGTAACTCAGGAAAGTGGGACTGAGCGGCCCTTCACCGGTGAATACGACAAACATTACGAGCCCGGCATCTATGTCGACATCGTTTCCGGCGAACCTCTCTTTGCCTCTTCGATGAAATATAACTCTGGCTGTGGTTGGCCGGCCTTTGCCCAGCCCATCAATAACGAAAACGTGGTCGAGTACCGCGATGACTCTCATGGCATGACCCGCATTGAGGTGCGCTCAAAGCACGGTGACAGTCACCTGGGCCATGTATTTCCAGATGGTCCTTCCAGCCTCGGCGGCCTGCGCTACTGCATCAACTCAGCCTCATTGCGCTTTATCCCGAAGGACCAGATGGAATCAGAAGGTTATGGCGAATGGCTGGAACAGGTGGAGGACCCGTCATGACAACGTCTCGCGCTGTTCTCGCTGGTGGTTGTTTCTGGGGTATGCAAGACCTGATCCGAAAACTGCCTGGCGTAAAAAGCACTCGCGTCGGCTACACTGGTGGCGATGTGCAATTCGCGACCTATCGAAACCACGGCACGCATGCCGAGGGCATCGAGATCACTTTTGATCCCCAAACCATCAGCTATCGGAAGATCTTGGAGGTCTTTTTCCAGATTCATGACCCGACAACTTTGAATCGACAAGGCAACGACCGGGGCATGAGCTACCGCTCCGCAATCTACTATGTCGATGAAGACCAAAAGGCGGTGGCGGAAAAGACGGTTGCTGACGTCAACGCTAGCGGTCTTTGGCCCGGAAAAGTAGTAACCGAAATCGAACCCGTTGGAGAATTCTGGGAGGCGGAGCCGGAACACCAGGACTACCTGGAACGTTTCCCTAATGGCTATACTTGCCACTTTCCACGCGCTGACTGGGTATTGCCGGACTAGCGGCTCCAGCGAGCGACAAACTGCGACAGGAACTGGACGCAAGATGACAGACACGTTTTCAAATCTGGCGTTCGACAACAGCTATGCCCG
>JABXHV010000185.1 GCA_013373445.1 Paracoccaceae bacterium | reverse complement strand
CGCGTCGAAGCTGTCCTTGTTGGCGATGATCATCGAGTTCCCGTAGTTCACCGGAAAGCGATAGTTGTAGGGCAGAAATTCATGCCAGTTCTTGGCACCGCCTGCGCTGGCAGTCAGCACGCCCTCGATCACGCCACGCTCCAGGGCGGTCGGCACCTCGCTTCCGGACAGCGTGATTGGCGCGCCGCCGAATTCTTCGATGAAATGCCCCTGCTCAGGAGAGGTCACGCGTATCTTGTGGCTTTCAAGGTCCTTCAGACTATTGATCTCGAATGTCGCGAAGATCGTCTGCTCCGGATAGCGATAGCCGCCCAGCAAAACCACGCCCTGTTCCGCAAAAGCCTCAACCAGGGTCGGTTCGAACGCCTCGTAGGCCTTGGCCCACTCTTCATCGTTTTCGATCAGCATCGGCAGATTGAGAACACGTGCCACCGGGACGTTTCCGGAGAAGAAGAAATCGGCCGCCATGTCGAGAATGCCGTCGCCAACGGCCTGCGTGATATCTGACGATGAAATCTGCAGTGTCTTGCCAAGATGCAGGTCAATGGTGAGATCGCCGTTGGTTTCCGAAGCAACGCGCTCGGTGATCCGCTTCATGCCTTTGACTGCGGAAGTCGTCGAGACCGACGAATAGGTGTATGCGGTCCATTCGGTCGCCTGCGCGACCGCTGTGGATGCAAGCAGTGCGGCTGCAACTGCGAGAGTTGTGAGTTTCATGATTTTGCTCCTCCTTCATATTCTCACGGGTTCGGGGCGCGCGTTCAAGCCACGCCCCTTATTTCCAGGGGGTTTCGTCCCAGATGGCCTGCGCAACATCGTCCTGCTTCTTTGCGAGCTGTTCGAAGGCATCTCCCGAAACAAAGGCCATGGGGTTACCCTGTTTGGCCATCATCTGCTGAAAGTCAGGGTTTTCGTTCACGGCGTTCAACGCGGCGCGGATCTTGTCCGTGATCTCGGCGTCCATTCCCGCCGGGGCGACGATGCCGCGCAGTGACGACATCTGGACGTCATAGCCAAGCTCCTTTGCAGTTGGAACTTCTGGGCGGAACGGCGAACGCTCTTCCGACAACACGGCAAGAACACGCAGGTCATCCTTGAATTCTGTGGTCTGGCTCAGCGCCATTGTACCTGCTGACACGTGTCCGCCGAGCAAAGCTGTCCGCGCCATGGCAGCTCCCTTGAACGGTACGAGCGTAAACTCTGCCCCGGAAGCCGCGGCCATCATGTTGGCTGAGAAATGGTCATTTCCACCCAGCGAGGAAAGTCCAAACGTCATTGCTCCCGGGTTTTCCTTCGCCCACGCCAGGAACTCGTCAAGCGTCTCGAAATTCGACGAAGCGCTGACGACAACAGTGTTTGGGTCTTCCACGAAGTTGGCGAGATAGGTAAAGCTGTTGACGTCGTAGTCGGCCTCACGATCCTTGGTCAGCGCCAGAGCCGCGGGCAGGTTGAACGTTCCCAACGTGTAGCCGTCGGGATTGGCCTTGGACACTTCAGTGAAGCCAATCTGACCTCCCGCCCCCGGCATATTCTTGACGACGATCGATGCGCCTTCTCCCAGCTCCTTTTCCAGAAACTGCGCCACCGTGCGGGCCATCACATCCGTTCCGCCACCAGCCGAATAACCGACGATCACCTCAACGGGCTTTTCGGGAAATTCGGCAAGGGCCGGCGATGACGCAAGCCCCGTCACCAAAAGAGCTGCAACTAGTTTCCGCATGACATATTCCTCCCAGTGCCATTTGAAAATATTTGTTCGTTGATGCCGTAGCAGCGCGCTGCCGTGCGCCAGAACAGGTCGTCGCGCTCCTGCGCGCCGAGACCCCCGGCAAGGCGTTTGAATGCATTCCAAAGCGTCCTGTAGCCGAACTGCCCCTTGTCGACGGGAAAGTTGCTCTCGAACATGGCCCGTTGCGGGCCGAAGCTTTCCAGACAATGGCCAAAATAGGCGGACCAATCGGAGGCGAGCGCCGCGGAGGACGGCGGCATCGGCGCATCCGCGTAGCGATAGCCAAAAACCGTAAGTCCGAAACCGCCGATCTTGACCCGGGTGTTCGGCAGCTTTGCCAGCGACGCAATATCATCCTGCCAGGTTGCAAAGACCTCCGGGGCTCCGGAGCTATACGGCCCGACGCCGAGAGGTCCCCCACAATGATCGATGACGACAGTCAGGTCCGGCACGGCTGCCGCCAAGTCGAACACCTCACCGAGCTGCGTATGATAGGCCCATATGTCGAGGGTCAGACCGTAGTCCGCGAGCGTCCTCGCCCCGGCAAGGAACGCGTCGCTTCGAAGCAACCCGTCTGGTGGCGGCTTCGGGTTGGAGCGCACCGCAGGATGGGGATGGTAGGCAGTCGAGTTTCGGATGCCGCAGACCCGGCCCTTTCCGGCTTCAATCAGCTTGTCCAGGACGTCGCGAACCCCACTGCCCAACTGCAAATCTGCAAAAGCAACAAGGGCGGCTGGATAATTCGGCTGGCCATTACACCAGGCCAGTATCGTTTCCACTTCACCGACCGATTGTAACGGCGTCTCCACGTCTGTCCGGTATCCGGTGCGGCACTGAACATAAATGCTTGCACGCACATCATGGCCAGACGACACGTCATTCAGCAACTCCCGGGCGCCGTAGCGTCCCTCCGGCCTGTCCCACAGGTGGTGGTGTGCATCCAGGATCGGCTGATCAGGGGCAACAATGTCCTCATGCGCCATTTGAAGCCAATCCGGGCGCACCACGAAATGCGGGTTGAGCTGGGTCATCGGCCGGCTCGTTTCGCGTCATCTTTTTTGCTTGCAAGATGGCGTTTGATGATCGGGCCGACAATTACGGAGACCGTGAGCGCAACCAGCAGGAGGCTTGTCTTGTTTGCAAAAAGGATCGACCAGTCTCCCCGGCCAATGCGCAGCGCCAGCCGCAGGTTTTCTTCGGCAAACCCGCCAAGGATCAGCCCAAGAACAACCGGTGGCAGCGGGAATTTCAGCTTGTCCATAATATAGCCAATCGCTCCGAAGCCGAGCATGAGATAGACATCGAACATCCGTCCGTGGATCGAATAAACGCCAATAAGCATCAGGACGATGATGACGGAGCCAAGAAGCGGACGCGGCAGGTTCAAAAGCCGCGCAAAGCTGTTGGTTGCCAGCGAACCACCAAGGAAGATCAGAAGGATCGCACCGAAAAGAAACTGCCACATGAAGCCGAACACGATGTCCGGGTTTTCACGGAAAAGCATCGGTCCCGGCTGCAGACCATGAATGAGCAGGCCACCAAGCATGACAGCCGCGACGGCGGTGCCCGGAATGCCGAGTGTCAGCGCCGGGATCAGAGCCGACGCAGTGTCGGCGTTGTTGGCCGTCTCGGACGCTGCCACACCTTCCGGCTCGCCGTTGCCCCATGTTTCAGGTGTTTTTGAGGTGCGCCGCGCTTCATTGTACGACATGAAGGCCGCCATTGAGCCTCCGGCCCCAGGCAGAATCCCGATCCACACGCCGATAAGCGAAGAGCGAATCCATGTTTTCCAGAACCGTCCCATGCGCGGCAGGGTGCGCCAGATCGGCTCCGTACCCAGTTTACTGCCACTGACGCCATCGGTTTTCAGCGGCACCTCCAGAAGATCTATTACCGGGGGCAACGCATAAAGACCAACCAACAAGATAACGATGCTGATCCCGTCCAGAAGTTCAAGCTGGCCGAACGTAAATCGGTCGTTGCCATAAATCGGATCGGAGCCGATGACGGAAACGAAGACACCAAAACAGGCGCTGATGAGGCCCTTGATCACATTGTTGCCGAGTAGAAAGATAATGCTGGCGAGCCCGAAGACAGCAACCCAGAACACTTCCGAAGGGCCGAAAAGCAGGGTCACCTTGGACAACGGCGGAGCCAGAAGCATGAGCGCAATGGCGCTGGCAATGCCCCCGATTGCCGACGAAACCACAGCTACCTGCAAAGCATATCCGCCTTCACCTTTCTGGGCCATCGGGTAGCCGTCAAAGGTCGTGGCAACAGCGGCAGGCGTGCCTGGAATGCGCAGCAGAACAGCCGGGATCGCGCCGCCATACATCGCACCGTTATAGATACCGGCCATAAGACCAAGTGCGACAAGCGGTTCAAGACCGAATGTGAACGGAACCAGAACCGAAATCGCCATCGTGGCGCTCAGGCCCGGCATGGCTCCAACGACGATGCCCGCTATGACGCCGATGACAACAGCCGCAAAATTGCTGAAATCCAGAACATTGGGCAATGCATGAACAAGATCGGAATACATGCTGGTTCACCTCAGCCCAAGACGACCGGCGGGAAATTCCTGAGACATCCCAAAGTCGAAAATAAGGTAGATCGTGCCGAGGGCGATCACGGTTGCCACGGCGAGCCCGATCGGATTGCGAAACCCGAAAACGTAGGCGACGAGCGGAATGGCAATAGCCGTTGACACATAAAAACCGATGAAATCGGTCGCAACCGCGTAAGCCACGATCAACAGAAAGGCACCGGCCACACGCCGAGGCGATTTCGTCATCGCTTCCGCCGGCTCGCCCGCGGAGGCCTTTCGCTGGTCGCTGATTAGCAAGACCAATGACAGCACGATGAGGCCAGCAAGCATTGCAATCGGCAGCAGAGCGGAAATTGGCCTGAGTTCAACGGCAGGTATCATGAAAACACCTGCGACCACGATAATGCCAATAGCTGTCAGGGTCTCTGGACGAGATATGCGGGATACAGACATGATTTCCACCATCGGTAACCGGTTAGGAAATGTGGCGCGAAGACAGTGGTCCCCGCGCCACGATCAAGCTCAGTTCCAGGGTGTCTTTTCCCAGACATCTTGCGCAAGAGCGTGGAGATCTTTGGTCAGAGCCTTGAAATCGTCGCCAGTGACGACCTCCACAGGGTTCGCCGTGTCCTTCATGGATTTCAGGAAGTCCGGGTCATCCTTCAACTGCGTGAAAGCGGCCAGAAGCTTCTCTTGCACATCATCAGGCAGACCGGCCGGAGCAATGAAGCCACGCATGGATCCGTTCACCAGTTCCAGCCCCTGCTCCTTGAATGTCGGCAGGTCGGGCGCGAACTCGGAACGCTCATTGGTCGCAACACCCAGAACATTCAAACTGTCCTGGAATTCCGCAACTTCCGAAATGTTCAAGATGCCCATGGCGACGTGGCCACCCATCAGCGCAGTACGCGCTGGCGCCGACCCCTTGAACGGGACAATTGTGAACTCGGTTTCAGTCAGGTTCTGCAGCTTGATCAGCGCGAAAT
>JABXHV010000127.1 GCA_013373445.1 Paracoccaceae bacterium | reverse complement strand
GGTGCCCCACATGTAGTTGATCGAATAGTCATTGCCAGGATCATATTTCTCAACACGAGCCTCGATGTCTTTCCACATGTTGTCGATGTTGGACAGCTTGGACTTGTCAAGCTTGGCGAAAACACCTGCCTGTATCTGGCGGGCAAGGAACGACCCTGTAGGCACAACAACGTCATAACCTGTACCGCCAGCCAAAAGCTTGGTTTCCAGGATCTCGTTGCTGTCGAAGACATCATAAACAACCTTGATGCCGGTCTCATTGGTGAAGTCTTCAAGGATCGACTCGTCAATATAGTCGGACCAGTTAAAGACATTCACGACACGGTCTTCAGCCAATGCAGAGCCAGCCATAAGACTGAGGGCTGCAACGCCTGTCAAAACACTCTTGATCATTTTCAACTCCACTCCAGAAGAACGAATGGACCAGCCATTCTCAGTAAGTTTTTATTTTTATTCTGCACCCAAGTGACTTCTTTGGAAAGGCACCCAGAATTTCTCGTCTAACCATTAGCGCTCCTCAGGAGACTGCCATCAGAGATAGGTTTGACGTTCCAGGGAAGAAATCTCACGACCAAATTCGTTGAGTTCTTCCCGTTTGATCTCAGTCAGCACCATGTGCATTTCCTCACCGACTGCCGTCTTCATTCTGTCTGAGGCTTCAAAGGCGTCAATGGCCTCGTCCATCCAGGGTGTGAGGCGTTTGTATTTTTTCTTCTCATAGGCATTTCCGCTCACCGGCGGTGGCGGCGCCTTCTTTTGTTCCAGACCTTCCAGCATCCCAGCCAACACCCCCACCAGCACAAAATAAGGATTGGCATCCGCACCGGCGATACGATGCTCGATGCGTGCCGCCTCCGGGCTGCTTGCCGGTACGCGCAAGGCAACAGAGCGATTGTCAAAACCCCAACAGATCGACGTCGGCGCATAGGAACCAGGTTGCATCCTGCGGAACCCGTTGAATGTCGAGGTGAAAAGCAACAGTGCTTCCGGCATTGTTTCCATCAAGCCGCTGATGGCATGTCCAAGCCGTTCAGCGCCCTTCTCTGGGCAGGCGAAAATGTTACCGTCCTTGTCTTCCATAGACACATGAACGTGCATTCCATTGCCCGGCCACTCGACAAAAGGCTTGGCCATAAACGAGGCCTTGAGACCGTGTTTCCGCGCGACGCCCTGAACAAGACGACGCAAGAGGACTGCATCATCTGCTGCCAACAATGGATCGCGTCGATAGTGCAAGTTCAATTCAAACTGTCCTGGCGCGGCTTCGGAAACCGCGGCATCAGCCGGAATTCCCTGCATCTCGGCAGCGCGGCGCACATCATCCACGAACGGCATCAGCGCTTCCAAATCGGATAATGCATACATGTTCTGTCGCGCTGGTCCGAGATGGGTTGAAAACAAAGGCTTGGGCTGCTCACCCCATCCGCCTTCCTCGTTTTCTTCCAAAAGATAGAACTCAAGTTCAAACGCGCAAGATGCGCTGACACCGTGCTCTGCCAACCGGTCAATCATTGTCTTGAGGACATGGCGTGGATCACAGGGAAAGGCTTCCCCATCACGGTCATACATGGAAAGCAGAACTTGAGCCGTCTTTCGATCAGCCCAAGGGACGATCTTGAGGGTCTGCGGAATTGGCCAGCACAAGGCATCCTTGTCCCCGGTCTCTATGTGCATTCCGGTGCTTTCGACTTCACGACCCCAGACATCGAGACCAAACAGAGAGAACGGGAACGCCACGCCCTGCTCAAACACACCGCGTACAGCATTGCCTTGCAGCCATTTGCCACGCAACACGCCGTTGGTGTCAGGCAAGACGACTTCCAGCGTGTCCAGGTCTGGATGTTCCTCCAAGAATGCTTCAACGTTCTTCTGCCAAACTTTCTCGGC
The DNA here is from genome assembly GCA_013373445.1 of Paracoccaceae bacterium. Taxonomy (GTDB): domain Bacteria; phylum Pseudomonadota; class Alphaproteobacteria; order Rhizobiales; family Stappiaceae; genus Roseibium. Next base: position 26,042 of record JABXHV010000127.1, on the reverse strand, counting down.
AGGATTTTCATAAATTTGATGCGGCAGATCCACCATTCGGATCTCTTTCCTCTTTATACTGCCCGGTCGTATCGGTTCACACTTCACAAACAGGAAGGGAGAGCTATTTTTTCTTTTCCGAGCATTTCATTTTATGTAAAAATGTGATCACGTTGTTGAAAATGTGTCAAGCTGCAGAATAAGGCAGCACTGCACTTTCAATTGGCAACGAAGGTTTTTACACCCCCGTTTTTTTCCTGGAGGAGCATTGCGACATGCCCGTTGCGTCGAGCGCAAACCAAACAGCAAAAGCTTCCCCCTCAAAGACTGTCCGAGCACCTGCAGCCCAGCGTGGCGCTACCCGGCTGCAAGTGGATCAGGCAGTACGCAACGCATTGCTCACCGGTCGCTTTGTTCCCGGTAAGGCTGTGACATTGCGCGGGCTCGCGCAAGAGCTCGGGGTTAGTCCCATGCCGGTCCGCGAAGTTATCCAGGGGCTGGCAGCAGAACGCGCACTTGATGTGAAACCCAATGGACGCGTCCAAGTTCCAGAAATGACGGCGGATCGTTTTAGCGAGATCCTGAAGGCACGCTTGCTTTTGGAAACCGAACTTTCCTGTATGGCTATGGAAAATCTGGATAATACGGACGCAAAAGAGCTGACGAGTATCGATCTGGACATTGATGAAAGCATCATATCTGGCAATGCAGAGGCCTATATGCGCCTCAACCATCTGTTTCACTTCCGCATTTACCGCGCCTCGAACTCCAGCATTCTATTGCCATTGGTCGAGAGCCTCTGGCTGCAATTTGCCCCCTATATGCGGACCGTTTATGGCCGTGTTGGAACCGTCAACCTGATTGATCAGCACAAAGAGGCAATTCACGCCATCTCGAACAAGAACGCTGATGCCTTGCGCAATGCCATAACTGCGGACATCCAGGACGGTATGGGCATGATCGGCCGCGAAGGCCTGCCACCAGAAGCCTGAAGATCAAAGCTGTCGATAAACCGCCCAGCCAATGAGTGGGCGCGTGAAAACGTGGATTGACTTCTCAATTTTGTGATCACAAAATAAACAGAGCTGAAGCTCGATCTGAACAAGTGTGACTTTGGGTATGTCTGGCTGTTAACAGTCACCCAGGTAGAATGTCTGCGACATGCACGCGACAGATTATTCAGCAATCCCAGGAGCCAATCGTGAGCGACGATACAACCGATCCAACTTTTACCGCCTCAAATTCTCGAGGTGTCAGTGACGTCCACACAGCGAGAGAATGGCTGAGAGAGCGCGATATTCAGGATATTGAATGCATCGTGCCGGATCTGGCTGGGGTTGCACGCGGCAAAATGATGCCAACGGAGAAATTCTTCTCAGGTTCGGTCATGACGATGCCTGCCTCAATATTCGCGCAGACGATCTCGGGCAGTTATCCGGAAGACGACGAGCGTTTCCAGCACAATCCGGTCGACGGAGACCTCTACTTCAAGCCTGACTACAGCACGCTGACGTCGGTTCCCTGGGAAACAGATCCAACCGCACAGCTCATTCACGACGCTTATAGTCGGGACGGAAGTCCGGTTGCCACGGCACCAAGGAACGTCCTCAAACGGATACTGAAGCTTTATGAGGACAAAGGCTGGCAACCAATCGTTGCGCCAGAGATTGAATTTTACCTGGTACGTCCGAACACCGACCCGGACTACCCGCTCGAGCCGCCCCGAGGCCGCTCAGGCCGTCCAGAAGTCGGCCGCCAGTCCTATTCCATTTCAGCGCTGAATGAATTCGATGACCTCATCGATGATGTCTACGACCTGTCTGAAAAACAGGGCCTGGAGATCGACACCTTCATTCACGAAGAAGGGGCTGCGCAGATGGAGATCAACCTGCGCCATGGCACGCCTCTGGAACTGGCGGATCAGGTTTTTCTTTTCAAGCGCACCATTCGCGAGTCGGCTCTGCGTCATGAGATGTACGCAACCTTCATGTCGAAACCAATGTCGCATGAGCCCGGCTCTGCAATGCACATTCACCAGTCCATCGTCGACAAGGAAACCGGCCAGAACATCTTTTCCGGACCAGACGGCGAAGAAACGGCTCTGTTCCGCTCCTTCATTGCCGGACATCAGAAGTTTCTGCCGTTTCTCACCTGCGTCATGGCGCCCTTCGTGAACTCCTATCGGCGATTTGCAAAGAGCTCTACATCGCCGGTCAATGTGTATTGGGGCTACGACAATCGTACCGTCGGCCTTCGGGTCCCCTATTCCAACCCGGAGGCGCGGCGCCTTGAAAACCGCATCCCGGGATCTGACGCCAATCCTTATCTGGCAATTGCCGCGTCCCTTGCCTGCGGATACCTTGGTATGACCAAGGGCCTCGAACCCGACGCGCCGCGCGATGGTGATTGCAGCGAGCTCCTCAAGGCACTCCCCCGCGGTCTGCCGGAAGCAGTTGCACTGTTTGAGAACAACGAAGACATCATTGAGATTTTCGGTGAGCAATTCGTCGCCACGTACCGGGCGATCAAATACGAAGAGTTCGAAACATTCATGTCGGTGATCAGCGCATGGGAACGTGAATACCTGCTGCTCAACGTCTAATTTTGCGTATGCGTTTGGAGACAAAAAAGAATGAACGCCACGTCCAACGTCTATCCAACCAAGGCCCTGCAAGCCCTGGATGCCGCCCATCACATCCATCCCTTTACCGACACGAAAGAACTGAATGCGGAGGGAACACGCGTCATTACCAGCGCCAAGGGTGTGTGGTTGACCGATTCCGACGGCCACAAGATCCTTGATGGCATGGCAGGCCTTTGGTGCGTCCAAATCGGGCACGGGCGCGAGGAGATTGCAGAAGCTGTTCACAAGCAGATGTCTGAGCTCAGCTACTACAACACGTTCTTCAAGACCTCACATCCGCCGATAATCGAACTTTCTGAAAAACTCGCAAAGCTGGCGCCTGAGCACATGAATCGCGTGTTTTATTGCTCTTCCGGCTCAGAGGCCAATGACACCGTCTTCAGGATGGTTCGTCACTACTGGGACCAGATGGGCAAGCCGGAGAAGAAGACCATTATCGGTCGCTGGAACGGCTACCACGGCTCGACGCTTGCAGGTACCAGCCTTGGTGGCATGAAAGCCATGCATAAGCAGGGTGATCTTCCGGTTCCAGGCGTTCATCACATTGACCAACCCTATTGGTTTGGTGAAGGCGGCGACATGAACCCGGAGGAGTTTGGCGTTGCAATGGCCAGACAACTCGACCAGGCGATTGATGAGATTGGCGAAGACAATGTTGGCGCCTTTATCGCCGAACCGATCCAAGGTGCAGGTGGTGTCATCATTCCACCAGACAGCTATTGGCCGGAAATCAAACGGATCTTGTCCAAGCGCAACATTCTGCTTGTAGTCGATGAAGTGATCTGCGGCTTTGGACGTCTCGGCAAATGGTTCGGCTCGGACGTCTACGGGCTCGAAGCAGATCTGATGCCAATCGCAAAGGGCCTGACGTCCGGGTATCTACCAATGGGTGGCGTGCTTGTTTCTGACCGGGTCGCAGAAGGCCTGATCGACAAGGGTGGAGAATTTTATCACGGCTACACATACTCTGGTCATCCGGCCTGCGCGGCGGCTGCGCTTGCCAACCTGGAGATCATGGAACGCGAAAACCTTGTCGGTTATGTCGCGGATGACATCGGTCCGTATCTGAAGCAGAAATGGACGGCACTTGGCGATCACCCACTTGTCGGCGAAGCGCGAATGGCTGGCCTTGTAGGGGCGATCGAACTGGTTCCGGAAAAAGGCAACAGATCACGAACCTTCGATAATGAAGGGACCGTTGGCACGATCTGCCGGGACTTTTCGCTGAAGAACGGTCTTGTCATGCGCGCCGTGCGCGACAGCCTGATCATCTCGCCACCGCTGGTTCTGAGCCATGATGAGGCAGATCAGCTCGTCGAGATTGCGAGAAAGACGTTGGACGACACCTATGAAGACCTGAAACGCCAGAATCTTATCTAAGGCTGCAACCCAAAACAGTGAAAAGGCCCGAAGGCACATGCCTTAGGGCCTTTTTTGAACTTCATCGAAATCGACCAAAAATCCGCCTCAGGATACCTTAAGGGTTCCCTCGACAAGACTCTTGCGTGCCCACGGACGCGTGCCTGCAGGCACTTCGTCGACCGTTCCAACGGGCTGCAGATAATTCGTCACTTCCGGCCACTCACCATCTGCGAGCGCTTTTAGAACTTCCGGCTTTGTCGTCTGGAAGCTGGTTACGCCACAACGCCGTAGCAGTGGCACCTGATCCAGAATGAAGTCTCCGACGGCTCTGATATCACCGGCAAATTCAAGACGTTCACGCAAGATCCGCGCAGATGTAAATCCGCGCCCGTCAGCAAATTTCTGAAAGGAAACACCGATTACGGCAACGGAAGACAAATGCGGCTGAAGATCCAGAACGTTATCACCCGGCTCAACGAGAACCTGCAGATCATGATTGGAGTTCAGAAACACATCAGGCGTTTCTAAAAATCGCTTCATGGGCACCACAACCTTGCCACCTGACGGCAGCTCCGCATCAGGTTCGAGCACATACCAGTCCTCGTCCCGCATTGCGCCATTTGCAAAAATCTTGCTCATTCCAAATTCGTCCTTCGTCCAGCTGTGAGGATCAGCCTCTCACGCTGCAAATTTGTCTATATACCGCTCCCGTCGACTTCCCTGCCGTGGGAAGCCAAGTGAATGCCGCACTCTGTCTTCGAGGCGCCGCGCCAGCGTCCAGCCCGAGGGTCTTCGCCTGGCGCCACCTTGCTGGTGCAAGGCAGACACCCAATCGATGGATAGCCCTGCGCGACCAGAGGATGCGGCGGCAATTCGTTCTTTTGAGCTTCCGCCAGTATGTCTGCGGCAGTCCAGTCAACCAACGGGTTCACCTTGATGCGCCCATCCTCGAGCTCGAAATGCGGAAGAGCAGCACGCGTAGAACTCTGGAACCGCTTACGCCCGGATATCCAGGCGCTATAGCCAGTCAACGCCTCTTCCAGCGGCAGGACCTTGCGGACATGGCAGCAGGTATCGGTATCGCTCATCCAAAGCATTCCAGCCGGATCAACTTTTGCCAAATCAGCCGTTTCAGGCTTCTGAGATCTTACATTTTTCAGACCCAGCTTTTCGGCTAAGGCATCGCGATAACGCAGCGTCTCTGGAAATAGCTTGCCCGTGTCGACCATCACGACGGGGATCTCGGGATCGACTTGCGCTGCCAACATCAAAAGCACCGCGGAATCTGCGCCAAAGCTCGACACCATTGCAATCTCGCCAGCAAACCGCTCCCGAATTGCAAAGCGCAGGATCTCGACAGCAGTTGCCCCTTCAAAGCGTGCGTTCAGAGCAGCAACCTCTTCATCCAGAGACCGAGCTGGCACCGCAGCCGTTTGAGTCAGGTTAGCCAACTCCATACAGGGCCTCCTTGAAGGGGTCTTCCCCAACACGGCGATAGGCTTCCAGGAATGTCTCATCCTTGTCCTGACGGAGGTCTATATAGGTATCGACGAGCGTTTCGATTGCATCGACAACCTTGTCTGATGAAAAACCACGTCCGACGATCTGACCGACCGATGTGTTCTCATCAGCAGATCCGCCCAGCGTGACCTGATAGAATTCCTCACCCTTCTTATCCAAACCGAGAATACCGATATGGCCGACATGGTGATGTCCGCAGGCATTGATGCAGCCGGAAATCTTGATCTTCAGCTCGCCAATTTCCGCCTGACGTTCGGCCTTTCCAAAGCGCTCAGAAATTTCTTGCGCAACAGGAATGGAACGCGCAGTCGCCAGGGCGCAATAGTCCATGCCAGGGCAGGCAATGATGTCTGTAATCAGTCCGGCATTGCCTTCAGCCATGTTATGCTCAACCAGGACATCAAAGATCGCAGGCAGGTCTCGGATAGCGACATGCGGCAGAATGACATTTTGCTCATGACTGATGCGAATTTCGTCGTGTCCGTAGGTCTTCGCCAGGTCGGCAATGATGTCCATCTGAACATCGGACGCATCGCCAGGGATGCCGCCAATTGGCTTCATTGAGAGCGTTACACTGCTATGTCCTGGTACCCTGTGCGGGTTCAGGTTGTTTTTGGCAAACTGCGCGAAGGCGGGGTCGCTGGCCTTGCGCTCTTCAAATTCCGGATCTGTGTCCGCGAGAACTTCCAACGCAGGTGGCGCAAAATAAGCTTCAATCCGCCGTACTTCTTCATTTGGCAACCGAAGCACATCATAGCGGATCTTTTCGAACTCGGCCTCGATGTCCTTTTTCAGTTCCTCAAGGCCGGTCTCGTGGACCAGGATCTTGATCCGAGCCTTATATTTGTTGTCCCGGCGACCATACTGATTGTAAACGCGCAAGATGGCTTCTGAATAGGCAAGAATGTCTTCTTCCGGCAAGAAGTCTCGCACCTTGCGTCCGACCATCGGCGTCCGGCCCAGTCCGCCACCCACGAAGACAACAAAGCCGATCTCACCCGCCTCATTCCGTGTCAGCTGCAAGCCGATATCATGAACCTGGACAGCTGCACGATCATGGGGTGCACCGGTGATCGCGATCTTGAACTTGCGTGGCAGAAACGAGAATTCCGGGTGGAGGGACGACCACTGACGCAAGATCTCGGCGTAGGGACGCGGGTCTGCGATCTCATCTGCTGCTGCTCCGGCAAAGTGATCGGCTGTTACATTCCGAATGCAATTGCCTGATGTCTGGATAGCGTGCATTTCCACTTCCGCCAATTCTTCAAGAATGGCAGGTGTGTCTTCAAGTTTCGGCCAATTGAACTGGATGTTCTGACGCGTGGTGAAATGCCCATAAGACCGGTCATAAGTACGCGCGATATGAGCCAACTTGCGCATTTGTCGGCTGTTAAGCGTTCCATAGGGAATAGCCACACGCAGCATATAGGCGTGAAGCTGGAGATACAGGCCATTCATCAGACGCAATGGCTTGAATTCATCCTCGGTCAGTTCGCCAGCAATGCGACGGCGGACCTGGTCCTTGAACTGTTCTGTGCGCTGATTGACAAAGCTATGGTCAAATTCGTCGTAACGATACATTCGCATCTCCATTGGGCGCAGCCTGTCTCTCGCGGCGCTGCCCTATTTCCTATTTTTAAACGGCGACCGGTTTGGCCTGTTTGCCAAGTCCAGGCAAAATGGTTGGACCTGCAGCGCGGATAACTTCCCGATAACGCACCGGGACCAGCTTTCCGTCTTCATGCTTGACCGCCATCTCATAAGCCTCGACCACAAAGCGATCTGCGATGGCCTGCTTGGCGATGGCCATGTGCTCGGCTACGTCTTCGGCACTCTCCAACACCTTTGCGCCTTGCAGGGTCTCCGACCAGTGACCATTGTCGCCTAGCCAAACAACCTCGCCATCCAGCAGACGATTAGCTGTAATTACGTTCATGCCTTCTCTCCTCAGGCAGCAAAACTCTTTTTCGTTGCAGGTTGTCTGATCGGTTCCGCCAGTTCCAGCGCCGCATATCCGACAGCCTCACCCACAACGATCAATACCGGCCCGTCGATGTCGGATCTCTCACCGATACCGATGAGATCCGTCAGGGTTCCCTTGAATTGGCGCTCATCACGGTGCGCCGCATTCTCAATCACAGCTACCGGTGTTGCAGCACTCATGCCTACGCCAATCAGGCGGGATGCCACGTCAGCGGCAACCGAGCGCCCCATGTAGACGGCCACAGTCGATCCCTTGAGCGCCAAGTCGGCCCAGTCAGGCAACGTTTCAGACTTGGCGTTATGACCGGTCGCAAATACCAGGCTCGAGGCCACGCCCCGCAGGGTCAACGGGATCTGTGCTGTTGCTGCCGCTGCAAAGGCAGCTGTTACGCCGGGCACAACCTCAAAGCCAATTTCCGAAGCGCGCAGCGCGTCCATTTCTTCCGCAGCCCGACCAAAAATCATCGGATCTCCGCATTTCAGACGCACAACCTTCTGACCTGTCTGGGCCAGGCTGACCAAAAGATCGCAAATCTCATGCTGGGGAACGGAGTGTGCGCCTTTGCGCTTGCCGACCGAAATCCGTTCAGCATCACGGCGGCCCATTGCGACGACCGATGCAGGAACAAGAGCATCATGAACAATCACGTCGGCTTCCTGCAGCAGACGCTGCGCGCGAAGTGTCAGCAGGTCTTCAGCTCCAGGACCGGCACCAACCAACCACACATAGCCCGCCTCATCGGCGGCACCGTTCAAGAGCCTTTGGGCGTCGACACGTGCCTGTGTCTCGTCACCGTTGTAGACACTCGTCGCGACAGGACCTGAGAAAAACCGCGCCCAAAACCGGCGACGTGCGTTCCCATCGGAAATAATCGCCTTGGCGGCACCACGGAAACTTTCAGCAAGTCTGCCAAGCTCGCCAGTGGCGCGTGGCAGCATCCCCTCAATCCGTGCACGGATGTGACGTGCGAGCACGGGCGCAACACCCGTTGAGGTGATCGCCACTGCAATGGGGGCTCTGTTAACGAGCGCTCCGGTGTAAAAATCGCACAGATCCGGTTTATCGACGGCATTGACCGGTACTCCGCAGATACGAGCTGCGTCGACGATGGCACGGTCGAGCATGTCATCTTCACGTGCACTGAACACCAGCGCAGCGTCAACCAACATTGACGGGCGGAAATTTTCAGCGATATGACGCGCACCAACTGCATCGATTGCTGCACTCAAAGCAGGCTCAATATGAGCGCTTACAACTTCAATCAGCGCGTTGGTTTCGCCCAGAAGTCTTACCTTGGCTGCAGCTTCTGCGCCATGGCCCACAACGAGGACCCGCCGGTTCGCAACCTTGTGAAAGGTCGGAAAGACGTCGAGACGCTGTCTGCTTTTCTGATCACCCTGCCCTGGCATCGGCCAAAACTCCCGCACATTCGTAGTACTTTGGGAAATCTAGGCGCAGATACCAATTTTAGCCGGGCATTGAATTTCAAAGGGGGAACGAAACGGAGAAAAGAATTTCGATTGCTGCGGATCTTAGAGCATTGCCGACGTCTGACGTCGATTTTTGCTTTCGGCTCACCCCTGAAAGGAAGCGGCGATACACCTGTAAATCCATATATCTAATTCAGAAACACAGGTTAGATAAAAGGCGGAGCATCAGGCTCCGCATACAGCCTGGATCACTGGAAACCGATTACATGCCCGCAGTGTTTCAGCAGCACTGCAGGCACGTTCCACGACTTCATTCGGACCGAATGACCTTTCCATCGACGTCAAAGAAATGGGTATGCTCACCGGCGAATTTCATGCCAACGATATCACCTGGCCCATATGGTGTTGCACCGGCCATCCGCACGAGAATGGTCTCCATGCCTTCAACCTTGATGTAGAGGTAGCTGTCTGCTCCGAGATATTCGGCGAACTCGATCTCACCATCAAGTTGCCCCTCACCCTTGCCAACGATCTCAATATGCTCAGGGCGGATACCCAAGTTGGCAAGTTGCTGTGACTTGTCTGCGTGCGGATAGGCTTCCGCTTTTCCTTCCTGAAGGAAAAACTGCGCACCTTCTGCCTTACAGGGCAACACATTCATTTTTGGAGAGCCAATGAACTGGGCCACGAAGATGTTGTCCGGACGCTCATACAACGTGCGCGGTGACCCGACCTGCTCGATCTGACCGGCACGCAGCACAACGATGGTGTCAGCGAGAGTCATGGCTTCAACCTGATCATGAGTCACATAGATCATGGTTGTACCAAGTGCCTTATGGAGCCGGGCGATCTCAAAACGCATTTCCACGCGCAGCGCCGCATCCAGATTGGACAGAGGCTCGTCAAAGAGAAACGCTTTCGGCTCTCGAACAATAGCACGGCCAATCGCAACACGCTGACGCTGACCACCGGACAGAGCCTTGGGGCGTCGGTCAAGATAGTCATCCAGTTTCAGGACACGCGCTGCGTCCTCGACTTTCTGATTGATCTCACTCTTCGGCAAGCCTGCCGTTTTCAAAGGAAATGCAACATTGTCTCGTACACTCATGTGCGGATAAAGCGCATAGGACTGAAACACCATCGAGAGCCCGCGCCCGGAGGGCAGTTCGGCCGTGACATCCTTGCCATCAATATCGATCGATCCGCGGCTCGTTTCTTCCAGACCGGCAATCAGGCGCAACAACGTCGACTTGCCACACCCGGATGGGCCAACGAAGACCACAAACTCGCCATCAGGAATCTCAAGATCAATCCCTTTCATGACCTGCAGGTCGCCGAACCATTTTTCAACGCCAGAGAGTTTTATCGCTCCCATTTGACTTCTCCAGACCCTTTAATGTTTCGTTCTCATGCCGCTTTCGCAGCACGGCTCGGTGTCGCCCAGGCAAGCCACATTGCAGCTGTCCAGGAAAACAATTTCCCGCCCGCTCCAACGCCATCGACCGGACTGAAATATTCAAAGAAACCGCTCTTCTCGATCAATGCAGCCGTGTCCTTGCGAACTTTTTCTGCTCTGACCAATTCGCCATTTTCCTCGTAACCGCGAGCGATCAGGTAATTCACAACTGCCCAGACCGGACCTCGCCAATAGCGCAAATGCTCAAACCCGGGATGATCGGGATCATAGGATGGCATCAGATAGGTGATCTTGGTCGCAATGCGATCAAAATGCGCGTTGAGAGGCTCAATCACTGCTGGATCGGTGATCCCCGCGTAAGGCGCCAGGAAAGACGCACTTGAGACACCAGGCCCTTGAACTTCTGTGCGCAGATTAACGGTCACATAGGCCTTGACCTCGTCGTTCCAAAGATATGAGACGCCCTTTTCCTGCTTGGCGATCCAGCCTTCGATTTCGGCCCTGTCATCTGCAAAACCAAGTCTGTCGGCCAGGACCAGCAAGTCCCGGTTTGCGCGAAGCAAAATCAGCGTGATACCCGGATCGGCCACAAGAAACGGCGTTTCCTCGACAATACGGCGTGGATCCCACTTGCACGCCCTTCCCACTGCCAAGATAGCCAAATAGCGATCATAATCAGCCTTCAACGGGCGCATGGCCGGATCAACGTGAGACGTATCCTTGCGGGTGTATTCCGTCACTCCTGAGGTGTCGATGGCGGACATCGGCTCATCCCAGTCAGGTAGATTGTCTCGGCCGGATTCCCATGGATGAATAATCGCCGCAGTGCCGGTGTTCTTTGGATCTCGGTACTCCGCCCACCAGCGATGCCAGGCAAGAAGTTTTGGGAATAGCTTCTTGGCTCGCGCCGTGTTTTCCGCCGTTGGAGCAGCATCCAACAGGTCTTTTACAACAGTGGCTGCAACAGGTGGCTGCGAATGGCCAGACGTTTGCAGTTCACCATTGCCAGCATCCCAGATACCCGGGCCAGGAAAATAGCTCGGATGGTTTTTGCGAAACAGGATGTGCGGAACCATGCCGTCTGCCCATTGGCCGTTCATCAGAAGTTCAATTTCCTGCCAGGCTCGCTCAAGGTCGAAGGTCGCAAAACCCAGCGCCACGAAGACAGAATCCCAGTTCCACTGATAGGGATAAAGGCTCTTGGTCGGAATGGTGTAACCACCTTCGTCATTGGTCTTGAGAATTTCGTGCGCCTGCGCGTCGAGATTCGAACTCATTCAATTAGCTCCAAACAATCGGTCTTGGGTCAGCCCTTGACACTGCCCGCGGTCAACCCCTGCACGAGGAAGCGTTCAAACCAGAGGAAAATGGCCAGGACAGGAACCGTAGCGATCACCGCGCCAGCCATGAGATGTTGACGAGGCACTTCGGAGGAGTTCAGTGCAACAACACCACGTGAAAGAGTGAAGATGTCAGGATCATCGAGGAACATGAAAGCAAACAGGAACTCGTTCCAGGCAATCATAAAGACGTAAAGAGAGACCGAGGCGAGCGCCGGTAACGACAATGGCAGGGTGATCTTCAAAATCACGCCCATACGGGTCAAGCCATCCATGAGCCCGGCCTCTTCCAGTTCAGCCGGAAGTCCGCGGAAGTATCCTTGAAGCATATAGAGCGCCACCGGGATTGTCGTCGCCGGATAGACGATCAAGAGCCCGATCAGACTGTTGCGCAGGCCGAGTTGGGAGAAAACTGCGTACAGCGGGATCACCAAGACGATCGCAGGCACCATATAGATCAGCAGAATGGAGCGCGACAGCATGGACCTTCCTGGAAAACGTAACCGAGAGACCGCGTAAGCGCCGGGGACCGAGAACAGGAGCGTCAGCAAGACTGTTGCCACGGAAACCACAGCCGAGACCGTCAGATAGGTGCCAAAATTGTACTTTGTAAACAGCTCGACATATGAGCGGAACAGCGGCGCAATGCCCTGGGACAGGTCGATGGAAAGATCCAACGGATTGCCCAGAAGCGATTGCTGACTTTTCAACGAAGTCATCACCATGACGTAGAACGGCAGTGCAACCATAATGGTGAAGAGCACAAAGCCGAGGCCCTTAAAGACGCGAATATAGACCACTTCGCGATCATAGCGCGTCATCGCTCCAAGGGTCGTTCCCTTCAGGCAGGCCGCATTTGCAAAAGACACGCTTCCCAGGAATGCCAAAAGCGCAACCGCCTGAAACAGGGATGCGCGCTCCAAGGGCAGAGAGAACGGTGCAGCAAATGTGATCGCCATTAAAACGACGAACATGACTGCAGCTGATATCAGCATGGAACGCACGATACGCCCGAGACCACCGCCGAGAACGACAACGAGAGCGCTGGCTATTCCGGCAAGCGCCGCAGCACCAACCTGTGGGATAGCGATTTCACCGGTCACCAGAGTGAGCGTCACTCCACACACGATCATGGAGACAGCGCCCCAGATTGCTCCGGTCAAGACGGTAATGAGTGTTCCGGAATATGGCATCACAGTCCCTCCTCTTTGGATGAGAAGTGCAGGAAGAGAGACGCAAAGGTGACCAGCACAACAAAGACCACCACGGCAACGGCTGCACCGGCACCCAAGTTGGAGAGCGCAAATGCCTTTTCGTAGACATCAACGGTCAAGGTTCGGGTTCCAGCGTTTCCGCCTGTCAAAAGGAAGATGTCGTCAAACTTGTTGAAGGTCCAAATGAAGCGCAGCAGGAAAAGGACCGACAAGATACCCACCAGTTGCGGCAGGGAAATGTACCAGAACTGCTGCATTGGCGTTGCACCGTCCATTTCTGCTGCTTCATACATATCCGTGTTGACGGACTGCATGCGCGCCAGAATGAACAGGAACGACAACGGGAAATAGCGCCAGGCCTCGAATGCGATCACCGTTGAAAGCGCCAAGGGGAACTCCAGCGGAATTCCAAAAAGTGAGAACTCGACAGCGCGCTGACCGAAGAAGTTGATCGGAGAGGCCACCACACCCATTTTTGTCAAAAGCGCATTGAAGGTTCCCGAGAAAGGATCGAACAGGACGACCCAAGTGAACGCGACAGCGATCACGGGAGAGACATAGGGAAAGAGGAAGAGGCCACGGAGAAAGCCACGCCCCTTGAAGGACGTGTTCAAAAGCTGGGCTGCGAAGAGCCCCAGAACGAGCGCGCCGCCTGTACCAAAAATCGTGTAATAGAAACTAACCCGCAAAACACTCCAGAATTCGTCCCCGTCGAAGACGGCATAAAAGTTTTCCAGAGTGAACTCCAGGTTCGTCAGCACATTGTCAGAGTCGCCGGTCACAACCGCATTATGATCGATGCGGTCTTCAGCCAGGAAAGCCGCTTGAACCGTACCTTCGAGGCGCAAGCGCTCGCGCCATTTTTCAGGAACTGTTCCCAAATCACAAGTAAAGGTGCTGCCTTCGATCGCGCAGCCTTCGGGAACAACATCAGGAATAAAGCCTGCGGGCAAAGTGTCAGTCAGGACAACATCACGAATTTCCTTGTCCTGCGATGAATTGCGCAGGCGATACTCGAGCGTAACGGCGTCTCCAACGGCCTTGGGCTTGCCGCGCTCGCGCTCATTGACCAGCACTGACGGTGGGCGCAAATCTGCAAGCCCGACCGGTTTGACGCTGATCCAGAAGTTGGCCAGCAATGGTCCCATGACGATTGCCAGAATAATCAGGAATGTCGGCGCCAACATGAAGAAGGCAAGCCGGGCCTCTCTGCGTTGCATTGGACCAATGCCCTTGGGCGGGGTCGCAACTGACCCTTTGGCATCATTGTCTACGACTGTCATATCCTGCATCCGGACTGAAACTTGAAGGGACCGGAAGGCGAGCACGCCGCCTTCCGGATTGACGATCAGGCTTTTGCCTTACTGGATCTTGGCAAGTTCATCGTTGAGCTTGGCAACAGTTGCTGCTGCGTCACGCTCACCGTCGATAAATTCACGAACCATGCGGTTGATGATCTGGCTGTTGATGATCTTGGAAGCCAACGACAGCTGGCCTTCCTTGACACCCCAACGGCTGGCTGTGTCGAGACCGGCAACAATACGATTGATGGTGTCAGCATCGTAGAGGTCCGTCAGCGGAGCCTTGCGATCCACACCAACCGGCAGTTCCGACCAACCCGTGATGAACTTCTCAGGATTGGAAGTATCGCCGCGGCGGATAGGGAACTTGCCCTCCGGTGCGATCGACAGAGTGGACAGGTATCCTTCATCCATGGAGAACTTGACGAATTCCATGGCCGCGTCGGTATCGGCATCGTTGGTGATACCGAAGTAACGCACATCACCCCAGGCAGCGCCAGAAGGGTTGGATGGACCAGACAATGTGGTCACGATCCCGGTCAACGAGGCCAGTTCCTTGGAAGTCGGATCATCGTTGATGGTTGGTGGAGCGCTGTCACGCAGGCCGGCCAATTCGTCGAGGATGAATGGGGACCAGATGATCATGGCCGCCTTGCCAGCGAAATAAAGTTCGCGGGACTGCTTCCAGTAGAGGTCACCTGCAGGGGAAGCCTTGGCAATTGCCTTATAGAACTCCAGAGCTTCGATTGTCTTTTTTTCATCCAGTGGCTTAAAGCCGTCTGCATTCACCGGGGTAACGCCATTGGCAAGCAGGACATGCTCCAGCACCTGGCTCATGAAGCTTTCATCGATCTTTGTTGCGGCAACAAATCCGAACATTTCCGGCGGATTGTGAAGCTTTTCAACCGCAGCCAGAATATTGGCGTAGGTGTTCGGTGCTTCCAGACCATTCTCTTCGAAAAGGTCTTTGCGGTAGACAACCATCTGGGTCCAACCATCAACCGGTACAGATGCAAAACCCTCATCATAGGCAGCCATCGACAAGGCACCTGGCGCAAATGTACCAGCACCCAGACCTTCGATCACTTCACCGGCCGCTTCAGCATCGAGGATACCGGCTTCAGCCCACGGCAAAGCGTACTGAAGCGGATGGTAGATCACGTCAGGCAGATCGCCAGCTGCGAAGGCAGCAGTTGCGCGCGTGCCGAGATCTTTCTCCGTGACCGGAATAACTGCGACATCAATGCCGGTTTTTTCCTTGAAGGTCGCAGCCATTTCTTCCTGTTTGGCCAGGCGCTCCGGCTGTTCTTCTGTTGTCCAGAAGCGCAAGCTTTGGGCGTTTGCGCCCAATGTACCCGCCAGCAACGCCGCTGACAGTGAGCCGATTAATAGGCTTTTCTTACCCAACATTACTCTCTCCTCATTTTAGTTCGTGATTGTTGCCCGTCTGTGTTTGCCGCACAATTTCGGCAATCTGGGCAGAACTCTTCTTACGCGGACCGTCGGAAGCCCGGCGGACCAGGGACGCCGGTTCGACAAACTGCAAATCGGCGGGGTTGGCCCCTTCGATAACCTTGATCAACATGTTTGCGACTTTGCCGCCCGCAGCATGTGCACATTGTGAGTAGGTGGTCAGCGGCGGGTCGGTGTATCCGCCAACCGGCAGACCGTCATATCCAACGACCGAGACGTCTTCTCCGACCGCAAGGCCAAGATCCTTGCAGCAACGCATTGCCCCAATCGCCAGGGCGTCTGTCGAACACAGGATTGCAGTGGGAGGCGTAGCGCGCTTCAGCAGCTCCTCCGCTGCCGCATAGCCGCCGGACTCGGTCATCGGCTGATCAACGACCAGCCATTGTTGACTGTCCTGCCCCAGCTCCCGCATCGCCTTGCGATATCCGCTTTTGCGCTGAAAGGCGAAATAGAGCTCGCGCGGACCGCCAACGAAACCGATGGCCTCGTGACCCAACTCATTCAGATGCTTCACACCGAGAGAAAATGTCTCGTCATTCTCGATGTCATACCAAGCATAGCTACCAGGGACATCTGTTCGACCATGAAGCACAAAGGGAAATTTGCGATCCAGCAAAAACCGCACACGTTTGTCGTCAACGTGTGTTCTGGTCAAAATGAAGCCATCGACTTTTCGGCGAGCAATCAGGCGCTCGAGCGTTTCAACCATATGGGTTTCGGAATGGGCAGTGGTGATCAGCAGATCCTTGTCACTGCCATCCAGCTCGCGGGCGATGCCATCGACGAATTCTGCCAGGAACGGATCGACACCGGCGGATTTCCCGATCGGTAACACAATTCCCAACGTGTCCTGTCGGCCACGCTTCAAATTACGTGCCGTGGCGGAGGGCACATAGCCCAGCTCCTGCACCGATTTCAGGATTTTGGAACGGGTGCCCTGCGAAATATCCGTATAGTTGTTGAGCACCCTGGAAACGGTGCCCTTTGTTACGCCTGCATGGCGCGCAACATCGGTGATCGTCACTGATCCGCCCAATTCCATCCCCGTTCTGCCGAAACTTTGCGTCTCTGATGGCAGTTTTGTTTGCAGCGTTTCGTTTCTTGAACGCCTGCTTCTTGAAATAAAATACTTACAAAATCGGTTTCGAATGTCAATAATCTGAATCAAAACCGATTTTGTAAGAATAATTTTGCACCGCAGCACAAATATCGGCAAGCGCTGGGTCGTGCAGATCCCTAAGCGCTTTCCCATTCTGCAGAAAACCGGTATTCAGGCCTGCAACATATTGCTTTGAACGGAACCCGTAGCCGCAATGACTGATCAGCTCCCTCTTTCCGTCTTCATCATCACCAAGAATGAAGAAGATCGCATCGCGCGAGCGATCGAAAGCGTGAGTGGCATTGCCGCAGAAATAATCGTCGTCGACAGTGGCTCAACCGACAGCACGGTCAAGGTTGCCGAGGAAGCTGGCGCGCGGGTAATTTTCAATGAATGGCCTGGATATGGGCCTCAAAAGCGCTTCGGCGAGGATCAATGTAAGCATGATTGGCTGCTGAATATCGACGCAGACGAGGCGCTGACACCAGAGCTGGTTCAGGAACTACGAGAGCTGTTCGAAAGCGGTCGTAACACCAGCGCCGACAGTTGGCGTATCATGATCCGGGACGTTTTCCCACATGAAGAATGGCCGACCCCTTGGGCGTACGGCTATCATCAGATTCGCCTCTACAGACCTGACAAGGGTCGTTTTTCAGCCTCGTCCGTCCACGACACGGTGCGCCCGGAGCCCGGATCAACGACCAAGGTGCTCCAGTCGCCAATCGCGCATCGCTCCATCCGCTCGATGACCTTCCAGGTCGACAAATACAATCGCTACTCCAACATGCAAGTCGCAGACATGCGCGCCCGCGGGCGCAGCGTGCCAAAACTCCGATTGCTCGCTGAGTTTCCCGTTGCGTTTTTCAAAGGCTATGTGATGCGCCAGTACTGGCGCTATGGCTGGTGGGGATTTGTGCTGTCGATGAACTTTGCACATTCACGCTTTTTGCGGATCGCAAAAGCCTATGAAGCCGATCTGATGGATAACAGTAAGACGGACTGAACAGGGTCTTGCCCTGTTCAGCTCTCCGCAGAAGCTTAAGCTATCAGCGGTTCTTTGGTTGGTTCAATCAAGGTCACCAATCGGCGCACACGCACTGGCTGGCGAACACCTGCCACCTGATGATATTGCGACAGGCGGCGGATCGTCGTCAGGGTCAGCTGATGACCTCGCGACAGGATCAATTCGTTGGAGCCTTCTGACAGGATATCATCGACCAGCTCATCGCCTGGACGCAATGCCTTGATGTAGCAAGAGATCACTTCGGTCGGCTGCGGCTCACCGCTTTCCGTCAACAGAACGTTCTCCGCCAACTCCAGAAGCTTCGGGTCATACTGCTTGGCGTTGATCTTCAAGGCTTCAAACGCGGCGGCGTCGACACCCTGCTCTGCGCTGGCGAACCAAAGGTCGGTCAACAACTTCAAAACCCGCGCATTGAGAGGAATATCCTCACCAACCGGCCCATCTTCTGGAAAGCCTGAGCCATCATAGCCGCGACCACCCAGATACAAAATATCAGCGACCTTCTCGAGGTGCGGGATGTTCTTCAAAAGATCCCGCGTCTGTCCTGGAGCCATTGCCAGAACTTCTCGTTCCTGAGCCGACAAACTTCGGGCTGCATGATAGCGGGACAAGACATGTTTCGGCAGCAACGCCTCTCCCAGCGGAGAGAACATGATTGCCATGTCCAATTCCCAGGTCTTGGAGATGCCCAGATACTTTGCCAGACGCGATGCCTGCTGACGCATCACTGTTGTGCGGCGGAAGGCTTCTGAATGGAAGAGTGCCAACATGTCGATCAGCAACTTGACTGATCCAGACAGGGTTTTCTCCAAAAGGGCACGTTCCTGAGCGATTTTTGCGTGGTGGCTCATTGCCGCGCTGATCGCCGAAATAAGTTCACTTTTGGCAACAGGCTTCAAGAGGAACATGAAGACGCCCGCCTCATTGATAGCGCGCTTGGCGACTTCGACAGATTTCTCGCCTGTCAGAAGAATTCGGGATGCCATCGGGGCAAATTTTTCAGATGTCTTCAGAAAACCCAGGCCGCCTGCGCCTGGCAGGTTAAACCCACTCACGATCACAGGTGTGTTGCGGTTTTTCTTAAGCCAATCAAGAGCTTCTTCAGGATCAGTGAAGGCCTGCACGTTGAATTTTCCAGCAAAGAGTTGCTGGAAAGCAAGGTGAACCTTCTTATCCTCATCTATGAGCAAGATCTTGAAGTCGTTTTCAGCCATGCGTCATTTCCCGTATCTTGCAGAGTAAGTTCTTTTCGCAAAAGCTGCATAAACATCTCTGCAGGACGTTCGTTCCGTGAAATTCTTACATTAGAAAACACAATAAATTACTAACTTAAGATTGACGGAATTCTCTTTTCGCCCCGCCACTTGTCGCAATTTTACGAAGATTTTTGATTTTCCATTGGGCCGTCGAAGACTATAAGACGATCATGATAGATGTCCTTATTATCGGCGCCGGGCCCAGTGGCCTCATCGCCGCCGACCAGTTATCCGCACGTGGCCTCAGTGTTTCAGTCATCGACCGACTGCCATCGCCAGCACGAAAATTCCTGATGGCGGGCAGAGGCGGCCTCAACATCACGCACAGCGATCCACTTGAGACGTTCGTAGAGAAATATCGTGAAGCCAAGGACTTTATATTCCCTTACGTAAACAACTTCGGGCCCAGCGACCTTCGGGATTGGAGCGAAGGCCTTGGACAACAAACGTTTGTAGGAACCAGCGGCAGGGTGTTTCCCAAGGCAATGAAGGCGTCCCCTCTCCTGCGCGCACTGCTCGAACGACTGGCCCGCAAAGAGGTCAAGCTGTTTTCACGTACGAGTTTTCTAGGCTTTGGTAACACGCCGCAAGATATCCTGATTGAGAACTGGACCGGCGTTGAAGAGACTTGGTCGGCGCGCTCAGTGCTGCTGGC
This sequence comes from Paracoccaceae bacterium, assembly GCA_013373445.1. Classification (GTDB taxonomy): domain Bacteria; phylum Pseudomonadota; class Alphaproteobacteria; order Rhizobiales; family Stappiaceae; genus Roseibium. Next base: position 6,343 of record JABXHV010000127.1, on the reverse strand, counting down.
GATGGGCGGTGCAAGCTGGCCAAAACTGGGTTCCAATGCAGCATGGGTTTCACCCCTTTTGGACAAAGGCGTTGAAATAAAGCCCTTCGTACCGGCCAACTGCGGTTTCCTGGTCAACTGGAGCGACGTTCTGAAGCAGCGCTTTGCGGGTGAGCCACTGAAGCGCATCAAACTCTCACATGGCGATGCAAGTGTCCTCGGCGAGGCGGTGCTTTCTGACAAAGGTCTTGAAGGCAGCGCCGTTTACGCACTGTCCGCAGAAATCCGAAACACCATCGAACTCAACGGTCAGGCAGAAATTCAACTCGATCTGAAGCCTGATCTTTCTCTTGAAGAAACCGTTGAACGTTTGAGCGCGTCACGCAAAAAACAGTCAACCTCAACCTTCCTGCGCAAAGCGCTACGGCTACCGCCCGTTTTCACGTCGCTATTGCATGAAGCAGGCCCCTTACCGAATACGGCAGAAGACCTTGCCCGCAGAATCAAGCAATTGCCGCTGATGGCCTACGCGCCATATGATATCGATCGCGCGATTTCATCTGCTGGCGGTATTCGGCTTGATGAGGTAACCGACCAACTGATGTTAAAGAAACTTCCCGGGGTCTTTGTGGCCGGAGAAATGCTGGATTGGGAAGCGCCTACCGGCGGTTATCTGTTGCAAGCCTGTTTTTCCATGGGCATCAGCGCCGCTGATGGGATTTGCGGCTACCTGGAAGAAGCGCAAGAGGGATAACACCCATGACCATTTTGTACATTGATGCGGATGCCTGCCCGGTCAAACAGGAAGCCGTGCGTGTTGGGGAACGCCACAAGGTGACGATCATGTTCGTTTCCAATTCCTGGATGCGATTGCCTGACAGCCCGTATGTCGAGCGCAAGATTGTCTCCGAAGGTTTGGATGAGGCGGACAACTGGATTGCCGAACATGCGACCACAGGTGACGTGGTCGTCACGGCCGATGTGCCTCTTGCGTCACGCTGCGTGGATGCCGGTGCATTGGTGATCGGGCCAACTGGCAAGCCCTTCCGCGAAGATGCGATGGGCATACGCCTTGCCATGCGTGATTTGACAACGCAACTGCGTGAGGCAGGAGAAATCCGCCAGGGAGCACCCGCCTTTACAAAGGAGGACCGCTCCAGGTTTCTCAATCAGATGGAACCGATCATGCGGCAGGCGAAACGCGCCGCAGAGGCCGCCGCACAGGCAAAGTCATCAACCTGATCAGTCTTCAGGAGATCGCAACGCACTGTCCGCATCGCGCAGTTGTTCCAGCGCCTGCATGCGTTCTTGGGAGCGCCCGGCGTTCTCGCTGGTCACCCCCGCTATAAGCACCTCGGCAATTGCCATCAGCGCCAGGCTGGAATCCCAGGCAGACGGAACCGCCACTCGGCTTGGCAAAACAAAGCTTGCAAATTTGCCGACTGGCGACATCCAGCTGTCTGTGATCAAGGCGATGGTTGCACCCTGCTTTGCCGCGGCCTTTGAGAAGCGAATAATTTCTTCCTGATAGCGCCGAATATCGAAAACGACGATGACGTCACGAGACCCGATGTCGATCAGCTGATCCAGCCAGTTGCCTTGCTGGCCTGCAACATGATGGACATTGGAACGCACAATTCTCAGGTGGGCTGCCATATAGCGGGCAAGTCCATCGGTGAAGCGGCCACCGATCATGTGAACGGGGCGCCGGTCATCCGCCAAGAGCTTGATCAGGGAATTCAGATTACCGCTTGGCAGATTGGCGAAAGTCTCTCTCAGGTTGTCGATCAAGGCTTCCAGCAGAGGATCGCTTGAGTTCTCCGATTTCCCTGCCATGACCGAACTACGCGCCAACGGGGTATTTAGCTGGCTTTGTAACTCCTGGCGAAGGTGTTCCTGAAACCCCGCAAATCCCGCAAATCCAAGCCTTGCAACGAAACGCAATATCGTTGGCGAACTTACGCCGGCAGCGTCGGCAAATTGAGCCACGGTTCCCAAACCCTGAAGCGGATAATTAGCCAGCAAAGCGCGTGCAGCCTTACGCTCCGTCGCAGTAAACTCATCGAGTTTTTCGTGTATGTCTTCCAACAACGTCCGGGCCATGGTCAGCGCCTTCCCTGTAAACAGGCTGCACATAAATTCGTCATCCGTTCTCAGGATTTCCATTTGACTTATGACGTGAGTATGTATCAAATCATACAAGAATTTTCCGTAGGCGCAATTCTGTAACAAAAAATACAGCCCTTAACGGAGACGCAGTACAGAGGCGTAAGCATGAGCGAAAAACTGTCGGGACCTTCTGGTTTTGAGCCGGTGACGATCATCAATTCGGGTGGCTCGAGCCCGTTCGTTCTCGTATGCGATCATGCCAGCAACTTTATCCCGGATACTCTCGGAGATCTCGGACTTAGCGAAGCCGACCGCAAGGCTCATATCGCATGGGATCCGGGTGCACTTGGAGTGTCCCTTGTGCTTTCAAAGTTACTAGATGCGCCACTCGTCTACTCCAATGTGTCCAGACTGGTTATTGACTGCAACCGTTCCGTCGACGCGCATGACCTCGTGCCGCCATGCAGCGAGTTGACCGATGTTCCCGGCAACCAAAACCTGACCGACGCGCAGCGAGCAGAGCGGATTGCGCTTTCGCATACGCCGTTCCACAGCGCGATTGATCAGGTCATCAGCGAGCGTATTGCTGCGGACAAACAAACAGCAGTCGTGTCGATCCACAGCTACACCCCAGTGTACAAAGGTGTTCAGCGTCCCTGGGAAATCGGCTTGATTTACGGCGAGGATGACGCCTTGGCGACACCGTCGCTTGAAGCCCTTGCCTCTTCGACCAACTATAGCGTTGGAGACAACGAGCCTTACGCACCTTCCGACGGCGTCTATTACACTCTCAATCGACACGGGACCGAGCGTGGCCTGAAATCGCTGATGATTGAAATTCGCAACGACGAAATCACAACAGCCGAGCAGGAAGCTGCATGGGCTGAGCTTCTGTCACCGATTTTGACAGAAGCGCTCAAGTCGACGGGGGAAGCAGATGCTGCGTAAACTCGCCTGTAGCTACATCAAGACCATCGACGGCTTCAATCGCGGTCTGGGAAAGATCATGATGTGGGGCGTTTTTGTCATGGCTGCGATCCTTCTTTGGTCGTCCATCTCAAAAACCTTTTTCAACCCATCACTTTGGACGCTTGAAGTCGCGCAGTTCGCAATGGTCGCCTACTACGTCTTGGGCGGACCTTACTCGATCCAGATGGGATCGAACGTGCGCATGGATCTCTTTTATGCAGAGTGGTCGGTCAAAAAGAAAGCCTGGTTCGACGCATTCACGGTGTTGCTGCTGTTGTTCTACCTGGGTGTTCTGATCTATGGCGCGCTGAACTCAACCGCTTATTCTCTGGGTTACTTCGGCAAGAACAGTCTGGAATTCTATTGGGATCTGTTTATTGCCTTTGTCACTGGCGGCCCGAGCGGTGCGCAAGACGTCATTGGCTATGTCGAACGCAGCCCGACGGCTTGGCGACCTTATCTGTGGCCAATCAAACTGGTGATGCTGATCGGTTTCACTCTCATGTTCTTGCAGTCAGTCTCCGAGCTCCTGAAAGATATCGCCCGAATTCAGGATGAAGGGGAGACCGTCTGATGTCCTATGAGATGATCGCAATCCTGATGTTCTCATCGATGATGCTGATGCTCCTGACGGGGCAGCGCGTCTTCGGTGCCATTGGCGGTATCGCGGCGATTGCAGCAATTGCCCTTTGGGGCACGGGTGGCGGTGATGTTCCTTTCTCAGCCTCCATGAAGCTGATGAAATGGTACCCGCTTCTGACACTGCCGATGTTCATTTTCATGGGCTACATCTTGTCAGAATCCCGCATCGCTGACGATTTGTACAGAATGTTCCACGTCTGGATGGGCCCAATGCCCGGCGGTCTGGCAATCGGCACGATCCTGTTGATGGTTCTGATTTCAGCGATGAACGGCCTGTCTGTTGCTGGCATGGCAATCGGTGCAACGATCGCACTGCCTGAGCTGCTGAAGCGGGGGTATGACAAACGCATGGTCACCGGGGTGATCCAGGCGGGGTCGTCCCTTGGAATCCTGGTTCCGCCGTCGGTCGTTCTCGTGCTTTACGCGATGATCGCGCGCGCACCTGTTGGCCAGCTCTGGCTTGCGGGCGTTATTCCTGGACTGGTCATGGCTGCGATGTTCATCATCTACATCGCCATACGGTGCAAGTTTCAGCCATCTCTCGGTCCTGCCCTCAGCGCAGAAGAGCGCGAGGTGTCGAAAAACGAGAAGTTCCAGCTGCTTCTAGCTGGTACGCTGCCAATCTTCATCTTCGCCGCAATGATGGTGCCGTTCGTGAACGGCTGGACCAGCCTGGTTGAAAGCTCGGCAATCGGCGCGGGAACTGCCTTGCTGGCCGCAATTGCAAAGCGCCGCCTGACGCTCGATATCCTGATCAGCTGTCTGAAGCAGACGCTTGGTATCTCCTGCATGTTCATGTGGATCATTCTGGCGGCCCTCGGCTTTGGTTCCGTATTCGACGGGCTGGGCGCCGTGAAGGCCATCGAGAGCCTGTTCACCGAACAACTCGGCCTGAGCCCTTGGATGATCCTGGTCCTGATGCAGCTGTCGTTCCTGGTCATGGGCACCTTCCTGGATGACACGGCGATGCTGGTCATTGTGGCGCCGCTCTATGTTCCGCTGGTTGGAACACTGGACTTGGGAATGCCGCGCAATGAAGTTCTGATCTGGTATGGTGTGCTCTACACGATCACCACACAGATCGCCTACATGACGCCACCGTTTGGCTATAACCTGTTCCTTATGCGAGCCATGGCTCCCAAGGAAATAACGATGAAAGATATCTACGCATCCATCACGCCTTTCGTGGCGGTCATGGTTCTTGCGTTGATCATCGTAATGATCTTCCCTCAGCTCGCACTTTGGCTGCCAAGTACAGTCTATGGCCGTTGAGGAGACAAAAATATAGAACTGGACAAACCAGATCGAATGCACATTTGCCGGGCTTCCAAAACGTCAAAAGACAGGAGCGCGGTGCGATTTCACCAAAGAAGGGGAATACTAGCATGACCAATAGACGTGACTTTCTCAAAAAAGCCGGCGTAGGCACCGTAGCTGCTGCTGGCGCTTCGACGCTTGCTGCGCCGGCTGTGCGCGCGCAGGAACAAATCAAGTGGCGCTTGCAGACTTACGCTGGCCCTGCCCTCGCTGAACATGTGATCAAGCCTGCTATTGATGCCTTCAACAAGGCAGCCAATGGTGAAATGGTCATCGAACTCTACACAGCTGACCAGCTCGTTCCGACCGGTGAATTGTTCCGCGCAATGCAGAACGGCACCATCGACGCGGTTCAGTCCGATGATGACTCCATGGCATCTCCAACCGAAGTTACCGTTTTCGGCGGTTACTTCCCGTTCGCATCCCGCTACTCCCTCGATGTGCCGGTTCTGTTCAACCAGTATGGCCTGAAGGAAATCTGGGAAGAAGAATATGCAAAGGTTGGCGTCAAGCACATCTCTGCGGGTTCTTGGGACCCTTGCCACTTCGCGACCAAAGACCCAATCCGCTCTTTGGCTGACCTGAAAGGCAAGCGTGTCTTCACATTCCCGACTGCTGGTCGTTTCATGAGCCAGTTCGGCGTTGTGCCTGTGACACTTCCTTGGGAAGACATCGAAGTCGCCGTGCAGACTGGCGAACTCGATGGTGTTGCATGGTCCGGTATTACCGAAGACTATACAGTCGGTTGGGCTGATGTGACCAACTACTTCCTGACAAACAACATCTCAGGCGCTTGGGCCGGCTCTTTCTTCGCCAACCAGGAACGTTGGGATGCATTGCCAGATCACCTGAAGACACTTGTGCAGCTCGCAATGGATTCTTCTCATTACTACCGTCAGTGGTGGTACTGGGGCGGCGAAGCAGCTCTGCGCGTCAACGGCACCAAGATGGAACTCACAACCATCCCTGATGCCGAATGGGCAACCGTGGAAGAAGCAGCGGTCAAGTTCTGGGACGAAATCGCAGCTGAGTCTGAAACCAAGGCGAAGGTTGTCGAAATCTTCAAGAAGTACAACTCCGACATGGCAAAGGCTGGCCGCCCGTATCGTTACGGCTAAGCAGACGCCTTTTGGCTGTCGTACTTTCAAACACTCCGGTCCGGGATTTTCCCGGGCCGGTTTCGACGAACAAGATTTATGAATGGACCTGACCCTCATGGCTGGAAATCTGACTATTGAAGCGTTGAAAGCGGCTGTATCCGGTGGAGAAATTGACACCGTTCTCGCGTGTATCGTGGATATGCAGGGCCGCCTGATGGGCAAGCGGT
>JABXHV010000089.1 GCA_013373445.1 Paracoccaceae bacterium | reverse complement strand
CCCCTTTACACTTCGATGCATCCGGGCGCGCCGCGAGAGCGACGAAACAACACATGCACTTCAGCAACACACCGAAGGGAGAGCTTGCGGTGATTTCGGTGCTGGCGCGGGGGGGATGAGGTCTCACCTCGAACTCACCTCTCCTTCTCCCGACAGTCATCCCCGACTTGACCGGGGATCCACTCCACGGTGCGGCAGTGGCCAGAGGGAAATGGCCCGCGCGCAATGTGGCCCCACCCACAGACCCGAAACCTCTGTTCTGCCGAGATGGGCATTGGATCCCCAAAAAGCTGAATGAGACCACGTCCGGGATGCGTCGGTGGGTGTGGCGAAGGACCCTATGCCCTGGAGCGCGGTGCCCTCCGCACAAAAAAAAGCCCGGTGAGCAATTCACCGGGCCGGGATCAGAACACGGAGCTCTGCTATGGGATCAAAGTTCCGGAATACGCAGCACCTGGCCCGGATAAATCTTGTCCGGATGGGAAAGCATCGGCTTGTTGGCCTCAAAAATCGCCTGGTACTTGGCGCCATTTCCATAGGCTTTCTCGGAGACCGCCCAAAGGGTATCGCCGCGCTCAACGGTATGGAACCGTGCTTCCGGTTCGGCGTTATCGACCGCGATTTCTTCTTCAACCTTGGAAATACCAAAGACGTTGCCAAGGGCCAGGATCAATTTCTCACGGGCTTCCTGTGTGGGAGCGGCGCCTGCGACCTTGACGGTCTCGCCTTCAACTTCGACTTTCACATCGCCGTCCAGACCAAGGTCGGCCACTTCCTTTTCAAGTGCCGTTGCGCTGGATGCCGGTTCGTCATCACCGCCAAACAGCGACTTGCCCGCATCTTTCACAAATTCAAAGAAACCCATATTGAAATCCTCTCCTGTATCAAATGGTTTCAGAGGCCTGCCAAAGCTCAGGCCTTCTACTTACCTAGAGTGATGATATCAGAAGTTGCAAGCGAAAACAGACCTGCCCGCAGTTGCGGCACTTCAACATGGCTGGTCTCAACGGCGGGAAACAACGGGCCTGCGTCAGGCCTTGCGCTCCCAGTTGCCCTGCTGTCCCTGCTGCCAGTAGGTCACCTCGAAGCCTTCTGCCTTGGCCTCTTTCCAGCGCACACGCGCATCCTGCATGGCCTCAGGGTCGTTGCCATCAAACATGAAAATCACGCGGGTGTAGTCGGCCAGCGCCGGGGGCACGGCGCGGTCGACCAGAAAGCGTACAGCAGGCTGATTGGGGGCGTCGCCCTCGCTTGTCAAATAGATAGGCTGGCGTTCTGCATGGCCATCAGCCTTCGTGCCATGAGGCAGGAAGGCATCTGCGGCATAGGTCCAAAGATGGTCGTTGAGCGCGTTGCAGCGCGCCTCTGACCCGGTCTGGACCACGACCCGCCAATCCCGCTCAAGGCATTTGCCGAGGAGCTGGGGCAAGGCCGCTTCGAGCGGTTGATGCATCAATTGATAGAAAAGGACTTCGACGCTCATCAGGTCACTTGCTCATTATCCACGACCTTTTGCGGCCCGTCCTGCGGGCCCATTGGTCTTGTCTTGTGTCAACGCTCATAACATATCTGCAAAACTCGCGTGAGATATTTGCCGCCAATGCCGACTTCTACAAAGCGTTCTTTCAAGTGAGGAACCGCCGCAGTTCTCGCCCTAAAGCATTACGTACTAACGCTTATTATGTTCAAGACCATAGTGAAACGCCCTTTCCAGGCTTCATGTTGAGCGCCACAGGCGGATCTTCCAGAGGCAAAAGTGATGCATCCGGGCAACAGGTTCTCGCCGGTTTTGGGGATAACAACAACTTGCAATGGACACCACCCGATTTCCGTATCATTAACCGTTCGCAAATTTTCAGATGCTTAAAAAGATCCCGTATGGGGCTTTTTCGTGATCGGGATCACGGATGTTTTGGATCTGGTTTCGTAGACTAGGTCCAACTTTTGGGGGAATGAATGATTACACGTGTTGTGGTTTTTTTCTCGCTGGTTATCGCCATGGCCGGAGCGACTTTCGGTATGGGTCTGATCGTCACCGAGCAGGCAAGCGCCTGTCAGACTTATAAAACCTGCTGAGTAAATGATTTTCTGAGCCGGTTGCACAAAACCGGTATTTAGACATGCAAAACCCGCCATATGGCGGGTTTTGCCGTTTCAAACGCGGGCCATCAGGCCTCATAGTACTCTGACACAAGACGATCCAGAAGGCGCACCCCGTATCCGGAGGCCCAGCCCTGATTGATCTCGTCCTTTGGAGCTCCGAAAGCAGTTCCGGCGATGTCCAGATGTACCCATGGCACATCATTCGTGAAGCGCTGAAGGAACTGCGCCGCGGTGATTGAGCCAGCCGTTCGACCACCGGTGTTTTTCACATCCGCATTCGGCGTATCGATCAGCTTGTCGTACCCAGCAGAGAGCGGCAAACGCCAGACATGTTCCCCGGAAAGCTTGCCGGCCTTGTCCAGGCGCTCGGCCAGTTCATCGGTGTTGGTGAAGAGGCCGGCGTTCAAATTGCCAAGCGCGATAATCACCGCACCGGTCAAGGTGGCCAAATCGATCATAAAGGCCGGTTTGAAGCGCTCTTGCGTGTACCAAAGCGCATCGGCCAGAACCAGACGGCCTTCCGCATCCGTGTTGAGAACCTCAATGGTCTCGCCGGACATTGCGGTCAGGATATCGCCCGGGCGATAGGCATTTCCATCGGGCATATTCTCCACCAGACCGATGACGCCGATGGCATTCACCTTGGCCTTGCGGCTGGCCAGAGCTTTCATCAAACCGGTGACAGCGGCCGCTCCGCCCATATCCCCCTTCATCTCGTCCATCGAGGCGCCGGGCTTGATGGAAATGCCGCCAGTGTCAAACACCACGCCTTTGCCAACGAAGGCCAGCGGCGCATCGCCTTTCTTGCCACCATTCCATTTCATGATCGCCAGACGTGGAGGACGCACAGATCCCTGGGCCACGGCCATCAAGGCACCCATCTTGAGTTTTTTCATTTCCTTCTCGGTGAGGATCTCCACGTCAACACCAAGAGAAGAGAGGTCGCTTGCGGCCTTGGCAAATTCAACCGGACCCAGAACATTCGGTGGTTCATTGACAAGCGTGCGGGCCAGAACAACGCCATCGGAAATGCCATCGCACGTGTTCCAGGCATTCTTCGCCGCCTTGGGATCGGCGACGGCAAGGGTCAACTTGACCTTTACAGGTGCTTCCTTGGGGGCGCTTTTGATCTTGTAGGTATCGAAGTCATAGGAGCGCAGTTTTGCCCCCATTACCATCGACGCTGCGCACTCTGCACTGACTGTCTCATCATCAAAAGCGTCAAACACCAGTGTTGCGGCAGGCACCTTGGCAGAGGCCAGGATCCCTTGCAGCGTCCCGCCCAGTTTGACCCAAGCGTCCTGATCCAGATCAGCGGCCTTGCCAACGCCAAGCACGATCAACCGGTCTAGCTCGAGGCCTGCTGGTGCGATCAAGTCGAGCGACGTGCCCTTCTTGCCTGTGAAACCTGCGATTTTCGCAACTTTCTCGAGCCCACCGGACAAAGACGCCAGCATATCCGTCGCGGTTGGTCCAAATGCCAGATCCTCACCTGACAGAAGCACCGCCACGCCAGATGTCACAGGCGAAAGAGCTGCGAAAGAGACCTTGGTCAATTTGCTCATGAAATTCCCTATCTTTTGAACTGGAAGCGGATCGCTTGCCTGACATGGTTTGTCACCGGAATGATCCGCAATTCACTGATGCGTTTAACTGTGATGATGGGGAATGACGGACTTGTCTGCAAGGGTATTGGAAATTAAAAGGAATTAACCACGTTTATTGAGCCAGCGTTCACCAAAGTTTGTGATACTGAAGCCCAATCGATTTGCAGAGCTGCATGAACCAACCTGAGCAGCTCTTTGACCTTTTGAAAAGCGGGCATGAAAACACTCGAACGATATATCATTAAGCGCGCTTTTTTCGTGTTCGTCATGACATTGTCCGCGATGACCGGTGTCGTTTGGGCCACCCAGGCTCTGCGCCAGCTGGATCTTGTTACCTCCAAGGGACAGACGATCGTTCAGTTCATCAGCATCACCATGCTGGCGTTGCCGTTTCTGGTCGTCATCGTTGCGCCTTTTGCCCTCATGATTGCCCTGGTCATAGTTCTGAACGCGCTGTCGAGTGACAGTGAGCTGATCGTCATCAGCGCGACCGGCGGATCACGTTTTCTGGTCCTCAAGCCCGTTCTAATTTTCGCGATCCTTGTCGCCGGATTCAGCGCCTCGCTATCACTGTATGTCGCCCCGAAAGGACTTGCTGAACTGCGCAATGAGGTCGCCCGTGTGCGCGCCGATCTCGTGGCCAACATCGTCAAGCCCGGCAAATTTATCAATGTTGAAAAAGGGCTGACGTTCCATATTCGCAACAGATCCGGAAACGGAACACTTGACGGTCTGTTGATGCATGACACGCGGGATCCGCTGACAGCATTCACCTATCAAAGCGAAACCGGGAACATCGTGGAAGCCGGTGGAAGAACACTGCTGATCATGCAAAATGGCACGATCCAGCGACGCCCTCAGAACAGCGGCGAAATCTCGATTGTCCGTTTCCAGTCCTATGCATTCGACTTGTCCAATCTCATTCCGGAAGCGTCAAACCCGATTTACAAGGCCAGCGAACGCACAACGGCCAATCTCCTGTCCCCGGCAGAGGACGATGTTTATGCACAGCAGAACAGGGACAAGCTGCTGCAGGAGCTCCACGACCGCTTCAGCCAACCGCTTTACGCGATTGCGTTTTCAATGATCGTCTTCGCCTTCCTGGGAAAAGCCAGAACCACGCGGCAGAGCCGTTCAAGTTCACTCATTGGCGCCATTGTTGCCTGCGTCGGTTTGCGGACAGCCGGATTTGGCTTGACGGCGGTGGTGGGTGGCGCAGCTTCCCTGGTTTGGACGCTCTATCTTTTGCCTGCGCTTGGCATTGTCCTGGCGCTTTGGGCGATCATCAAGGCGGATGACCTGAAAACACCGAAATGGCTACTGCGCCTCAACGAGAGTGTGTCTGGCGTGATTGAGCGCATCAACCGCAAGCTGAGCGGCCAAACACCCAGCGGAGTAGCCTGATCATGTTGCTCGGCCGGACGCTGACGATCTATTTCTCTGGGCGCTTTATTAAGGCAATCTTCGGATTGTTCTTGCTGGCCATGGCGCTGATCTATCTGTTTGACGTGCTGGAGCTGGTTCGCCGCGGCGGAGACCGTGAGGGCTTTTCGATATTGCGTGTCAGCATCATCTCGCTGTTCCGCGTGCCGCTGCTCCTGGAACAGGTGATCCCCTTCACGGTCCTTTTCGGATCCATCGCCGCTTTTGTCGGCTTAAGCCGCGCACTTGAGCTCGTCGTCACGCGCGCGGCCGGCATGTCCGTCTGGCAATTCATTTTTCCAGCTGTCACAGTCGGTCTTGTGATCGGACTTCTTTCCGTTACAGCATACAATCCGGCTGCCGTTTGGATGCAGCACAAGTCCGAGGAAATTGCGGCCGGCCTGTTTGGGGCCGAGCAAAGCCTCGTCCTGCAGACGACAGAGGAAGTTTGGGTACGACAGGACGGACTTGATGGGGAATCCGTGCTGCTGGCCAAACAGCTCCTGAATGGCGGCGAAACGCTTTTGGGAGTGACCATCTTCACCTTTGACCGCACTGGAACCTTCCGCGAGCGGGTCGAGGCCAGGGAAGCGCGACTCGGTAATCACATCTGGTATTTGACGGATGCGACTGTTTATACCACGGACGCGGATCCCGAGAGTTATTCACAGTATGAAATCAGTACGTTTTTGACCGCCACCGAAGTGCGGGAAAGCATCGGTTCACCTGAATCCATCTCGTTCTGGAAGTTGCCAAAGTTTATCGAACTGGCCAGAAATGCCGGACTTCCAGCGTATCGCTATACCCTTCAATATCAAACTCTTTTAGCCCGACCTCTACTTTTGGTTGCGATGGTGCTCATTGCAGCGTCGGTTTCATTGCGGGTTTCGCGTTTTGGTGGGCTTGGAAAGATGATTCTGGGTGGAATTTTGGCTGGGTTCGTGCTTTACGTTCTAACTGAGCTTACGAAAGATTTCGGTGGTGCAGGTATTATTCCTCCTATCGTTGCTGCGTGGGCTCCGGGGATTTTTGGGGTTTTAATGGGTTTGACTATCCTATTGCATCAGGAAGATGGTTGAGGCGCGCGTGATTAGTTCTTCCATCTTTCACAAACTGATTTCGGCTGAAGAAGCTGCATCGAAAGGCCTGGTGACCAAGTCGCTTTGCCTATCGCTTGCGCTCGGCGTTTCGGTATTTGCGCTGACTATTTCGTCAACTACCTACTCGTCATCTGCACAGAATTTTGGTAATTTCTCTGCATCGAGCGATCAGAATGCCGAGATGGAACTTGAAGCTGCAGAAATCACTTATGACTTTGACCGTGATATCATCGTTGCCACCGGTAGCGTCGAAGTGCTCTATGATGGGTATACGGTAGAAGCAACCCAGATCGAATTTGACCGGGCAACGCAGCGCCTTGTGGCGCGCGGCAATGTAATTATGACAGAGCCCGACGGAAATATTGTACGTTCGAACGAACTGACCTTGTCGGAAAACTTTGCAGAAGGCTTTGCACAAGCGCTGCAAATTGACACCCCGAACCGCACGCAGCTCCGGGGTGAACGCGTCACAAGGACGTCGGACAAGGTCACAACTCTCGAAAATGGCGTCTACACCGTCTATACGCAGAATGAGGGCGCGCCCTACAAGCCCCCACTTTGGCGTATCAGGGCCGGCAAGATCATTCACGACAAACAGGAACGCCGCATCTATTACGAAGATGCGTCTTTCGAGTTTTTCGGTGTGCCAATTGCCTATTTGCCCTACATGTCGATGCCGGATCCCTCGGTTAAGCGAAAGAGCGGTTTCCTGGCTCCTAATTTTGTCAATTCGACGAGGTTGGGCACTGGTGCAACAATACCCTACTACTGGGCACTTAGCCCGTCTTCTGAACTGACCGCGACAGCAACTGGGTTATCTCGCCAGGGCTTGTTGGCAGACGTCAGCTATCGGCAAAGGTTTGAAAAGGGCACCGCGTCACTTTCTATCGCTGGCATACGGCAGCTGGACGCCGATGCGTTTTCCGGTTCATCCGGCGCCAAAGATTGGCGCGTAGGTGCCCGGACCACGGGTGCTTTCAACCTGGTCGGCAATTGGGACTTTGGCTGGGACGTCACCTACAAGAGTGACCGCGCGTTCCT